>JAFAEX010000125.1 GCA_023423795.1 Chloroflexota bacterium | reverse complement strand
GTGGCGGCCGTGGTCCGCGCCGTGGCGGCGGCGGCGGCGGCCGCTTCGGCCGGCGCAAGATCTGCCCGTTCTGCATGGACAACATCAAGGAAGTTGACTACAAGGACATCGCCCGCCTGCGACGGCACATCTCCGAGCGCGGCAAGATCGAGCCGCGCCGCAAGCAGGGCACCTGCGCCCGGCACCAGCGCCAACTGACGGTCGCCATCAAGCGCGCCCGCCACGTCGCGCTGCTGCCGTTCACCACCTCCGTCCGCTAGGACCGGAAACGGCGGCCGGATTGCCCGGCCGCCGGGCGATGCGTTCGGGAGCGGGGAGGCGTACGCGCCTCCCCGCGTGGCGTTTTCCGGTTTCCGGCGCGCGGAACCGGGCGAGCGGAGGACGAGGTTCGGATGCCGGAGCGGGCAAAGGGGAGACCGGCCGGGAAGGGGCAGCCGCCGCGGCGCGAAACCCTCGGCGACCGGATCGCGCGGTTGCGCGGTCGGGCCGGCGGGCATCCGACCGCGCCCGCGCCTCGGACCAAGCGCGTGTCGCGGCGTGAGATCGAGGCGCGCAAGCAGCGTACCCTCCGCGTCGTCGTCACCGCGGCCGCGGCCATCGTCGTCGTCGTGCTTGCCGCCGGCGCGCTGAACGAGTGGGTGCTCAAACCGCGCGCCGTGCTCGCCGAGGTCGCGGGCGAACCCATCCGGCGCTCCGATTACTGGACCGCGCGCGAGATCGACCTGCTCGAACAGGCCCGCCTCTACCAATCGTTCGCCGACATGGTCGGGCCGGACCAGCGCGGCCAGTACCTCGCGCAGGCGGATGCCGCGATCGCCGGCATCCCCGGCGTGCGCGGCAGCACCGATACCGACCCTGCCACCCTCAACGGCATGATCGACGACCGCCTCTACGTGCGCGGCGCGAACGAGATGGGCATGCCCGTCTCCGGCGACGAGGCCGAACTCTGGCTACTCGACCAGTTCGCCCCGCTCGGCTCGCCGCTGCGGACGCCCGCACCCACCCCGACCCTGACGCCCGATCGCGCCGCAATGCTCACCGCCACGGCTGAGGCCGCGGCCCTCTTCGACGACGCCACTCCGGTCGGGGCAACGCCGGTTCCGGACGAAACCCCGCTCGCGGCCACCCCGGTTTCCGACGGCACACCGGCTGCCAGCCCGGTGGCCGACGCGACGCCCGAACCGATGGATGCGCTCGCGACCGCCGAAGCCGGCCTGTCCGCGTTCGAGGCCGACACCCTGGATGCGGTCGGCATCTCCCGTGCCGACTACCTCGCCCGCGTGGCCGTGCCGGCCGTCGCCCGTGAAAAGGTTGAGGACGCGTTCGCGGCCGAGGTCGGCCAGTCGGCGCCGCAGGTTCACGCCGCCCACATCCTCGTGGCGTCGAAGGACCTCGCCGACCAGCTTGCCGCCGATCTCGCCGCCGGGGCCGATTTCGCGGACCTCGCGCGTGCCAACTCGACCGACCAGGGCACGGCAATCAACGGCGGCGACCTCGGCTGGTTCGTCCGCGAGGAGATGGTCGCGCCGTTCGCCGACGCCGCGTTCTCGCTCGAACCCGGCGAGACGAGCGAGCCGGTCCAGAGCGAGTTCGGCTGGCACATCGTCCGGGCGCTGGAGGCCGACCCCGACCGCCCGCTGACCGACGCCCAGATCACTCGTATCGGGCAGGTGCGCGTGAACGACTGGTTGGCCGCCGAACGCGCCGAAGCGAACGTTACGTCGGTCCTGCCGCCGACGCCGGCCCCCTCCGCCGGCGAGTTCGTGCCGCCGTTGAACGCGCCGCCGGCAGTGCTCGAAACGGAGCCGGAGGCCAGCCCTGCGGCGACGCCGGTTGCGCTGGCCACACCCTCGTCCTGATCTCGCCGTTCGTGGCCGGATGGCGGTGGGGACCGTGCTATCCTGACCGGCAGGACGGCATTCCACCCCGGAGCGGCGGGCGGCGACGCCCGGCCCCGATCCGGGCCGAGGGTATCCAGCGATGTCGCAGCAACCTCCCGGGGACCCCGCCGCGCGCCGGCAGCCACCCCGGCAGGGAGCAACCGGAGACGGTGGGCGGGGCAACCTCGATCCCGCCGCCGACCCGGTGACCCGGCAGCGTCAGCCTTCGCGGGAGATGCCGACCGGCGCTCCCGGTTCCGATCCCGCCGCCCGGCCGTCCGGTCGCGCCGTCGGGCCGGTCTACGGCGCGGCCCAACCCCGATCCGGCGAACCGTCCGACGCTTCGGCGCGCCCTCCGGCCCAACCGCGCGCCGACCGGCCCGTCCGGCGAAGCGAGTCCGCATCCGACCCCGGCGCGGCGCGCGACCCGTTCACCGCCGATTCCGACGCACGCGGTCGCCCTCGCGACCCGTTCGCACCGGATGCCGGCGATGCTCGCGTCACCCGCCGCGTCGCCGGGCAGGACCCCTACGCCGATCCCTATTCGTCGCCGGACCCGTTCGACGATTTCGGCCCCGATCCCGGCGACGAATCGTTCGCTCCTCCGCGGCGCGCGACCCGGCCGACGGGCCAGATCCGCTCCGCCGACCCCGACCTCGACGACCCGACCGATCCGTCGGCGTGGGGCGACGGCCTCGATGATCCTTACGACGATCCCGGCTGGGACGACCTTCCCGACGAGGAAACCCCGGTAGCCAGGCGACCTCGTCCCGCGCGTCGCCCGGCTGGTCGCCGCGCGCCGCGCCCGGCGGTGGCGCTGCCGTCGTTTCGGATGCCGGCCGGGCTGCTTTCCGGCGACCTCGTGGGCGACCGGATCGCGTCCGCCCTCTTCGCCGCCTCGCTCGCTGGGGCGCTGCTGATGGCGATCGTGCTGCTCACGCAGATTGGACGGTTGCCCGAGGTGCTGGTGGTTCACCTCGACGCGGCCGGTATCCCCGATCGGTGGGGCACGCCGCGCGTGCTGTGGCGCTTGCCGCTTATCGCGTTCGGCGTGACGCTGATGAACGCGGTGGTCGCGTGGTACGTGGCGCGGCTCGACCGGTTCGCGGCCCGGTTCGTGCTCGCGGCGGCCCTCGTCGTCCAGATCATCGCGTGGGCGGCGTTGTTCTCGCTCCTGTAGCGTTGGGATCTGCCATCCAGCGTCTTTCACTCCATCGTCATCCTGTGACAGGTCCGGGATGACGGGGTGGTGGGCGTTCGCGGAGTGCCGAAACAGGCGCTTCTTGATTCGGGCGCCGGCCACGAAGCGCCCGGGGCTATTGCGGTTGCGTTGTTGGCGCGGACAGCGGCCACGACCGCCGCGGGATGAATCCCGGGGCTACGCGAACGAAGCCCATCCGGGGCTGGGCACGGGTGTTATCCGCATCAAGTAGGCTAAAGCGAAATCCGGCTATTCGCTGCCGTTTCGCCTGCCCGTGACGGCGTGCGTTCGGAGGGGAGGGCACGGGTCCCTCCCCTCCGAACGACGAACGGATTCGCGCTCCAATCAGCCGGATTCCGTATAACGCCACCATTCCCGGCGTTGCGGCGGAGTCCCGCGTCGTCGGAGCGGACGCCCTGCCTGCCGGTTCGGCGCGGTTACCCCAGAAGCGAGCGTTGCGCCTCGGCCGGGCGCACGAGGTCCGGGCCGTTGTTGCGGACGCTGTTGACCGCCGTGGAAACCGGCCACAAACGGATACGGTCGTCCGGGTATGCCTGGAGCAACCGTTCGACCTGGACCGGATCGGTCACGTCCCGGCTCAGCCACTCGTCTTCGTCCTCGCGGCGCAGGATGGCGGGCATGCGTTCGTGAAGCGGGCGCAGCAGCGGGTTGGCGGCCACCGTCACCACCGTGTACGACGACAGGGGTTCGCCGTTCGGGCCGTCCTGCTCGTCGTAGAGGCCGGCCAGGCCCCAGATGCCGTCCGGTTCGGCGTCGGTGACGAAGAAGGGCTGCTTGCGCCCGTCCTGCGCTTGCCATTCGTAGAAGCCGCCGATGGGGACGACGCAGCGCCGCTTCGGCACCAGCCCGCGGAACATCGGCTTTTCCAGCAGCGTTTCGCCGCGCGCGTTGATCGGGGCGATGCCCGGTTTGCCGTCGCGCTTCCAGCGCGGCAGGAGGCCCCACTGCATCAGCCGCGCCGCCCGCGCGCCGGAATCGTCTTCCACGATCACCGGCAGCCGCTGGGTCGGCGCGGCGTTCCACGTCGGAAACCACTCGAAGGGGATCGAGCGCAACTGAAACCGCTCGGACAATTCGGTCGTTCCGGGGATGACGTACCGGCCGCACACGGTTGGTGCCTCCTGCGAACGGGGCGGCGGGGCGGGCGTGGCCGCCAGTCTAGCGCACGCCCGTTCCCCGATTGGTCCGTTTGGAGGATTGCATCGCGGCCGTCACGCGGTACCCTAGACAGCATGGTGAACGGACACTGGACGACATGGCCGATTCGAAGCCGGCGGGGCGGACGATGACGCGATCGGGCAGGGGAGGGGAGGCGCGCGACCGACAGGCCGCCGCGCCGCGCCTTTCCCGCCGCGCCGTGCTGCCGACGCTCGCCGTCGTGCCCGCGGCGGCGGCAACCCTCGCGCTGGGCAACGCCGTGCCGGCCGCATCGCTCCTCGGCGTCGAGACGGCCGTCGCGCAGGAAACGGCACGCGCCGCGAAGCGCAATCGCGTCGCGCGGGCCGACCGCTGGCGGCTCATTCCCGGAGCGACGGTGCAGGTGACCGGGTCCGGTTTCACCCCCGGCGGCAAGGGCCGGTTGCTCTGGCAGGCCAACAGCGCCGCGCAGCGGTCCCTGGGCCGCCTCCGCGCCGACCAGCGCGGGCGGGTTGCTGCCACCGTGAGGATTCCGGATACGGCGGCTGGCTCGCAGAAGATCGCCCTCCGCATCGGGAAGCGCGCGGCGAACGTGAAGGTCACGGTCGAGAAACCCGGCGGCAATCCGCTCGCCTTTGGCGTTTTCGAAAAGTCGGGCGGGAACGAGGCGCCGTGGCACGATGCGCCGCTCGTGCAGTTGCAGCGAGCGATCGGCCGAGATCCCGAGATCGTGATGTGGTATCAGGGCTGGGGTGCGAACGGCGACGGCAAGAATCTTGATCTCTCCATGCTCGACCGTGTGTCCGTGCGCGGTGCGATCCCGATGATTACCTGGGAACCTTGGGTGCCGAACGGCAGGGTTGACCAACCGCAATACAAACTCTCGGTCATTGCCGGATCGACGTACGACACATACGTTCGCTCGTGGGCGTCGCAACTTGCCGCCTGGGGCAAACCCGTGCTCTTGCGCTTCGCCCACGAGATGAACGGCACGTGGTACCCGTGGGCGGCCGGCAAGAACGGAAATTCCGCGGCTGACTACGTCGAGGCTTGGCAGCACCTACGATCGGTTTTCGACGAAGAGAACGCCAACAACGTCGGCTGGGTGTGGAGCCCGAACGTCCATGTGGACGGGTTTACCGACATGGCCGATCTGTATCCCGGCGATGAGTACGTCGATTGGATCGGTCTCGACGGCTACAACTGGGGGAACTGGAACGGCCATCGCTGGCAGTCGTTCTCCGGCGTCTTCGGTCCAAGCATCGCGAAGGTCCGGTCGTTCGCTGCCGGCAAGCCGCTGATGATCGCCGAGACCGCATCCGGCTCCGACGGCGGCGACAAGGCCGCGTGGATACGTTCCGCGTTCTTCAGCGAGATCCCCATCGACTTTCCCGAGATCCGCGCCGTCGTCTGGTTCGACGAGAACAAGGAAAAAGTGGGCGAGCGCCCTTGGCGCTACGACACCGATACTGGCTCTGCCAAGGCCTTCCGCGCCGCCGCAAACCATCCCCATTACCGCGCCGCGCTCTCGTCCGGTGACGTCGTCACGGCATCCGGTGCGCGCAAGGCTTCCCGCGATGACGGCGGAACCGATCGCACGCGCGAGCGCGGGCGCGACCGGCCGCGCAAGCGCCGGAAGCGTCGCAACAAGCGCTGAGAGGCGGGGACGTCGCGAGTCCGGGAGCGCCCCGGCAGCGCCCGGCTCTAAAGGACCGGGCTGAGGAGACGAAGGACGCTGAAGCGCCCTGACGAATCAATCGTCAGGGCGCTTCGTTTGGTGCGTCGTTCGCGAGGAGAGGGGAGTAACGAGATCCCTCGACAGGCGCGGGATGACGGCTTGGAACCGGCCCGCAAGCGTACGAATTGCTGGCCTGGCTGCTTCGCTTCAACCACGCCGGCCATGCAAGGCCCATCGGGGTTCTTTGTCCCTTAAGCCCGGCGGCCTGGAGCCGGTTTCAGGACCCCGTCAGCGTCAACCAAGCCGTCATCCCGCGCCTGTCGAGGGATTTCGTTCCGGCACGCACACCGGAGAAACGAGATCTTTCGACAGGCGCGGGATGACGACGGAGGCGGTTTTGAAACGCACTCTTTAAGCCCTTGGCTGCACCGGGCAAGTGGGCTTCGGGTACCTGCTTCGAACTACTCGTCTCCCCCCGGTTCCGGCAAGCCGGCCACGTCCCCCCCTGCCGCGAGTGCCGGCCCGAGGTCGATTGCCTCGTCGCCGGCCAGCAGTTCCAGGTCCGTCGCCGTCGGGTCGATCTGGAAGAGCAGCACCAGCCGCACCGCCTCGCCGGGGGCGATGTCCACCACGTCGCCGGCCGCGAACGCCGGCTGGATGTTGGCGACGGCCGCCACGAGGTCCGCCCCGGGGTCGAGCGCGGTTTCGGTATCGTCCGGCTGCGAGCGAAGGCGCAGGTCGTCCATCGCCAGTTCGAGCGGCTCCTCGCTGGCGTTCGCCGCGTCGGCGATCACCACCACCCAGTTGCCGCCGCTGGAGGGCGGCAACCCGAATGCCGGCAGCGTGGCCCCGCCCGCCGCGAGTTGCACCGTGAGTTCCGGCGCGGTGGCCAGCGCGGGTTGCGCCGCTTCGGCCTGCTGCTCGGTTGCCGGATCTGCGGCCGGTTCCGGCGCCGGTGTTGCCGTCGCCTGCGGCGCGGGTGTCGCCGTCGGGTCCGGCGCGGAGGTCGGCTCCGGTTCGGCCGTGGGCTCCGGCGCGGTCGTCGCGGCGACGGTCGGTTCCGGCTGCGCGGTCGGTTCCGGCGCGGGCGTCGTCGTCGGTTCCTGTGCGGCTGCTGGCGCGGCCGTGTCCACGTCGATTCGGCCGTCCGTGGCGGAAGGCGGTTCGTCGGTCCCGTCGTCCGCCCCGAGCGGCGCGATCACCGCCGGAGCCGGTGGAGCGGGGGTCGGCTCGGTCCACGATTCGGTCGAGCCGTCGGCCACCGCCAGCACCGTCACCACCGGATCGGCTGCGCCGATCGGGCCGCTCGGGCCGCCGACGCCGGCCGGCGCGAGCGCCGCTTCCGGTGTCAGCGCCGTCGCCGTCACCTCGGCGATCAGCACCGCCCCGATCGTCGGGGTCGGCTCCGCAGCCATGAACGAGTCCAGCGGCGACGGGATGCGCCCCGCGCCGAACGCCGCCGCCGTCCCCAGCAGGACGACCAGGCCGCTCAGTTTGAACGCCCAGCCCCAGCGCGACCGCCGCTGCGACCGCGGCGCGAGCGGCTGGTGAAAGGGGAGGTTCCAATCCCGCGTCTGGGCCGGCGCGACCGGCGGCGGTCCTTGCCGCACGACCGCTGGGCCGTCCTCGCGGACCCATCCCGTCCCGCCGCCGGCATCGCGCTCGGCGGAGACGGCGGGGGAGGGGAGGTCACGATCCTCCGGCCAGATCGGCGCGGGTATCTCGCGCGCGCGGCTCGGTGGCTGGTAATCCATTTCGGACGGTCCCGACGGCTCGGCGTCGCGGTTCTCCGCCCGCACCCAAGCCGGCCGCTCCCGGTCATCGCGCGCATCCGGCAGCGCCGGGCGAACGGCCACCGCCAGCGCGTCGAGGTCGGACGGAATTCGCCGCGCCCCGCTGCCGGCCAGCATCGCGACCAGGTGCCCGGCGGCCGGGTGCCCGTCGCGCATCCTGACCACGAGCGTTTCCGGCGGCTCCCCGTAGCGCGCCCCGGGCGGCGAAATGTTGAGCACCACGGCGCCGTTGCGCCGCAGGAACGGCGCGGGCCGCAGCCACACCCTGGGGACGTCGAGCGCGATCTCCCCGCCCCGCGCGAACACCAGCCGCCGCGGCGTGACGATGGCGCGGGCCGCGAGGTCCGCTTCGCCGCCGACCAGGAAGACCTGCCCTTCCCAGAGGATGCCCTCGGCTTGCAGGGAGCGCCAGGCCGCCCCGCGCGGGCGGCCGACCAGCGGCAGGTCGGGCGTGCCCTCGGTCCTGCCGTGGGCCGCGTTGCGGTCGTTTCGGTCGTGCATGCCGCCCTCCCTCGGCGCGGGCAATCGCCGGACGCGGCGCGGGCCGGCCCGTGGTCGATGCAGTGGCGGGCGCGGTGCGCCCGGTGATTGCGGGAAACGGCGGGTCACGCCCGGTTCGGGGTCCCTCACCACGTCCGAACCGGGGTGTACGTACAGTCTAGCACGCCCGTCGCCGGCAGGGAACCGGGTCGCGTTGTCCGCATGCCCGATCGGTCGCCGCTCGCCCTGTGGGCCGCGTCGTCCTGCACGTTGCCGGGTCCGCGACCTGTCGGTTTCATCGTTGCCTCTGGCGGCGGGCGCTCCCGCCGTTCCGTTGGAACGGGAGAACGGGCGCATCCGCCAGCGCTTTGGCGGAGTGCCCGTTCCGGGCGATCCACCATCGCTCCGGAACACCCGTTCCGCCTGCAATGGGGTCGCCATATCGAGTGCGCCGTGGAACCTCGACTCCTCATCAGGAAGTCACCGACGAGGCCAACCATCCCGTCATCCCTCGACAAATTCGGGACGACGGCATGGTTGTGAAACGCGCTCTTGTCCAGGTATGGGCACTCGCCCGCGAGCGGGCACGTCGAATTGAGGCCGACACAACGTGGATGGATCACGCGCCCGCTTCCAGCGCATCCGCCCGGCCCCGGGTTGACACCATCCGTTCCCCCGGCAGAATGCCCGCATCGCGCCAGCAGCGGCGGCATGGAGGAGGAAAGATCGGTGGGCGCCGGATACCGGATTCGCGCCGTGGTCGTCGGGCCGGGCTACATCGGACCAGTCCACGCCGACGCGCTGCGCCGGAACGGCGTGCAGGTCGTCGGTCTCGTCGGCTCCGGTTCGGAGCGTGGCCTCGCCCGTGCCGATGCCCTCGGCATCCCTGCCTTCGCGTCCCTCGCCGACGCGTTGGCGAGCGGCCCGGTGGATTGCGTCCACATCGCCACCCCGAACTATCTTCATGCGCCGCTGGTGCGGGAGGCCATCGCGGCCGGCAAGCACGTCGTCTGCGAAAAGCCGCTCGCGATGGACGCCGCCGAAGGCGAGGAATTGCTGCGGCTCGCCGAAGCCGCCGGCATCGTCCACGCCGTCAACTTCAACTTCCGCTTCTACGCCCTGACCCGGCAGGCCCGCGCCCTCGTCGGCGCCGGCGACCTCGGCCCGGTCCGGTTGATCCACGGCGGGTACCTGCAGGACTGGCTGCTGCTGCCGACCGACTGGAACTGGCGGCTCGATCCCGCCCTCGGCGGCGATCTTCGCGCCGTCGCGGACATCGGCTCCCACTGGCTCGACCTCGCCGGTTTCCTCACCGGGCAGCGACCGGCCGCCGTCTGCGCCGACCTCGCGACGACCGTTCCGGTTCGGCGCAAGCCGGCCCGCGCGGTGGATACGTTCGCCAACAAGGGCGCTGCCGCTCCCGCCGGTGAGGCAGGGGAGGAAGTCGCGATCCGGACCGAAGACTACGCCGGCGTCCTCATCCGCTTCGACGGCGGCGCGCACGGCGTGATGACCGTGTCGCAGGTCAGCCCCGGCCGCAAGAATCGCCTCGCCTTCGAGATCGACGGCGAATGGTCCTCGCTCGCCTGGAACTCCGAACGCATCGAAGAATTGTGGATGGGCCACCGCGACCGGCCCAACGAACTGCTCCAGCGCGACCCCGCCCTGCTGGAACCCGACGCGCGCGCCGTTTCCGAAGCGCCCGGCGGGCACGCCGAGGGGTACGTCGAAACCCACCGCGCGTTGTTCGCCGCCGTGTACCGCGCCATCGCCGAGGGCGGCCCGCCGGCGGAACCCGACTATCCGACCTTCGCCGACGGCCTGAGCTCCCTGCGCCTCGGCGAAGCCATCGCCCGCAGCGCCCGCGAGAATCGCTGGATCGAGGTCGATTCGCTGCCCGTGCCCGGAGGCCCCGCCGATGCCTGATGCACCGTGGACCGTCGGCGTCGATCTCGGGGGCACCTTCATCAAGGTCGCCCTGCTGTCGCCGGCGGGGGAGATCGTCGCCCGCGACCGCGTGCCGACCGGCGGCCACGCCGGCTACCACGCCGTGCTCGGCCGCATGGCGGATGGCGTCAGGCAGATGGTCGCCGCCGCGCCGGAGCCGGTTGGCGGCATCGGCGTTGGCATCCCCGGCATCGTGGACATGGACGCCGGCGTGGTGGAGGACATCCCGAACCTGCCCGGCCGCTGGAACGGCGTTGCGGCCGGACCGCACCTCGAAGCCGCCACGGGCCTGCCCGCCCGCCTCATCAACGACGCCCGCGCCTTCGTGCTCGCCGAGCACCGCCTCGGGGCGGCCCGGGGCGCGGACACCGCCCTGTGCGCGGCGGTCGGAACCGGCATCGGCGGCGGCATCGTCGCCCACGGGCGCGTCCTGTTCGGGCTGGGCGGCGCGGCCGGCGAGATCGGGCACCTCATCGTGCAGCCGGGCGGGCTGCCGTGCGCCTGCGGCAACCGCGGCTGCGCGGAACCGCTGGCCACCGGCCCGGCAATCGCCGCCGAAGCGGTCCGCCGCGTCGTGCAAGGGTTCTCCACCCGGCTGCCCGAGTTCGCCGGCGGCAGCCTCGACGCGATCACCCCCGAGATCGTCGATGCCGCCGCCGAAGCGGGGGATGCCGTCGCCGCCGAGGTCCTCGACGACGCCGGGCGCTGGTTCGGCTACGCCCTCGCCGGCGCGATCGCCACCCTCGCGCCGGAGGTCGTCGTCATCGGCGGCGGCGTCGCGCGCCCGGGCGGCCGCTACTGGCGGTCCGCCGTCGAGACGGCCCGCACGAATGTCCACGTCTGCGCCATCGACCGCGTCCGCTTCGAGCCCGCCGCCCTCGGCTACGACGCCGGCGTGATCGGCGCCGCCCTCTGGGGTCGCGACCTCGGGGCATCCGCCGATTGAGCCAGCGCGCTTGCGCTATCGACGGCCGCTTCCGATGCGGCGTATCCTCCGCGCAGATAGGCTCCGGAGGGGTACTTGCGCATGGATCGCTCGCAGCCGGACCCATCGGCGCCGGACGCCGGGGATCGTTTCCCCGTGCGCCCCGTCGATGGGCGCTTCCGCATCAGCCCGACCGACGTGTCGGCGTTCGTCAGCATGGAGCAGTGCCCGCGGGTGCTGCGCCTGAAGTTGTACGAGGCCAACAAGGCCGGCGGCCCGAGCGTCTACGCCCAGGCCGGCGTCCAGCCGCAACGGATCGCCCCGCTGCGATCGCGCAAGGGCCGCGAGTTCGAGCAGCGCATCGGCTCGCTGCTCGCCGCCGAACCGCTGACGCCCGTCACCGGGCCTGCCGCGCGCACCGACCCCCGTCTGCTGGAGGTTGCTCGAACGCTCCTGCCCGGACAGACGAAGATCCTGCTCCAGGTCCAGATGGTCGCGCCCATCGGCGCGTGGCGGGTCAGCGGCGTCGCCGACCTCGTCCGCCTCGAACGCGACGCGAACGGGACCCTCACCGCCACCATCGTCGATATCAAGGCGTCCCTGATGCCGATGGTGGACCACCGGATGCAGGTCGCCTTCTACGAGCGCATGCTCCAGGCCGAATGCGAGGCCGCCGGCATCCCCCTCGCCGCCGTCCGCCTCGGCATCCTCTACCGCGGACCGGTCGCCGGCGACGCCCCGACCGACGATGCCACCCGCGAACGGCTGCGCGAGCACCGCGCCGCCGCCGAGCGCGAGTTCGGCCTGCCCGAGGGCCACCTCGAACTCATCGCCGACCCTGAGAGTTACCGGGAGGACATCGAGCGCTTCGTCTTCGCCCCGGATTCGCGCGCGATGGAGGCCATTCATAGCCGGTACGACGACCTCGCGTTCCATATCGCCGCCAAGTGCAACGGCTGCACGTACGGCGAGGTCTGCATGCGCTGGATGCGTGAACACGACGACCTGTCGCAGGTGCCGTTCATCACCGCCGACCAGAAGGCGGCGCTGCACGCCGCGGGGCTCAAGACCACCGCGGAGGTCGCCGAGTTGCTCGAAGACCTCCCCGGGCCGCGCAACCACGGGCCCCACCGCCAGCGGATGCGGCCGGCCGAGCGCCACCGCGAAACGGTGGAGCGGCTGAACGCCCGCCGCTCGGTTGGGCCGGACCTCGATTCGCTGGTCTTTCGCGCCAAGCGGCTGCGGGCCGACCGCGCGCCCGCCGCGAACGGCGTGGCCGCCCCCCGCAGCGGTCCCGGCGGGACGCCTTCGACGTTGCCGCTCTGCAACGCGGAGCGGCACCCCAACCTCGTGACGGTCTACCTTGACGCCCAGATCGACCCGTTGACCGACCGCGTCTGGGCGCTCGGTGCGCTGGTGACCGCTGCCGACGGCGGCGCCGTCCCGCCCGAAGGCGTCCGCCACATCGTCCGCATCGCCCAGCGCGCGCCGGATTCCTCCGACATCGAAAAGGCGCTGTTGCTCGACTGGCTCGGCGCGACCCTGCGCGCCGTCGCCGAACTGGCGGCTCCGGACACCGCCGGCGGCCGCAACGCGCCGATCCACCTCGTCGTCTGGAGCGAGCGCGAGCGCAACGTGCTGCTCGGCGCGCTCGGCCGCCACACCGAGAGCGCCCGCGGCTCCACCCCGCTGGCCGCCTTCCTCGACCCGGCCGCGACGTCCGAATCCCCGCTCGTCACCGTCCTGATCGACGAGGTGCAACGCACCCGCGACTACCCGCTGCTCAGCCACACCGTCCCGACGGTCGCCTCGTACCTCAGGTTCGATTGGGGACCGTACCCGTCCACGTTCCGCGAGCGCCTGTTCGATGCCCGCGGGTGGGTTCCCTCGTCCGACCGCAACGACGGCGACGGCGAATGGGCGCAGGTTCGCCCGCGTTTTTCCAGCGACGTACCCGCGGAGTACGCCTACGCCGCGTGGGGCGACCTGCCGGACTCCGAGGGCGACGACCCCTACCGGCGCTATCGCAACGTGACGATGGCCGATCTCGACGGGCTGGCCGAAAAGCGGCTCGACGCCCTGCGCCACATCGCCGGCAACCTGCGCCCCGATCCGACGATGGAGAAGATTCCGTTCCCAATCCCGGCGTTGCAGGATCTCGTGCCGCCGGTCTCCTCCTTCGCCCGTGCCCTGCTCGACTTCCTCGTGATCGAGCGGCTGGCCGAAGTCGCATCGTGGAAGCAGCGGCGCGGCGCACCGCCTGAAGAACGGGTGCTGGCCGGGGCAACGCTGCTCGCGTCGTACCACGCCGCCGACCAGGAGCCGGAGGTCGCTGATCTCAACGCCGCCCACCGCGCCTGGGCCGACCGCCGAAACGCGCGCATGGACGCGTTGCGGACGATCGATCCCGCCGCCCGCTGGGACCAACTCGAACCCGACCCCGACGACCCCGAGCCGGCCTGGATCGGCGGCATGGAGATCCGGCTGAGGCTCGAACCGGACCAGGCCCACGTCTCGCTGGCGGACATGCTGGCGCTGACCGAACTGCGCCCCAGGGACCGCGTGGTGCTGCGCCCGCGCTGGCGCTCGACCTACGTCACGCCGGACGGCGAGGAACTGGTTTTCGCCCACAACGCCAACGATCTGCTCAAGGGCACGCGCGCCGAGATCGCCGCGCTGCCGCAGCCGGGCGAGCGGGACGCCGAACCGGTGGTCATGCTGCGCATGTCCACACGCGGCGGCGGGGCGAACCCTCCCTACGCCTTCGGCTGGTTTCCCACCGCATTCGCCGACGGCGATACCTACACCCTCGACGCCGACCCGAACAGTTTCTCCGACGCGATGGTGAAGGCCACGCTCGAAGGCATCGTCGGCAAGGGCGACAACGAGCCGGAACCGAACACCTTGGTCGCGCTGCTCGATCCGGAGTCGGCGTACCGTCCGGTATCCCTCTGGCCGCCGGTCGCCGAGGCCGGCCAGAAGCGGTTTCTGGCCGGGTTGGACGCGATGGAGGGCGTGGACGGCTTCTACAAGATCGTTGGCGATGCCCGGCGCTATATCGACCAATTCGGCGACAGCGACCTTTTCCTCGTCCAGGGGCCGCCCGGTTCCGGCAAGAGTTCCACCTCGGCGTTCGCCCTGCTGGCCCGGATGCAGGGCGCGATGGACGCCAAGCGCAACGCCCGCATCCTCGTCTCGGCCAACACCCACGCCGCCGTCAACGTGCTGCTCGGGTGGGTCGCCAAGGCGATCGCGCAATTGCGCCGCTGGCAGCGCCTCGAACCGGATCTGTTTGCCCACTATTTCGACCCGCGCCTGCTCGACGTGCCCGTCTACCGGCTCGGTCGCCACGACGGAACCCCGGACGGCGTGTTCGTCCTGCCGCGCTCGAAGGAGCGGTCGGCGGACGATCCCCGCGCGATGGACCTGATTTCCGGCAAGCAGGCCGCGTCATACCTGTTCGCCGGCGGCACCCCTGGCGCAGTTCACGACCTCGTCAAAGGGCGGAAACTTTCGCTCGACCGCAACCAGCCCTTCACGCTGCTGGTGCTGGACGAAGCCTCGCGCATGGACCTGCCGGAAGCGGTGATGGCCGCCAAGGCGCTGTCCCCGTCCGGCAAGGTCATCGTCGTCGGCGACCACCGCCAGATGCAGCCGATCCGCGCCCGCGAGTGGGACAACGACCCGCGTCGCGTCTTCGAGGCCTACGCCCCGTTCGAATCGGCGTACGACGCGCTCCGCTCGCGCCGGGTGGACAGCATCCCGTTGCAGGAGAGTTTCCGCATCCACCGCGACGTCGCGGAGTTCCTGCGCTACCAGATCTATTCCCGCGACAACATCCGCTACCACTCCCGGCGGACCGCCGTTCTGCAACCCGCCGAGGACGATCACCCCTTCGTCGCCGCCGCGCTGGACCCCGCCTACCCGATGGTGCTGGTGCGCCACGGCGAACGGGACAGCCAACTCCGCAACCTCTTCGAGGCCAAACTGGTCGGCCTCCTCGCCCAGGGGCTCCTGCGCCGGGAAAAGGACGTCATCGACGGCATGGGCGTCGTCGTGCCGCACCGGGCGCAGCGCGCCGCCATCGGTTCGATGCTCCAGCAGATGGTCGATCCCGCCCAGGCCGTGATGGCGATGGAGGCGGTCGATACCGTCGAGCGGTTCCAAGGCGGCGAGCGCGACGCGATCGTCGTCAGCGCCACCGAAAGCGACCCGGTGTACCTGTTGAACTCCGGCGGGTTCCTCTACGAACCGACCCGGCTGACCGTCGCCCTCAGCCGGGCCCGGCACAAACTGGTCCTCGTCGCCGCCGAAACGGTTTTCGAACTGTTCAGCCCCGAGGACGAGTTGTACGAGAACATCGAACTCTGGCGCAGCATCCCGCGCCGCTGGTGCCGCGAGCCGCTCTGGCGCGACGAAATCGACGGTGTGACGGTCGAGGTCTTCGGCAACGCCCCGGCCTATCCCCCGGCGGGCATCGCCGGAGCCTGAGCACGCGCTTCGGCGCCACCTCCGCCGTCATCCTGAGCCTGTCGAGGGATGACGGCGGAGGTGGCGCCGGCGGGGTGGTGAACCGGACGCCGATGGCGTTTGCCGGCCCGATGTGGGTACGCCGCGGGCGTGTCCCCCTGCGGCATCGTCATTGGGGCCGACGCCGTGGTTCAGCCCGCCACCCCGAGCACGTGGCAAAGCAGCGCCATCCGGATGTAGACGCCGTTTTCGGCTTGCCGGAAGTACGCGGCCCGCGGGTCGGCGTCCACCGCCACCGCGATCTCGTCCACCCGCGGCAGGGGGTGGAGCACGATCGCGTCCGGACCGAGCCGCGCCATCGCCGCCTCGTCGATCACGTAGTGGCCGGACGCCGCCGCGTATTCCTGCGGCGTCGCGAAGCGCTCCTTCTGGATGCGCGTCTGGTAGACCACGTCCACCTCCGGCAGCACCGCCGAGAGGTTCGTCTCCTCGCGCCAGCGCACCCCGGCGGCGTCCAGTTCGCCGCGCACGTCCTCGCCCATCGGCACGGCGGGCGGCGAAACGAAGACCAGTTCGCTGCCCGTGGTCAGCCGGAACAGCCGCGCCAGCGAACGCGCCGTCCGCCCGAAGCGCAGGTCGCCGACCAGCGCCACCCGCAGCCCGTCGATGCGGCCCAGTTCGTGGCGGATCGTGTAGAGGTCCAGCAGCGCCTGCGTCGGGTGCTCGCCCGGGCCGTCGCCCGCGTTCAGGATCGGCACCGGCGCGACGCTCGCCGCGCGGTGCGCCGCGCCCTGCTCGTGGTGGCGCAGCACGATCGCGTCGGCGTACCCGCCGACGATGCGCACCGTGTCCTCGACGGTTTCGCCCTTGATCGCCGAGGAGAACTCTCGCGCGTTCTCGGTCGAAAGCACCTGGCCGCCCAGCCGCAGCATCGCCGATTCGAACGACAGCCGGGTCCGCGTCGAGGGTTCGTAGAAGATCGTCGCCAGCAGGTGACCGCGCAGCGGGTCGGACCCGCGCGGCAGCGCCCGCAACCGGTCCGCCGCCGCGAACAGCGCTTCCACCCCCGCGCGGTCGAACTGCCCGACCTCCACCACGTGCCGGATGCCCTCGACCATGCGCCGCTCGCCTCCCTGCGCCTTGTGTTTCGATCTGCCCGTCGCCAGGGCGCCCGGGTGCGACGATCCTCGGGCGTCAATCCCCGCCACGCCACGAACCGACCCCACGCCGTCATCCCGAGCGCGTCGAGGGATGACGGGAGCGCGCCGCCCGCGAGTATAGTCCCGGCATCGGCAGGAACCGGGCAGGCAGGGGAGGGCAACGGGTGCTGGTGCAACTGGGCGAACGCGCGTGGGCGCTGCCGGGCGGCGTCAACATCGGCATTTTGCGCGGCGACGACAACCGCCTCGTGCTGGTCGATGCCGGCCTCAACGAAACCGCCGCGAAAAAGGCGCTCAAGGCCGCCCGCGAGCAGATCGGCGGTGAGATCGCCGCCATCCTCACCACCCACGGCCACGCCGACCACTTCGGCGGCAACGCCGCCGTCGTCAACCGCACCGGCGCCCGCGTCTACGCGCCGGCCCCGGACGAGGCCGTACTCCGCTATCCGATCCTGCAACCGGCCCTGCTCTACGGCGGCGCGGACCCGATCGACACGATGCGCGGCCCGTTCATGCTCGCGGCCGCCGGGCCGGTGGACGAGGTCGTTGCGCCCGGTCCGCTCACCGTCGAGGGCATCGAGTTGGAGGTCGTCAACCTCGCCGGGCACTCGCCGGGGCAGGTCGGCTACCTCGTCGATGGCGTCCTCTTCTCCGCCGACGTCACCCTGCCGGAACCGGTGCTCGAGAAGTACCGCATTCCGTACCTCTATTCCGTTACCGATCATCTCGCGGCCCTCGACCGCGCCGCCGAGGTTGCCTGCACCGTCGCCATGCCCGGCCACGGCCCGATGCTCGACCGCGCCGGGCTTGCCGATCTTGTCGCGCTGAACCGTGACCTGGTGGCGCGCGTCGCCGAACACGCCCTCGAACTGGCGCGGCAGCCGGCGACCGCCGACGCGGTCCTCACCGGGTTGCTGCGGCACTTCGGCTCCCCGGCCGCCGACGCGCCCGGCTTCTACCTGCTGCAACCGACCGCGTTCGCCTTCCTTTCCCACCTGCACCGCGCCGGACGCCTTTCCCATGAGGTGCGCGACGGGCAGGCGCTCTGGTCGGCGGCCTGACGCCGTGTCCGGGGCGCTCGCCGAGTTGTTCTCCTCGAAGGTGCGCGCGGCCGTGCTCGGCCACGTCCTCGCCCGCCCGCGTCAGGCGTTTGGGTTGACCGACTTGTCGAGGGCGCTCGGCCTTCCGGTCAGCAGCCTCCAGCACGAGTGCTACAAACTGGAACGCCTCGGAGTGCTGGCGGCGGCCCGCACCGGCGGCACCCGCCGCTACCGCCCCGACCCGGCGTTTTCCCTGCTGGCGCCGCTGGCCGCGCTCGTCCTGCGCGACCTTGGTCCGGCCGTCGCACTGCCCGCTGCCTTCGAGGACATCGAACCGGCAGGCATCGCCGCGCTCTTCCTCGCTGGCGACCCGCTCGCCAACGGCCCGGCGCCGACGCTGGTGGTCGTCGGCGACCTGCCGCTGGAGCGGCTGGAGGATCTCGAATCCCGCGGGCAGGATGCCGTCTCGGCCCTTGGTGGCCGCCAGCCGGAACTCGGCTACTTCCGCCGGCGCGACTGGGACGCCCGCATCGCCGCCGGCGACCCCCTTGCCGCGGAACTGCGCGCGGCGCCCCGCATCGACCTGCTGCCCGCCCCGCCGGACGAACTCGCCGGCGGCCGGCGCCCCGCGCCAATCGATGGAACCCTTGGCGCTGCCCTGGCGACGCCGGATTGAACCTTCGTTGCCGGATCGACGGATTTTTGGCCGCTCTCCCTGCGTCGGTCACCGCATCGCGCGGCGGGCGCGTGGGCGGCGCGGGGCGAGGGTGACGTCCCACATCACCGTAGGCATCCATCGGCTCCGGCCGGCGCCAACGCGAACGTCGTCACGTCGAGCGGGTGGCCGGTTTCGTTGCGAAGTTCGTCCGCTGTCCGGTCCGACGCGGCGCTCCCTTGATCCGTTGGCCGCACGGAAGACGCCGACTGGGCGCGCGGTTTCTCCGTCGATGCGCGCCGCGTTCGCCCTGCGGGGACCGCGGGTTCGGCGTCGGCGGCTCGTGCCACCGGTTCGACGCCCCGAACGGGCCGTGCAGGGATCGCTTCGCCCGCCGGGAGGCTGGCATAGGTGATGGTCAAGGTGACGGAACCCATGGCGCACGGGTTGAAACGAGCCGCCCCGGTTCCCGCCGCCAGGATGGTGGAGGCCACTCCGTCGATGCCGGCAAACGTGGAGCCGGCCGTGCCTCCGTTCAGGTCGTAGGCCAGGTTGAAGCTGCTCGACGCGCCGATGGACGACATTGCCGGCAGGACCGCGAGGCCCAGTACGGAGGCGGGGTGGGGTCCCGGATTGCGGACGCGATGAGAAACGCCCGGATCGACCAGCAGGGCGCCATCGGAGCGTAGCCGCACAGTCTGGCCGGACCCGGTCGTTCGCCACGCATCGGTTCCTGCATCCTGCACGGACGCCATGCCTCCGAGCGCGACATCCAGTTCGCCGCCCTCCGACGCGAGCAGGTGCGGGCCGGGAACCGACAGGTCGGGCAGTTCCGCGCCCGGCGGCAACGCCAGCCGCGCCAGCACGACCGGCGTCGGGCCGGGCCACGACGGCAAGATGACGGACGGCCGGGTGCGCGGAAAGCCGGCGAGGTCGAGCCCGTCCCAGATCGTGGTGATCCGGTTCCCGTCCAGCGAGAAAAACACGGTTCCTTCGGCCGCATACCCGGTCGGATCGCGCAGGGCGACGTGGGCGGCTGCCTGGTCGCCTTGGGCCACGATGCTGACGACGGTGAAGCGCAGTTCGTCCGTTGCGCGGCCGATCGCCGCGAGACCGGCGGCGAATGCCGCGGGGTCGGTTTCGATCCCGTCTGTCCGGTGGATGCGGACTCCGGCATCCAGCACCGCTTCGATCGTGGACCCGTTCCCACGCGCGACGACCGCATCGGCTGCTTCGTTGAAGGCGCGGACCGCGCGAACTCCCGCGCCCCCCGACACCACCTGAGACGGGGTGGCGGAGACCCAGAGCCCGGTGACGGTGAGCGCGGTTGCCCCGGCGAGGAGCACCGCGCACAAGGCGACGGCGGCCGTCGGCGCGGATCGGTTCGACCGGCAACGGGCCGCCGCCGGAGGGCGATGGACGGTCACGGCGTGCAACGGATCGCGCGGGGCAACCAGCCCTCGGTGCGGTCCTGCTCCCTGAACCTACGGCCGTGCTTCGAGGATCAGGTTGAAGGGCGTCGCCGTTGCCCGCCGGAACCGGCCGAAGCCGCCCCGGGTGACGACCTCGCGCAGCCGTGTTTCGCCGGCCTGCGCCCCGAGTCCCAGTCCGACCTCCTGGCTCAGAGAGGCCGGGGTGCACAGCATGGTCGATGCCGCGTAGTAGAGCTTGCCGACCGGGTTCAGGTTCTCGGCCAGCGTGTCGTTGGCGAACGGCTCCACGATCATCCACGTCCCGTCCGGCGCCAACGTCTCCCGCACGTGGCGGGCAGCGCCCACCGGATCGCCCATGTCGTGCAGGCAATCGAAGGTCGTCACGAGGTCGTACCCGGAGCCGTTGTAGGTCGCCGCGCGTTCGACCTCGAACTGGACGCGGTCCGTGACGCCTGCCGCCTCCGCCGCCTCCCGCGCCCGCGCGATCGAGGCGTCGTGGTAGTCGGAGCCGTTGAACCGGGAATTCGGGAACGCCTGCGCCATGATGATCGTCGAAGCGCCGTGGCCGCAGCCGATGTCCGCCACCAGCGCACCCCGCTCCAGTTTCTCGACCACCCCGTCCAGCGCCGGCAGCCACTCCTGCACCAGGTGCGCCCGGTAGCCGGTGCGGAAGAAGCGCTCGGTGCCGCTGAACAGGCACGGGTGGTGCTCGTGCCAGCCAACGCCGTTGCCGGTTTCGAATGCCTCCCGGATCTTCGGTTCGGCGGCCATCATCGCGTAGAGCGATTCGAACAACCCCGCGAGGTAGACCGGGCTGTCCTCTTCGGCGAGGACCATCGCCTGCTCCGGGGACATCGCGTAGGTTTCGGCGGCCGGGTCGTAGGCGACGTACCCGGCCGCCGCCTGCGCCGCCAGCCACTCGCGCACGAAGCGCTCGGCGGTGCCCGTGCGAGCCGCGAGGTCGGCCGAGGTGAGCGGACCGCTCGCGGCGATCTCGCGGTACAAGCCGAGCCGGTCGCCCAGCAGCATGAGCGGCGCGTTGGCCGCCGCCCCGAGGTCGCCCACCATCTGGCCGAGGAATTCGTTCAATCGTGTCTCATCGACGGCGATGGATGCGCTCACGGTCGCTCCTCCGGAACGCGCGGGCCGGCGACGCTCATCGCCCATCCCGCGGCGGGTCGTACCGGCGCTCCGCCCTCGGTTGTCCTCCGTCGGGCGGTGCCCGGCCGTCTTGGCCGCGCGATGGCGGTCCCGCCTGGGTGCTTCCCTGCCCGCGTACCCGCCCGACGATGCTGTCTCGCTGCCGTCGCGTCGTGGGCCCCGCATCCGGACTTGCCGGAGTGCGGGGACGAGATAGAGCGCCGTGTCGCCATCATACCGACCTTAAATGAAAATACAAGTACTTTCCTTATTCCCAATTCAGGTTGAGCCTAGGCGTGCCACGCCGTCGGCTATGGACCGCCGGATCCTTCCGGCCATGCTCCGTCGCCATCGTGGCACACCGGTTGCGTCTAGGGACTGCGACGGCGGGGTGATGACGACCTCGCGCCGCGACGAACGCAAACCGTCAGTTGACGGAAAGGGGCATTTCCGTGACCGATTTCACCACGTTCTCCGACATCCGCGAAGGCGCCGACGTGTACGGCTCCGACGGCGACAAGGTCGGGTCGATCGTGGCCTTGCGGCCGAATTACATCGTGGTCGAAAAGGGCTTCTTCTTCCCGACCGACTACTACATCCCGATGGGCGCCGTTTCCACCTACCAGGACGGCCGCGTGTACCTCAACGTCACCAAGGATGCCGCCCTCAACCAGGGTTGGGACGCCATCCCGGCTGACTACGACTCCACGATGGCGGCGGGCTACGAGGACGTCGCCGTGGTCGAAGGGCAGGGAACTTACGCCGATACCGCCGCCGGGTCGGTCGGCATGCAGGCCGGCGCCACCGCCGCCGAGGGCCTCGGCCTGACCGGCGACCGCTACGCGGCCGACGCCACCATCGAGGCCGGCGAGACGATCGCCATCCCGGTCCACGAGGAAGAACTGACCGCCACCAAGCGGCGTGGCCAGACCGGCGAGGTCCGCATCGAGAAGGACGTCGTGTCCGAGGAGCGCGTGCTGGAGGTCCCCGTGACCGAAGAGCGCGTCCGCGTGCAGCGCCGCGCCGTCGATCGCCCGGTGACCGCCGCCGATGGCGATGTGTTCGAGGAAGAGATCATCGAGGTCCCGGTCTACGGCGAGGACGTCGAACTCCAGAAGCGGGTTCGCGTCGCCGAAGAGGTCGAGATCGCCAAGGAAGCCGTCCAGCGCACCGAAACCGTCGGCGGCACCGTCCGCCGCGAGGAAGTCCGCATCCAGGACGACGTGTCGATTGGCGCGGACGCGGTCGTGGCGGACGACACCGCCCTGATCGACCCGACCATCGATCGCACCGGCCGCGGCACGGGCGCCAGCGGCATCTAGGTCTCACAGGCCGATCGTCCCGCGGGCGGCGGCGTCCCTGCCGCCCGCGCCACGTAAGGGGGTTCATTCGTGGATACGCCACAGGGTTCCACCGATCCCGGATCGGGCTACGTCCCACCGGTGTCGGATCGCGTCGTCGGCGACACCTCGACCTACGTCCCGCGGCCGACTTACGTGCCGTCGGCGGCGTCCCAGATCGCCGTCGGCGAAAACGTGCTGACGGTGCGCAACCGGGTCCAGTGGGGACCGATCGTCGGCGGCGTCGTCTCCGCCATCGCGGCCTTCCTGCTCCTGAGCATCCTCGGCATCGCACTCGGGGCGACCGTGCTCGGGCCGGAGAACCCGAACCAGGAACTGGGCACCTGGGCGGCGATCTGGGGCGCGTTCAGCATCATCGCCGCCTTCTTCATCGGCGGCTGGATCGCGGCCCGGACCGCCGCCGTCGATGGGTCCTTCGCCGGCCTGATGAACGGCCTGCTCGTCGGCGCCGCCGGCCTGCTGTTCGTCATCTGGCTCAGCGCGAGCGGCCTCGGCAACCTGTTCGGCATGCTCGGCTCCGGCGTCGGCGGCATCCTGAACGTCGCCGCCACCGCCGCTCCGGCCGCGCAGGACGCGACCGGCGCGACCGCGGAGGACGCGGGCGCCGCGGTCGAAGATGCGACCGGCCTCAACCTCGATGATCCGCAGCAAGCCGCCGAGCAGGCGACCGATGCGGCGGCCGGCGCGGTCGCCGAGGCCGGCGACGCCATCGGCGCCGCGGCCAACGATCCCGCCACCTTCGAAGCCGTCCGCAACGGCGCGCTGGGCACCTTCCTTGCGCTGCTGCTCCCGATCGTAGCGGCCACCCTCGGCGGCTGGGTCGGCAAGTACGAGCGTGAAGAACTCGTCCGCGGCACCGGTGCGGCCTAGATTCCGACACCCCATCCACGCGCCCGGTCAACCGGGGCCGGGCGCAGGAGCAATACGGAGGAGAAACGATCGTGGACAGCTCGAACAAGGACCGCCTCCAGGGCGGCGTCGATGAACTGAAGGGCAAGGCCAAGAGCGCCATCGGCGAGGCGACCGGCGACGATCGCACGAAGGCCGAAGGCGAGATGGACCAGGCGAAGGGCAAGTTCCAGCAGGGCCTCGCCGACGCCAAGGACAAGGTCGGCGACGCCATCGACGACCTGACCGGCAAGAACCGCTAGGATCCGGGCCTACGCCCGGGCGCATCGCCCGGATGGACCCCTCTGCCGCCAACCGGCAGAGGGGTTTTCCCATGGGCAAGGCCCGTCCGTGGTTGCGCCGGTCACGCGAATGGGCCATCCTGCGATGCACGCAGCCGGGACGCCGGGTCGAAGACCGCCGTGCCGTGCGCCGTATGCGGGCACTCGGCACTCGGCACGTTGAACGTTTAGGTGGGGAGCGAGGAACGCGATGGTCCGAGGGTTGCCGATCCCGGGGCTGCCGTTCCGGCGCGGCGGCGAATCCGCCATCCTGAGCGAGAAGCAGCACGAACTGGTCGCCGAGGAACTGGCGCTGCTGGAGCGGCTCCAGGTGATCCTCGACGCCTTCCCGGCCGACGACGAGGACCGCCTCGCCTGCCGCCAGGCCGCCGAGGACCTGACCGCGCTGTTCATGCTGGTCATCGTCGGCGAGTTCAACTCCGGCAAGTCGGCCTTCATCAACGCCCTCGTCGGCGCCCGCGTCATGCCGGAAGGCCCGACGCCCACCACCGCCGTCATCAACCTGCTGATGCACGGGCCGGACGTCACCGAGCAGGTCCGGCCGGACGGCATCATCGTGCGCACCCACCCGGCCCCGTTCCTGTCCGAGATCACGGTCGTCGATACCCCCGGCACCAACGCGGTCGTGCGCGAGCACGAGGCGCTCACCCAGCGCTTCGTGCCCCGCTCCGACATGGTGCTGTTCGTCACCTCCGCCGACCGCCCGTTCTCCGAGAGCGAGCGGGAGTTCATGGCGGAGATCCGCGAGTGGGGCAAGAAGATCGTCGTCATCATCAACAAGATCGACATCCTGCAGGACGACGAGACGCTGCAGAAGGTCATCACCTTCGTGACCGAGGGCATCCAGACGCTGCTCGGGTTCACCCCGGAGGTCTTCCCGGTCTCCGCCCTGCAGGCGTTCCAGGCCAAGCAGATCGACGAACGCAACCCGGACGAGAAGGAGCGCCTGTGGGCGCTCAGCCGATTCGAGCCGCTCGAACGCTACGTCCACGACACGCTCGACGAGGAAGGCCGCGTCCGGCTCAAGCTGCTCAACCCGCTCGGCGTCGGTGAATTGCTGTGCGAGCGCTACCAGCTCGAAACGCAGGACCGCCTCGCGGTACTGCGCGACGACGTGGCCACCATCGACAACATCGACCGCCAACTCGCCGCCTACCAGGAGGACATGCGGCGGCAGTTCGCCTACCACCTCACCCGCATCGAGAACATCATCGCCCGCTTGATCCAGCGCGGCGACGCCTTCTTCGAGGAGACGATCCGGCTGGGCCGCGTTTTCGACCTGCTCAAGGCCGAAAAGGTCAAGGCCGACTTCGAGCGTGAGGTGCTCGGCGACACCGAGCAGCAGATCGACGCCGCCATCGACGAACTGATCGACTGGATGGTCGAGCAGGACCTGCGGACGTGGAAGGCCGTCACCGACTACATCGACCGTCGCCGCCTGACCCGCTACGAAGAGGGCATGATCGGCGAGGTCGGCGGCCAGTTCCGCTACGACCGCCGGGCGCTGCTGGAAACCGTTTCGCGACGGGCGCAGGAAGAGGTCGATCGGTACGACGCCGACTCCGCCGCCTGGGAGTTGTCGCAATCCGTCCGCAACGCCGTCGCCCAGGTGGCGGTCGCCGAAGCCGGCGCGCTCGGGCTCGGCGCGGTGGTGGTCGCCGCAGCCAGCACGCTGGCCTTCGACGTGACCGGCTTGTTGCTCGCGTCGTTCGTCGCCGGGCTGGGGCTGTTCATCCTGCCGCAGAAGAAGCGGAAGGCGCGCGAGGAGTTCCGCTCCCGCGCCGAGGAACTGGAGCGCAACCTGGTCGGCGTCATGCGCGACCAGTTCGACCAGGAGTTGGCCCGCTCGGTCTCCCACGTCCGCGACGCGATCGCGCCGTACACGCGATTCGTGCGCACCGAGCACGAGAAGCTCAGCGCCACCGACGCCGAACTCGGCCGGCTGCTGACCGAGTTCCGCGCCCTGCGCCATCGCATCGGCGACGTCCCGGGCATGACCCGCCCCGCGCTGCCTTCCACCCGCCGCGCAGCGAGCGACCGGCCGCCGCTGGAGTTGCCGCGCGTTTCCCCGCCCGACGCTTCAAGCGGCAACGGTCGCGCGCAAGGCTCGACGCCCGCGCCGGGCTCGGAAAGTTAAGCGGTTGACCCAGACGTGCTGGACCATTACCATCCGCTCCTGATCCCGACGACCGGGTGGAGGAGCGACCGCGCATGGACGATGCGAACGACTGGAACCGGCGGGTTATCGAAGAATTCCGCGCCAACGACGGCACGGTGGGCGGCCCGTTCGCGGGCGCGCCGATGGTGATCCTGCACACGATCGGGGCGAAGAGCGGGCAGGAGCGGGTCAGCCCGCTCATCTACTACCCCGACGGGGAACGGGTGGTGCTGGTCGCCTCCAAGGGCGGCGCGCCCACCAACCCGGACTGGTACCACAACCTGCGGGCCAACCCGGAGGTCAGCATCGAGATCGGGACCGAGACGAAGCGGATGCGCGCCCGCATCCCCGAGCGGGCCGAGCGGGACGAGTTGTTCGCGCGCATCGTCGCCCTCATGCCGAACTTCGGCCAGTACCAGCAGAACACCGATCGGGTCATTCCGGTGGTCGTGCTGGAGCAGGTCGGCTGACGATTATTGCCGCGCCCGCCCGGGGTTCATGGCGGTTGCCAATTTGATCCGGCCACCGGCCGCGCCCGCCCGAGGTTGAATCCCCGGGCTACGGGAACGAAACCCCTCCAGGGTTAAGCACGGATGGCGGCCGTATTGGCATTGGTTAGAGCGCGTTTCGGAACCGCCTCGGTCGTCATCCCGAGCCTGTCGAGGGATCTCGTTTGTCCAATGTGGCGTGGACGACGAGATCCCTCGACAGGCTCGGGATGACGGTTGAGTTGGCACTGGCGGAGTTCTGGAACGGATACACGGACAACCGCCATCAACCTCGGGCGTTTCCCGTGACCGATGGATGGATCAAGATGGCGATGGCCATCAACCGCCTCTAGGCGACGTGAGCACGAACCTGCCGTCGTCGGTCGCGATCGTCAGGGCGCCGGGGTCGCGACGCCGTCCTCGGGGTTCGGCGTCGCCCACGTTCCCGGGTCGCGCGCCGCATCAACCACCGCATGAACCGCGTCGATCACGAGATCCGGCTGCTGAACCTGGATGTAGTGCCCGCTTTCGGTCGCGATCACCTGCCGCGCATCGGGGGTGAGGGCCGCGAGTTCGGCTTGCAGGTCCTGCCAGACCGCCTCGAACCGGTCCCACGGGTAGTCCGCCGGCAGCGCGGCCTTCGCCTCGGGCGGCAGTTCGTCGCCGACCGGGATGGCGTGGGTGAGCACGACGAGCGGCAGCGGCGGAAGCGGGTGGTCGGCTGCGGCGTCCCGCATCTGGGCGAAACTGGCGTCGAAGTCGATCCGTTCGCGATCGGGGTCGTCGATCGTCTCCAGCGATTGCTCCTGCAGTGCTTCGAAGGCCGCCCACTGTTCCGGCGCCAACGCATCCTCGAACCGGGCGGACTGCTCCTCGTGGCTCGCATCGACGAGGACCAGCCCGGCGACCTCGTCCGGGTAGGTGGCCGCGTAGAGGCGGATGACGATGCCGCCGTACGAGTGGCCGACCAGCACGAACGGTCCCGGCACCTCGGCCGCTTCCAGCAGCGCGTGGAGGTCGGCAACGTCGTCCGCAGCCGAGCGCGGCATCGGCGCGGGGTCGCTCCGGCTGCGGTGATCGGCGTCGAGCAGCGTGCCTGGCCGGTCGTAGGCGCAGACGCGGGTGAATGCGGCCACCCCGGGCAGCACCGCGGTTTGGCCGGAATCGGGCGGCAGGGCGACGGCATCCCACACGTCGGCGTTGTTGCCGGCGCCGGCCTCCAGCAGGACCGTCGGGCCGCCGTCGCCGCGGCACTCCAGCCAGAGCCGGCGGCCGTCCCCGATATCGAACAAGCCCGCGACGTCGCCATCCGCCGCGACCGGCGAGGCGACGGCGGGCGCGGCAGCCTGGCCGGCGGCCGAAACGGGCGTACCGAGCAGCATGCCCGTCATGGCAAGGGTGGGGAACAGGCGCATGAATCTCTCCTTCCGGGGCGCCGCCGTGCGGTTCCCGGCGATGCGGCAGCCGATGGCCCGGAGCGCGTCGAGGTGAATGCCTCGATGCGCCCGATCGCCGGTGGCTCGCTTGCCGGCCGATCGCGTCGGGGCAGGCGACCGCGCGTGGCGGGGCAGGTTCGCGCGCTCTGTCTTGGGTAAGCGCGCACGCCGGAGGGCAACGCGCCCGCCATGCCAACGCCGCGACCGCGCGACCGGGCAGCGAGGCGTTCGCGAACCGGCGTCACGGACCCGAAGCCGCGCTACCGGCCGAGCGGAATCGCGACGAATTGCGCCGCCCATTCGACCGTCGCCCACGCCGAAGCGACGGCGACGGTGGAGCCTCGCAAGACTCCGACCACCCACTGGCGCTGCGCGTGCTGACCGGTTGCGTGTCTTCTGGCAGGAGCGGTCCGGCTGTGGTTATTGGGTTGGGGAATCGCGCCCCAAACTCTCCCGGACGAAGCCGGCGACGTGGTCCCGCACCGGCCCGGCGGAGGGGCCGTCCAATAGTGCCGCGCCGTCGTCCGGGCCGGCGACGCCGACGACGACCGCCCAGCCCGCCACGGCGCGGGAGATCTCCCGTGCCTGCTTGAGGTCGGCGCTGTTGCCGCCGGAGCGCGCCAGCAGCAGTTTCGGCAGCCGGGGCGAGCGCGGCAGCAGCGCCGGCTCCTCGACGGCCAAGCCGGACGCCGAGAAGCAGACCAGCCCTGCCAGATCGAGCGCTGGCCCGGTCGCCAGCAGACCGCCCGCCGTTTCGCCCGCGGCGACGACGGCGCGAATTGCGGCGCCGTCCGGAGTCTCCCTCAGGGCGGCCAGCAGCACGGCCGGATCGCCATCACCATCGCCATCGTCCGAGAGCCCGTGACCGGGCAGGTCCAGCGCCAGCGCGCCGCCGGTTTCGGATGCGACCAGCGCCGGCAAGTCCCGCCAGTCGTCGAGGTCGCGGTCCTCGCCGGGCGCGTGGAGGAAGAGGACTTCGGGCGCATCGCCCCAGCGCTGGCCGCGCAGGATGGGCAAGCCCGGCGGCGCGATTTCGACCGCGACCGGCAGCCGGACCTCGCCGGAGTCGTTCTCGTCCGCCGAGGCCGGGGTGGAATCGTCCGCTGGGCTCACGAACCCGCCGTCGTCTTGTACTTCTTCGCCCAATCCACGCCCTGCCAGGTCGTGATCTTCTCCGGCCGCACGAAGAACAGCCAGCGCGGCTCGTTGATCGTCGGCACCAGGTAGTCCGGCCCGTGCTCCCCGAGGTAGCGGTAGGACATCTCGTTGGCGATATCGACCCACCGCCCGCCGACGTTCGGGCGCTCGACCAGCTCCGCGACGCCTTTCACCTGGACCTTGCGGTACGGCGCTCCGGGCTCGTCGATCGACAGCGACACGCGGCCGTCGCGCTCCAGGAAGCCCGCCCAGATGGACCGCTCGCGCGGGACGATCCAGAACCCGCCGTCGGCGTACTGGTACCAGCTTGGCACGACGTAGGGCCACCCGTCCTTGTCGAGGCACCCAAGCCGCGCGACGGTCCCGCCTGCGAGGAACTCGGCGAGTTCCGACTCGTCCATGCGGCCGACCTTGCCGCGCCACGACTCGTCCTGCTGGCCCGCCTGCGCTTCGACCTCGCTCATCCTTGCTCCCAATCGCTAGACGTGAGGCGTGAGGCGTGAGGCGTGAGGCGTGATGGCGGATCGGCAGCCGGCCTCACGTCTCACGCCTCACGCCTCGCGCATCGAACCGGATGGGGCATCCTACGGAGGCTTGCCATAGACTGTCAACGCGCCGGGACCCGGGTCCCGGCGACGGACTGCCCAGTTCCAGGAGGTTCAGCGTGCGGCTCACCCCCGAGGTCTTCATGGTCGGCGGCGGCGTCTCGCTCGGCTTCGGCCTGACCGACGACCCCGATTGTCACGTCTACCTGATCGACGGCGGCGACGAGTACGCGCTGATCGACTGCGGGCTGGGCGAAGGCCCGTCGCTCGACCGCATCGCCGACGCCATCGCCGGCGAAGGGCTCGACCTCGCCAAACTCAAGACCCTCATCCTGACCCACTACCACATGGACCACGCCGGCGGCGCGGCGAAGGCCCGCGAGCGGTTCGGGCTGCAGGTCTGGGCTCCGCGCGAAGCCGCCGAGGTGCTGCGCACCGGCGACGAGGAGGCGGTCGCCCTGGACGTGGCCAAGCGGAGCGGCCTGTACCCCGCCGACTACCGGTTCCAGCCGGTGGCCGTCGATCGCGAACTGGCCGAGGGCGACGTGCTGACGGTCGGCAACCTCGAACTGCGCGCCATCGCCACCCCCGGCCACTGCAACGGCCACTTCTCCTACCTCATGCAGGGCGCGGCCCGGCGCTACCTGTTCGCCGGCGACGCCATCTTCGCCGGCGCCCGGGTCGTCTGGCAGAACATCCATGACTGCTCGGTGCCGCTGACGGTCGCCAGCATCTACAAGCTCCGCGCCGTCGAGTTCGACGCGCTGCTGCCCGGCCACGCGGCCGTCGTGCTCTCGGGAGGCAAGCGCCACGTCGAAGCCGCCGCCGACCTTTGCGACAAGCTCGCCCTGCCGAAGAACCTCACGGCGTAGCGCGATCGCAGCCGATTGCGGCCTGCACCGGCGACGACCCGCCGCCGAGGCCGGCATTGTTGGCAGTTGGGCTATCGATCCGGATACCGGCCACGCCCGGGGATTGTGGCGGTTGCCTGATGGCTGCGGACACCGTCCGTGCCCAGCCCCGGAGGGGCTTCGTTTCCGTAGCCCGGGGATTCATCCCCGGGCTACGCGAGCGAAACCCGTCCGCGGCTGAGAACGGGCAGCAGCCGACTCGATCTGGCAACCGCCACGGTCCTGCCAGGATCGGCCGTTCCCGGATGCCGGGGCGTTTACGGCGCCGGTGACGTCAATCCCGCCGCCGATCCGACCGCACGGGCTGCCACAGCGAAATCCCACGGGGCGCGGCTAGCAGGTCGGGTAGCGCGTCGTGCCATTCCCGGCGATAGGGCCGGCCGAGTTGGACGTTGAGCACGTCGTCGTGATTCTCCCACGTTTCGACAAGCAGGAATCGGTGGTCGTCGTCAGGGTCGCGGAACAGGTTTGCCTCGTGGAACATCTCCTCGTGGCGCATGGCGTCGAGCACGCCGTTGAGCAAATCGAGGAAGCGCTCGCGCTGCCAGGGGACGACGCCGAACCTGATGGCGTAGGTGACTGGCATGACGGCATCTCCGTGCATTCGGCCCCGGCCCGCCAGCGCGGTTGGCACCGGGCTGGCTCAGGCCGCGAAGAATGCGGCGAGGTCGCGGTTGAGCCGCTCCTTCTCGGTGATGAACACCCCGTGCCCGGTCTCGTACACCTCCAGCCGGCTCCCCGGCACGAGGTCGGCCGTCGGACGGCCGCACAGACCGAACGGGGCCGTCGCGTCGTGCAATGCGTGCAGGACCAGCGTCGGTACGCGGACCGCGCGCAGGTCCGGCCGCAGGTCCGTCGCCGGAAAGGCGCGGGTCATCGCGATGGTCGCCATTGGGGAGGCGCGCAGCGCCAGCCGCACGCCCCAGTCGATCAGGTCGGGCGAGACGTCCACCCCGGGTAGCGCGACGCCGAAGAACGCCGGGGCGTACTCGGCGAAGTACCGCGGCCGGTCCTTGCGGATGGCTGCCACGATCGCCTCCAATGCGGCGGCATCGACACCGGCAGGGTTGTCGTCGGTTATTAGCAGGACCGGGGTCGTCGGCGCGACCAGCGCGATGCGGACTGTTCGCGCATCGCCGTGCCGGGCAAGGTAGCGGACGATGTCGCCGCAGCCGTTCGAGTGTCCCACGAGCGAAGCGCCGTCGAGGTCCAGCCCGTCCATCACCGCCGCCAGGTCGTCGGCGAAGGTGCCGTAGTCGTAGCCGTGCCCCGGGTGGTCGGAGCGCCCGCAGCCTCGCCGGTCGTAGGCGATGCAGCGGTAGCCGGCCTCGACCAGCGCCGGGATCTGGTATTCCCACATGTCGGACCCGAGTTGGCCACCGTGGACAAAGACGACCGGCGACCCGCTGCCCCAGTCGGTGACGAACAATCGTGTCCCATCGGTGCTCGTGACGAATGGCATCGTTTGGTCCTTTCCGGTGTGACGCCCGGCCGGCCCGCGGCTGCGCCGGCCGGGCGGTACGGCCCCGCTGCCGATCGCGTCGAGGCCGCCGGCTACCCGGTCGCCGGACCGGGCGCGGCGTCGAGGAAGCCGGTGATGGAGCGGAGGCGGCCGTCGGCGACAACGCCGATATCCAGGCCGCCGGCGAACGCCGGTCCGTCCTCTGGTCCGAGTTCCCAACCGAATCGGACGACGTCGTTGTGGCCGTCGATCTCGCCGACGCGCCGGAAGCGGAAGCCGGGGAACTGCTGCTGCACCGCGGCGATCATCGCGTCGATGCCGGCGTGGCCGTCGCCGCCCATCAGCGGGTCGAGGTAGCGCGCGTTCTCGGTCCAGGTTTGCGCGATCAGGTCGCGGCGGCGTGCCGCGTCCGTTTCGTTCCAGGCGGCGATGTAGCCGTCGATCAGGGTGGTCGTGTCGTTCATGGCAGGTTCCTCCTCACGTGGGCGGATGCCGCCGTCCGCCGGCGGCCTGCTCCCAGCGTGGGGGAGGAGGGGAGGCGCGTCGATTACCTGCGAGATCATTGTCCCGGGGCGTGCCCGCCGCTATCGTCGGGGCATGACACCCACGACGACGCAGCGACCGGTCGGAGAACTCCTGCGGGAATGGCGGGAGCGGCGGCGGATGAGCCAGCTCGGGCTCGCGCTGGAGGCCGACGTGTCGGCCCGCCACCTGAGTTTCCTCGAAACCGGCCGCTCCCGCCCCAGCCGGGAGATGATCCTGCGGCTGGCCGATCACCTCGACGTGCCGTTGCGAGAGCGGAACGCGCTGCTGCTGGCGGCGGGGTTCGCCCCGGCCTACCCGCGGCGCCCGCTCGACGCCCCGGCGCTGCAACCGGCGATGGACGCCGTCCGCCGCGTGCTCGCCGGCCACGAGCCGTACCCGGCGCTGGCCGTCGATCGGCACTGGACGCTGGTGGCGGCCAACCGCGCGCTCGCGCCGCTGCTGGCCGGGATTTCGCCGGAGATGCTGAGTCCGCCGCTCAACGTGCTGCGGCTGAGCCTCCACCCGGACGGGCTCGCGCCGCGCATCGCCAACCTCGGGCAGTGGCGGGCACACCTGCTCGAACGCCTGCGCCGGCAGGTCGATGCCTCGGCCGACGGCGTCCTCGCTGCCCTGTTGGGGGAGTTGGGAACGTATCCCGGATCGCGCCCGGGTGAACCGGATTTCGCCCGCGCGGATGTTGGCGTGGCCGTGCCGCTCGTCCTGCGCTCGGGCGTCGGCGACCTCTCGTTCCTCAGCACCACGATGGTCTTCGGCACCCCGATCGACGTGTCGCTCGCCGAACTCGCCATCGAGGCGTTCTTTCCAGCGGATGCCGCGACCGCCGACGCCCTGCGCCGCCTTGCCGCCGAATAGGATCGGTCGCCGCCGCGCCCGCATCCGTCATCCGGGAACGTTCGTCACCGCCATCCGGGGCGCATCGAGCGTTCTCGTCGGTCGCGGCGCGAGCCTACCCGTTGCGCAGGCGCGGGTCGAGCGCGTCCCGCAGGCCGTCGCCGAGCAGGTTCAGGCCCAGCACCAGCAGCAGGATCGCGAGTCCGGGAATCGTCGTCACCCAGTGGTTCTGCAACATGTAATTGCGCCCCTCGGCGGCCATGACGCCGAGCGATGGGAGGGGAGGCTGCGCGCCCATCCCGATGAACGACAGCCCGGCCTCGACCACCACCGCGAGCGCCACGTAGGACGAGCCCATCACCAGCGCCGGCCCGATCACGTTCGGCAGGATGTGGCGCACCAGCAAACGGCCGTCGCCGCCGCCGGCCGCCCGCGCCGCCTGCACGTATTCGGCCTCGCGCAGGGTGAGCACTTCGCCCCGGATCACGCGCGCGAACCCGGCCCAGTTCACCAGCCCGATCGCCACCACCGTCGCCGGCAGCCCCGGTCCCATCGCGCCGGCGAGGATCACCGCGATCAGCACCAGCGGGAACCCCCACGTCAGTTCCACGATGCCGGAGATGATGGTGTCCGCCCAGCCGCGGTAGTACCCGGCGATGGCCCCTGCCGCGCCGCCGACCACCATCGAGATCAGCGTCACCCCGAAGCCGACCATCAGGGAGATCCTGATGCCGACCACGAGCCGCGAGAACAGGTCCCGCCCGACCTGGTCGGTGCCGAGCAGGTGGCCGGGGCTGAACGGCGGCTTGTTGGCCGACAGCAGGTTCTGCTTGGCGTAGTCGTAGGGCGCGAGCGGCGGGCCGAAGATGCCGACCAGGATGAAGATCAGGGCGATGATGCTGCCGGCCAGCGCCAGCCGGTTTCGCGCCAGTCGGCCCAGCGCCGCGCGCACCGGTCCCTTCCCCGGTTTGGGCTGGTCCGTAACCCACGGTGCGGTGGCGGCGGGAGCGGCGGCCATCGGTGCGGCGTCCTCCGGTTCGGGATCAGGCGTGGTGGATGCGCGGATCGACCAGCCCGTAGGCGAGGTCGGCCAGGAAGTTGCCGAGGACGACCATCGCCACCAGCAGCAAGGAGAAGAACTGTGCGACCGGATAGTCGCGCCGCAGCACGGAATCGACCAGCAGGAAGCCGACCCCCGGCCACTGGAAGATCGTCTCGACGATGAGGGCGTAGCCGATCAGCCAGCCGAGCCGCAGCCCGGACAGCGAGATCACCGGGATCAGCGCGTTACGGAACACCCGGCTGCCGACGACGACCGATTCCCGCAACCCCTTGGCGCGGTGCGTCCGCACGTAGTCCTGGCCGAGTTGCTCCAGCATCGAGGAGCGCATCATTCGCAGCGTGACCGCCATTCCCTCGGCGGCGAGCACGACGGCCGGCAGCACGAGGTGCTTCGGCGAGCAGCAGCCGGCCGACGGCAGCCAGCGCAGCATGCTGGAGAACCAGACGATCAGCAGCAGCGCCAGCCAGAAGTTGGGCATCCCCGTGCCGAGGATGCCGATGCCGGTGGCGACGTTATCGACCCAGGTGTTGCGCTTCGCCGCCGCCAGCACCCCGAGCGGCACGCCGATCAGGTAGGTCAGCGCGAAGGCCGCCGCGCCGAGGATCAGGCTGTTGCGCCCGTATGTGCCCAGCATCTCCCCGATCGGCTTGCCGGTGATGAGCGACGAGCCGAGGTCGCCGCGCGCCAGGTTGCCGACGTAGACGAGGTACTGCTCGTGCACGGGCCGGTTCAGCCCCAGCCGCTCGCGGAACGCTTCTCGCGCCGCTTCCAGCGCGGTCGGCGAGAGGGCGGCCCCGGTCGGGTCCCCCGGCGCGAACCGCAGGCTGTAGAAGACGGCGATCGAGGCCAGCAGCAGGACCACGGCCATGCGGACGCCGCGCCGGACGAAGAATGCTCCCATGGCGTGCAGTGTGGGGCGAAGTGTCGGAGTCGGCAAGGGGATTCGAATCGAGAAGTCACGGGGTCGAGGAGTCGAGCAGGTCGGTTGCGGAGGGCAGCCCTGGGGCCGTGGCTCCCCCGCGGCCTATTGTCATCCCGAGCCTGTCGAGGGATCTCGTCGCGGCCCCGACGCGACAGAAGGACGAGATCCCTCGACAGGCTCGGGATGACGGGGTTGCTCGCCAAATCGTCATGCCCCATTCGGGACGCCATTGCTCCGCATGGCACCCTGATTGCGTACACATGTTCTAGTCTTGAGCGACCAGACAGGAGAACCACCACCGATGGCCGATACCGACCTCCCGACGCAGAGCCAGAACCCGGTCAAGGACCCCGACGAGTGGACGACCGGCGACGAGCCGATGACCGGCCCGCAGGCGTCCTACCTCGGCACCCTGCTCCAGCAGGCCGGAAAGAGCGAATCCGACCTCGACCCGAAGCTCACCAAGGCCGAGGCTTCGAAGCTCATCGACGAGTTGCAGGAGCAGACCGGCCGCGGCGCCGACGGCGGCCACCGCTCCTCGTAACGCGATCCGCTTCCGGCGCGCGGCAGGCAACCGCACGCAGAACGGGAGGGTGGCGGTAGGCCACCCTCCCGTTCGCTGAACGCCCGTTGTGCCGACTCGTTGCCTACTGCTCCAGCCAGACGTCGTTGTAGTGCGGGTAGATGTCGTACTGGTGCGGCGCCCAGCCGCGCACGTTCGGGCGGCTGACCCAGACGGTGTCGCGCACCACCAGCGGGATCGTCGGCAGCGTCTCGGCGATGGTCATTTGCATGTGGTTGCCGGCCTCGCGCAGCGCCTCGGCGTTCGCAGCCTGCTGCCAGCCGGCGATCGCCTCGTCCACCGCCGGCACGCTGGCCCGGCCCCAGTTCGGGTTGCCGCTGGTCGCGGTGCTCACGAACAGGATGATGATGTCCATCGGGACGGCCCACAGGTAGTAGAACAGGTACGAATCCGTCCCCTCAGTCAGCTTGCCGAAGTACGAGCCGCGGTCGAGCGACTCGACCGTGACCTCCATGCCCAGTTCGGCCAACTGGGCCTGGATCACCGAGCCGAGGTCGCGGTTGAACGATTCTTCCTGCAGCGTCAGGGTGAACGCCATCCGGGTGCCGTTCTTCTGCAGGATGCCGTCGTCTCCCGGGGTCCAGCCGAGCCCGGCCACCAGTTCCTTCGCCTTGTCGAGGTCGTACTGGTTGAACTGCTCGACCGACGGATCGTAGTAGGCGTCGGCCGGGGTGATCGGGCCGTAGAGCGGGTTGCCGAGCCCGAACAGCAGGGCCTGCACGATCGCCTGCCGGTCGATCGCGTGCGACATCGCCTGCCGCATCGCCTGCTCGTGGAAGTCGAGGTCGGTCCGCTCGAAGTTCTGGCCGAAGATGTACCCCGACGGCTCCGAGAAGCTGGCCACCGTCAGGTCCGGGTTGCCCTGCAACCGCGCCACGTCCTGCAGGAGCGGGTTGCGCAGGGTGTCGATCTCGCCGTTCTCGATGCGGATCGACCGCTGCGCGCCTTCCAGGATGGCGTCCCAGCGGATTCCGTCGAGGTAGGCCGGCCCCTTGTTGGAGAACCACGGCACGATGGAGCCGGGGTAGTCGGCCCACTTGTTGACCGTCACGTGGCTGCCCGGCATCCACTCGCCGAAGGTGAACGGCCCGGTGCCGTCCACGGTGGACTGGCCCCACGCCTCGCCCGCTTCCTGCCGGCGCGCGATGTCCACGATCGCCCAGTACCCCGTCTTCACCACGTTGAGGACTTCGTAGTAGGGGTGGGACATGTTGAGGACGACGGTCTTCTCGTCCGGCGCGTCGATGCTCTCGACCGGCGCGAACAGCACCGCCAGCGGGGAGGCGTTGTCCGGGTTCTTGATCGCGTCGTAGACCTCTTTGACGGCGTTGGCGTCAACCGCGCGGCCGGAGTGGAACATGGCGCCGTCGCGGATGGTGAAGGTCGCCGTCTTGCCGTCTTCGGAAACTTCCCATTCGGTCGCCAGTTGCGGATCGAGCCCGCCCTCAGGGTTGTCGATCAACAGGCTCTCGAACAGGGCGTAGAAGGCCGGGTCGTACCACGAGGTCGAAACCGGGTCCAACTTGGAAAAGTCGAGGTCGTATCCTTCGCGCAGGATGCCGCCGCTCTGCGGCTCGTCCTGCCGGGCCGGGGCGGCGGCGGCGTCCTTCGCCAGCAGCGGCCCCAGCGCGGAGGCCGTCACGCCCAGCGCGGCGGCGCTCGCCAGCAACCCGCGGCGGGAGACGCGCCGCTCGCGGTGGGCGGCCAGCAGGTCGGTGAGCAGGTCGGGGTTCGGCATCGGACACTCCCTTTCACTCGGCTCGGGCACGGCGAAGCCGGAATCGATTGCTTGCCGGCGGTGGACGCCGATTCTCGCAAACGTTTCCCTGCATCGCAACGACGCCCGGCGGCTTGGCCATGGCCGGTGCTGCGCGCCGGCGGCGCGTGGCTCCGGATGATCTTCCCCGTCGCTGTCGCCGCCCGCGACCGGTTGCGGACGGTCTGCGCGCGTCCTGTTGCCGGTCTATCTCCGCCTGACCGCCGATGATGGCGCTTGTCGGAACACCCGGGGCACGCCCGCCGTCAGTCCCGGAGGGACTTCGTTCCCGTAGCCCGGGACTTCCAGTCCCGGGCGGGCGTCTCCGGTGGCCGGATCGATTTCGCCACCGCCGCCATCATCGCGCCCGCTCCCGGGCCGGTATCCGAATCCAATAGGCAACCGCCATCAACCCCGGACCGTGGTGGCCGGTGACCGCCCTGTCGTGTCAAACGCCATCATTTCCCGCCGAACACCGGCAGGTGTAGGAACGGCTCCGCTTCCTGCCGGTCGCCCGACCAGGTGCCTTCGGTCACGCGCTTCAGGCGGCAGAGCGCCAGCAGCGGCTGGTCGTAGCCCGCGCGGGCCTGCCGGAACGCTGCCCACCCGGCGTCGCGGTCGGCGACCACCGGCAGACCGGCCGCGGCGAGTGCCGCATAGGCGGCGTCGTAGTCGGCGCGGGTGACGCTGATCGCCATGGCGTCCTCCGGCGGCGCGTCGGCCGGGACGACGCCGAGCGCGGCGGCGATCTGGCGCAGCGCGCTGGCGCCGGTCAGCAGGCAGCGGCGCGCGCCGCCGGCATCGGCCGGGTCCAGCGTCGTCGTCGCCAACGCCGCCGCGTCGAGCACGCCGCCGGCGATGGCGACCCACGACCGGCGGTTCGACGGGGAGCGGACGAACAAGGCGCCGGCCAGCGAGGAATGCGTCGTCGCCAGGGTGGCGAACCAGGATGACCACTCGTCCCAGACCGGGTCCAGACGGTCCAGCCCCGGCGACTCCGCCCAGTTGCGCAGGATCGCTACCCCGGACGACGCGTCCTCGACGTGCGCCTCCAGTTGCGCCACGGCCTGCTCGCGCTGCTGGAATGCCTGGAAGATGTTGGGCAGGTAGCCGATCAGCAGCGCGATCGTGCTCGCGCCGGACATCGCCTCCATCGCCGTCAGCAGGACCAGCGGCCGGTCGCCGGTGGCGTCGGTGAAGCCCAGCGTCGTGATCGAAAGGGAGGAGAAGGCGATCGCCTGCCAGGCGCTGTGCGCGCCGACCCCGTAGAACAGCAGCGCATACGCCGCCGCCAGCATCAGGATCAGGAAGGCGACCACGGTCAGCAGCGCCGTCGGCGCGTACAGGCTCAGCACCGCTTCCCGCCCGGCCGGCGTGCGCGGCACGCGGCTGGCCAGCGCGAACGCGTGCTGCCAGATCCGGAAGATCACCCGGGCCCCGAAGTGCGGGCCGCTGCCGGGCAGCATGAAGGTCCGCACCGAGACCCCGGTCGCGAAGACGAGCCCGGCGATGCCGGCCACCAGCGACACGACGCGCGGGAACTCCACGCAGACACTCCTTGCGATTCGGCAGCACGCACGACGCGGACAGGGGCAGCCCGGGCACGGTAGCACAGCGCCGCGGGTCTGGCGCTCGCCCTTCGGCATGGGACGCCGGTCACGAATTGACACGCGCTTCACAGTTGGCCGCTTGTGCCGCCGAACGGCCGCGTGATAGCCTGTGGGTGAACATAAGCAGCGGCCCGGGCGACGACCGCCCGGGCCGCCGCGAGGCTCACGCTTGGCCATCCGTATGGTTGCGTTGGAAGCCTGGTGCGAAGGTCGTCCGCGGCAACCCTGACCCCGGTGGAGGCATCGGCAGGGTGAATGGCGCCGTCCTGGTCCTGAACCAGAACTACGAACCGCTCAACATCTGCAACGTCCGCCGCGCCATCGTGCTCGTCTTCGACGGCAAGGCGGAAATCCTCGAAACCCATGCCCGCATGGTGCACGCCGCCACGCGGGATTACCCGTCGCCCTCGGTCATCCGGATGGTCTACCACATCCACCGGCCGCGCCCGCGCGTCAAACTGACCCGGCGCGAGGTCTTCATCCGCGACGGCTTCACCTGCCAGTACTGCGGCCGACGCGGCGGCGACCTCACCATCGACCACGTCGTGCCGCGCTCCCGCGGCGGCGGCCACTCGTGGGAGAACCTCGTCTCCGCCTGCAAGCCGTGCAACCACCGCAAGGGCGGCCGCCTCCCGAGCGAGGCCCGGATGCCGCTGCGCCGTCCGCCGGCGGAACCGCGTCCCGGCGCGTACTACACCATCGAGCGCCGGGTGGATGGCATCCTCGACGACGCGTGGTCGAAGTTCCTGCCCGGCTTCCACCCCATCACCGCGCCGTCCATCGACCACGCGATGGCCCGCTCCCGGAACTGAGGCGACAGGCGACACGGGGAACCCCGTCGTCGTCCCCGGTCGTCGCGTTGCCCACGGCATCGTCGTCGGTTGGCAGGCGATACACTGCACGATTGTGGCCGGCGGCGCCTGTCGCCTGTCGCCTGTCGCCTGTCGCCTGTCGCCTTGTTCGGAGGACCCCGTGCTCGATATCCGGCTGATCCGCGAAGACCCCGAGGGGGTCAAGGCCGCGCTCGCCACCACCTACACCGACGCGCCGATCGACGAGATCATTGCCGTCGATGCCGAGCGCCGCACCCTCGTCACCGAGGTGGAGGGCCTCAAGGCGGAACTCAACGCCGGATCGAAGTCCGTCTCCCGCGCCAAGGACAAGGCCGAGCGCGAGACGCTCATCGCCGCCATGCGCGACCTCGGCGACCGCATCGCCGGGCTCGACGCGCAGGTGGCCGGCCTCGACGAGCGGCTGCGCGACTTGCTGCTGAGGGTGCCGAACATCCCGCAGCCGCACGTCCCGGTCGCACCCGACGAATCGGGCAACGTCGTCATCGCCGAACACGGCGAAAAGCGCGCGTTCGATTTCGAGCCGAGGCCGCACTGGGACCTCGGCGAGGCGCTGGGCATCATCGACTTCGAGCGTGGGGTGAAGGTCGCCGGCAGCCGCTTCTACTTCCTGCGCGGCGACGGCGCGCGCCTGCAACGGGCGCTCATCGCCTGGATGCTCGACCTCCACACCCGCCGCCACGGCTACGAGGAGCTTGCGCCGCCCTACCTCGTGCTCGGCCGCACGCTGGAAGGCACCGGCAACCTCCCCAAGTTCGAGGAGAACCTGTTCCGGGACGCCCACGAGGACAAGTGGATGATCCCGACCGCCGAGGTGCCGGTCACCAACTTCTACCGCGACGAAATCCTCGACGAGGCGCACCTCCCGATCTACCATGTCGCCTTCACGCCCTGCTTCCGCCGGGAGCAGATCTCGGCCGGGCGCGACGTGCGCGGCATCAAGCGCGGCTACCAGTTCGACAAGGTGGAACTGGTCAAGTTCGTCCACCCGGACCAGAGCGCCGACGAGCACCGCAAGCTGATCGACGAAACGTCGGAAGTCCTGCGCCAACTGGGCCTGCCCTACCGCGAGGTCCAGCTCAGCACCGGCGACCTCGGATTCTCGGCCACCGACAAGGTGGACCTCGAGGTCTGGACCCCCGGCGCCGGCGAGTGGATGGAGGTCTCCTCCTGCGGCCGGTTCGACGACTTCCAGGCGCGGCGGGCCAACATCCGGTTCCGCCCGGCCGGGGGAGGGCGCCCGCGCTTCGTCCACACCCTCAACGGCTCCGGCCTCGCGCTGCCGCGCACGATGATCGCCGTCATCGAGAACGGGCAGCAGGCCGACGGCACGATCGTGGTCCCCGAGGTCCTGCGCCCCTACATGGGCGGGCAGGAGGTCATCGGGCGGGTTGAGGAGTAGGGACGAGTCGAGGAGTCGCACGGGCACGCCACCGTTGGTCGTGCTACTCCTCGACTCCTCGACTTCTCGACTCCTCGACTGCGGCGGCCCCGCCGCCGCGCAATCCATCCCGCGTCACGCCGACGTGGACGGCGCCGCCGTCGTCGATGCGGACGATGGCCGACACCGGCAGCGGGTACTCCCGTGGGATCAGTTGTTGCCGTTCGGCCACGAACACCAGCAGGTGCGTCGGGGCCTCCGGGTCCGGCTCCAGCGCCGAGACCATGCCCAGGCGCGTGCCGTCCGCGCCGATCACCGACGCGCCCTTCGGCGGCGCGGGCACGGCGGACGATGGTTGCCGGGACGGCGGGTGCGCCCCGTCGGGAGCGGGAACGTCGGGCATGTTCGAGATCTCCGGTCGCGGGAACCCGTGCACGGTCCATCGGGCCTGCGAATGGCCTTCACCCGCGCGCCACGACGACGTCGGCATGGCGACGGCACGCTAGCACGTCCACGCCCGCGCCGCCACGGCCGGTTTCACGCCTGACGCGATGCCCGCCTCGGGGCTAGACTTGGGATGTTCGGAGGGGTGGCCGAGTGGTTTAAGGCTGCCGTCTTGAAAACGGCCGGGCTCACGCCCCGCGGGTTCGAATCCCGCCCCCTCCGCCAGCCCGACCCGTCCCGTATCAGAAGATGACCTGGAAGCCGCCGTCCTGCAGGGCTTGCCGCCGGCGCTCGGCCCAGGCGCGTTCCCAGTCGTCCGGCTTCTCCGTTTTCAGCGATTCCCACGCCGCGGCCAGCGCGTCCTGGCGGGCGAGCAGGTGGTCGTTGTGGGCCTGCGCCGCGTCGGTCCAGATGCCCAATTCCTCGAAGTAGGCGATGGCGCCGTCGTGGTAAGGGATGAACCAGAGGAAGTACTGGTCGTCGATGCTCCAGCCGTCGATGCCGAGTACCTTGCCCTCGTACAGCGGATACAGTTCGGCCATCGCCTTCGTCATGTTGTAGACGAGATCGTGTTTGGTCCGCTGCAAGGCGATGAGGATGGGGTAGGGGTAGTGCGCGCCGGGGTGGATGTGCGAGGGATCGACGGCCGCGCCGTCGCTCACGTCACGGATCACGAAGTACGGCGCGATGGCGTCCATCCGCGCCAGCCCTTCGGCGTCCTGCGGGTCGATGACCGGCCAGAAAAGCCCGCGCGGTCCTTCGGTGGCCTCATCGACGCCCTCGCTGGTGGTGCCGGCGAACGCGGCGTCCAGGTCGCCTTCCCGCAGGGCGCGCAGGGAATCGTCGAAGAAACCCTTGACGTCCACCCGCTCCACGTCGTCCCAGGTGAGGCCGGCGTAGGCGAGGTAGGCCTCGGTGTTGACGTTGACCACCGGGTAATCCAGGTACCAGGCGAGGCGCTTGCCCTTCAGGTCGGCGTAGGTCTCGACGCCCAGATCGGCGGCGACGGCGATGCCGTAGCCGATCGGCTCGGCGGAGTTGGCCAGCACGAGCCGCACCTTCTGCGGTCCCCAGTCCTTGCCGGCGAACTCGAACACGCCCTCCTGCACTGCGATCGATCCGCCCACCGCGGTAGCCTCGAAATCGACGGCGTCCCGCCGCAGCAACTCGCCGGTGAACTCGTCGCCGAGGGTGGGGTGGATGTGGAGCGTGACGCCGGCCGTCTCCTGCAAGGCTGCGCCGATGGCTTCCGCCTGGTCGAAGGCGAGCCGCGAATAGGCGGCCCAGAACACCTCGTCGGGCCGATCGAAGCCGGTCGCCGGCGTCGCGTCCTGCGCCAGGGCGCGCTGCCGGCCCATGCCCGTCACCGCGGCCACGCCGCTCGTCGCGACAAACCGCCGCCGGGTCCATGCCGGCGCACCAGGATGCTCCATCGTTGCCTCCCGAAGGGTCGAGGCGGAGTCCTTCTGGCACGCCGGGCGCCCCGTCGCTTGGGCGGCCATCGTGGCGATGCTCAGGGCGGGAAGCCGCGTGCGCTGCGCTCCCGTCCGAGCCTCAGCCGGGCGCGCCTCGTCGGCACGTCCTTAGCGCATCCTATCAGCCTGCGATGGCGAATGAGATGTTCTCGCGGCCGGAGACCCTTTGTTGGCGGGGCAAGCGCGCCGGCTACGAGTGCCAGGGGCGCCACGGCGAGAAAGACCCACCGCCACCCAGCGGCGCCGGCGATCGTGCCGGCCAGGGCCGGGCCAGCGAGGGCCGGCACGACCCGTGCGGCGGACAGCAACGCCAGCACCCGCGGGCGGATCGATTCCGGATAGCACAACCCCGCCGCGGCGTAGGTGGCCGCCGACGGGAACCCGGCCCCCGCGCCCTGGATTGCGCGGGCCGCAACGACGACCGGCATTGCCGGTGCGAACGCGGCGACGAGCAAGCCAACGACGAAGAGCGCGATCCCGAGGACGAAGGCGGCGAACGGCCCGCGGCGGTCGATTGTGTCCCCCGCGACCGCGACGACCACGAGATTGGCGAGCAGGAACGCGCCGAAGGCCCAGCCGTAGAGCGCCAGGCCGCCGAGGTCCGCGGCGACGCGGGGCAATGCCGTCGCCACCGCAAGCGACTCGAACTCTCCGGCCGTTGCCGCCAGGAGCAGCCCCGCGGTCAGCGCTCGGCGCCCGGCCGCCCATGGCCCGTCCGCCGCGATGACGGACGCCGGGACCGGCGCGGCGGGGTGTTCGTGCGGCACGGCAAGCCCTCAGCCGGCACCCCGGCGAGTCGTGGGGTCGGGTCGGTATGCCCGACGAAACGTGCGTGGCCCCTGTGCCGTGTGCCCACCGCTGCACATTGCAGATTGCGGTGCTCCGGCTCGTTCCTTCGGCCCGACGGAAGCGCAGGCAGGCGGCTGCTCGTGCCGGGATCATCGCACGTGGCTCGATCGCGGCATTTCGGAGGCGGGAACGGCCGAAGCGGGCATTGACGCGGCGGTCATGCATAGTCAGCGCCAAAGCCACGGGGGCAGGTACGCGACCGAGCCCCCAGCGTTCGCTACACTATCCTTCGTTAGTCGGCTCGTCGCGATTCGCCAAAGCGGACTGCATGCGTCACGTCGGCCGTGAGATCCGCGCCCGTGTCACGCCGATCCTGGTGGCGCTCGTCGTCCTCGGGCTGGTCAGCATTCCCGTCGAGTGCGCGGTCGCCGCCGGTCCCCACTCGATCTTCGCCGACGCGCGATCCGTCTCCGCGCTCCAGGGCGAGGCTGCGAACGACGGCCACGCGGCCCACGGTCACGACCACCACGGCTCGACGTCGAGCCGGTTGGCTGCTCCCGATCGGACCGAACCGGAATCCGACTCGACAACCGGACCGACGTCGGACGGCGGTGCCTCCGTCGCCCAGCAACGCGACCCTGCCCCGCCGAGCACCGCCGGCGTTGCCAGCGACGCCATCACCGGCGTCTCGCTGCCGGTCCTCGAGGACGCGCCGAGGACGGAGGGAACGCGCGCGCGCGTTCCGACCGACGTGCCGTGGCCTCCCGGGCATCTTCTCCCCGGCCCCGAGCCGCCGCCGCCGTAGGCGCAACCCTGTCGTCGGATAGCAATTCCTGGCGTTTCGCTCTCGGACGAGCGGCGCCCGCGTTCGCATGCGCCACCGCTTGGCGCGTGCCCGCTCCATGGAGATTCCCAATGATCGCGCCCATTCACTCCCTGTCGGAAATCGCGGTCTCGCGCCGCTGCCTGCTCGGCGGGCTCGGCGTCGCCGGCGCGCTGGCGCTCGTCGGTCCCGCCCGGGGTCTGGCGCAGCACGGTCACGCCGTCGAATCCTCCCGCTCGGACCCGTGGCTGAGAACCAACCCTCACGACGGCAGCCTGTACATCACCTGGATCGCTCCCGAATCGCCCGGCGGAGACCACGCGGGCGAGAGCACGGCCTCGCCGGCGACCGACGAGCACGCAAGCGTGGCCCCGATGGTCAACCGCGTTTACCTCGCCCGTTCGACCGACAACGGCGCGACCTTCGGCGAACCCGTGCTGGTCAGCGGAGACGACGCCTACGCGTCCATCGGGGCCACCCCCGCGGTGCCCGGATTCGGCCCCGACGGCTCGGTGTACGTCGCCTACCTCAGCGCCACCCCCAGCGACGTGAGCGAATGGGGCCGCGAGATCGTCATGGTGGCGCGTTCGGACGATGGAACGTCCTTCGATCCGCCGATCGAGGTGCCGCAAGACGAAGGAATTACCAACGCCGGCGGCTACCACGACCTGATCGTGGACGGCGACGGGCGGGTCTACGTCGCCTGGCTCGACTTCCGCGACACGTTCAACCTCGGTACCGGCAACTTCGACACCTCGGCCATGCGGGTCACCTGGTCGGACGACGGCGGGCGAACCTTCGCGCCCAGCGTCGAGGTGAGCAAGCCGGCGTGCCCCTGCTGCCCGCCCCGGTTCCAGTTCGGCATGGACGGCCGGCTCATGCTCGCCTGGCGCGACCAGGAGGATCAGGACGACGGCGGCGACCCGATGCGCGATCCCGCGGTCGCGTGGTCGGACGACCGCGGCGCCACCTGGACCGCGCCGGAGGTCGTCCACCGCGACGGCTGGCGCATGCCGCAGTGTCCGCACAGCGGCCCCGGGTACGGCGTCGATGCCGACGGGCACCAGCACGTCGCGTGGTTCACCGGCGCCGAGGGCCGCGTCGGCGTCTATTACGCCGTGGCCGACGCCGCCGGCGCCGCCTTCTCCGCGCCCGTCGCGTTGCTCACCGACGAATGGGTGCCGATCACCCCGGCCCGCCTCGCGCTGGATGCGCAGGGCAACGCCTACGTCGCCTTCGTCGATGCGCGGGAGGAGACGCCGCTCGTGATCATGAACCGGATCGCCCCGGACGGCACGGTCTCAGGATTTGGTCCGGCCAACCTCAGCGGCGTGTACCCCACGATCGCGATCGAGGGCGACACGCTGACCCTGGGCTACGTCGCGGACGGCGACATCCAGGTCGTGGCTGTCCCCCTTTCTGGGGACGCGGGAGCGTAACCCATGCGCACCCGTTGCTTCGCGAGCCGGCGCCACAGGGCGCCGGCCCTCACCTTCGTCCTGATGGTCGCGGGACTGGTCCTGATGGCCACCGCCGGCCTGGCAGCGGCGCAGTCCCCGGCACCGGATTATGCCGCGCCCCGGCTCGACGGAACCGGCTCGCTCGCCCTGAGCGATCTGCGCGGGGACGTCGTCCTGCTCAACGGCTGGGCCACCTGGTGCCAGCCGTGCCGCGAGGAGATGCCGCACCTGGAGGCGTTGCAGCAGGACTACGGCGCCGAGGGGCTCCGGGTCGTCGGCGTCAGCATCGACCAGGGCAACGCGTCGGCGCGGATCGCGCAATTCGCCGCCGACACGGGGGTAACGTTCACCCTGCTGCACGATCCCGGGAACGCGTTCGCCCGAACCTTCCGTACCAGTGGCGTACCGGAGACGATGCTGATCGGCCGCGACGGCACGGTCCTCCACCGCTGGAAGGGCCCGATCGAGAACAGCCCGGAGGACCGGGCGGCGATCGAAAGTGCGCTGGCGGGAACGGCGGACGCGGCGACCATGCCCGTGGCGCGAATCGGCGTGCCGGTGGCGTTCGCCGCCGGACTGCTCAGCTTCCTGTCGCCGTGCGTGCTGCCGCTGATCCCGACCTACGCCGGGATCGTGACCGGGCTGAGCATGAGCGACCTCGGCTCGTCTTCGCCGGAGGCCCGCAAGCGCGCCCGACGGGCCACGCTGACCAACGGCCTCGTCTTCGTGGCCGGGTTCAGCGCCGTCTTCATCGCGCTCGGCGCGTCGGCAACGCTGCTGGGCGGGTTACTGATGGATTACAGGGTCTGGATCGCGCGCGTCGGCGGCGTGATCCTGGCGGTGCTCGGCCTCCACCTGCTCGGGCTGCTGAAGCTGCCGTTCGCCGACCGGACCGTGCGCATGGACCTCGCCAACCGGCCGGCCGGCCGCGTCGGCACCTTCCTGATCGGCGTCGCCTTCGGCGCCGGCTGGACCCCCTGCATCGGCCCGGCGCTGGCCGGCATCCTGACCATCGCCGCGACGACCGCCTCCGTGGGCGAGGGCGTCGGGTTGCTGGCCGTCTACTCGCTGGGGTTGGCCATCCCGTTCCTCATCGCGACCGCCGCGCTGGACCGCTTCATGGCCGGCTCCGGCCGGGTTCGGCGCTGGTTGCCGCGCTTGCAGCAGGCCAGCGGCGTCCTCATCCTGCTCGTCGCCGCGATCCTGTTGACCGACTCGATGACGCGCCTCGTCGATCTCGCATCGCGATTGCTGGCATGAGTGCGGCCGTCGATCGCTGATGGGCGGGTACGTAACCGGCCAGGCCGAAGGCGCCTGGACCTCGACGCGCATCGATGGGTTCGTTGCCGAGGTGCCCGGCTTACCCCCTGATACGGAATCCGGTTATTCGCTGCTGACCGGTCGCGGCCGAGCGGTTGCGTCGGCTACGACCGGTGGCGCGTCCCGGATCGGGCCGTTTCCGGCCACGTCGTTTCCGCAGGATTCGGCGGCGAATGCGGGAGTGGGCCGAACCGGAGCGCTCGGAGGGCCGCCCGACCGACTCGGGAGCAGACGATCACCCGAACGGCATGGGTTGCGCGGCGCTGCCGGTGGACGGCTGCGTCGCCGGCGCCTCGCAGCGTCGGCGTCAGCCGGAGCACCCCGGCGACCGCCTCCGCACGTCCGGCGAATGGATGTCGCGATTCGGTGGGAACGCGGGCGATCGGGAGTAGTGGAG
>JAFAEX010000079.1 GCA_023423795.1 Chloroflexota bacterium | reverse complement strand
CCTACACACGGGCCGGTTCGCTGCGACATGTAGGGGCGCGATGCATCGCGCCCGCCTATCGCCATGTACGGTCGGGCCGGTCTGCCTCGATCGACCAAAACGGGCGTCGTTGGCGCACGGCGGAATCGGCGTTTTCGGCTCCAATCGCCAACCTCGACGGGAACCCCACCCATGCCGCTCCTCTCGGCTACCGGCATCTCCAAGCGCTTCGGCGGCGTGGTCGCGCTGCACGACGCCTCGTTCTCCTGCGAACCGGGCGAGATCCACGCCCTGCTCGGCGAGAACGGCGCCGGCAAGAGCACGATGGTCAAGATCCTCTGCGGCGTGCATTCGCCCGACGGCGGCGAACTGAACTACAAGGGGGAGCCCGCCTCGTTCCGCAACCCGGCAGCAGCAGCGGCGGTCGGCATCGTGCCGGTGTTCCAGGAACTGTCGCTGGTCCCCGATCTGTCGGTGGCCGAGAACATCTTCCTCGGGCGGGAGCCACGCACCCGGATCGGGCTGGTGGACAAGCGGCGGATGGAGCGCGATGCGGCGGCGCTGTTCGCCCGCCTCGGCTTCACCGAGATCGACCCCACCGCGCTGGTGAAGGAACTCTCGCTGGCCGAGCGGCAACTGGCCGAGATCGCCAAGGCGGTCGGCCGCGACCCCGCCGTGCTGATCCTCGACGAGGCCACCAGCGCCCTCAACCGGCAGCAGGTGGAGCAGGTTTTCGCGGCCGTCCACCGCCTCTGCGAGGAGGGCGTGGCCGTCGTCTTCATCTCCCACCGCATGGACGAGGTGCGCGAACTCTGCGACCGCGCGACGGTCTTCCGCGACGGGACGAACGTCGGCACCGTTGACGTCGCCACCGCGCCGGACGGCGAGATCGTGCGGATGATGATCGGCCGCCCGCTGCGGGAGGTCTTCCCGCCCCGGCCGCCGCGCCCGGACGTCGCCACACCGCTGCTGGAGGTGCGCGGGCTGACCTGGGGCGACGACCTGCGCGGGATCGACTTCACGCTGCACAAGGGCGAAATCCTCGGCCTTTCCGGGCTGGAAGGGCAGGGGCAAGGGGATCTGCTGTTCGCCCTGTTCGGCATCTACGTCGGCGTCGGCGGCGAGATCCGGCTGAAGGGCAAACCGGTCGCCCCGGCCAATGCCCGCTCGGCGATGAACGCCGGGCTGGCGCTGGTGCCGGAGGACCGCAAGACGCAGGGGCTGATCCTGCCGCTGCCGGTGGGGGAGAACATCACCCTCGCCACGCTGCCGGCAGTCGCCCGCAACGGCCTCGTTTCCCCCGAACTGGAGGATGCCGCCACCGGCAGGATGCGCGAGGCGCTGGCGATCAAGACGCCGAACATGGACGTTCCGGTGCGGACCCTGTCCGGCGGCAACCAGCAGAAGGTCGCCATCGCCAAGTGGCTGCTGACCGAGGCCGACGTCTACCTGCTCTACGACCCGACGCGCGGGATCGACGTCGGCGCGAAGCGGGAGATCTACGACCTGATGCGCCGCCTCGCCGCCGAGGGTCACGGCATCCTGTTCTTCTCGACCGACCTCGCCGAAATCGTCGGCCTCTGTGACCGGGCGCTGGTGATGTACGAGGGCGCGGTCGCCCGCGAACTTTCCGGACCCGACCTCACCGAGGCCAACCTCGTCAGCGCGGCGGTTGGCGTCGCCGCGCCCGACCCCGCGGCGGGGTCCGCGCCGCTCGCCCACGCCTGATTCGCCAACCGGAGCCGCCATGTCCGCGATCGCACCGAACGCCGCCATCCCGCCGCCGCAGCCGGCCGCTGCCCGCGCGCCGCGCCGCCGGCCGTGGGCGCGCTCGGCCCGGCTGCTGCTGGTGTGGGGGTTGCTGGCGGCGCTGCTGGCGGTCTACATCGCGCAGGCCCCGCAGTTCCGCCCGCGCGAGCAGCGCACGCTGGTCAACTCCGGCGCGACGCTGGCCATCGCCGGGCTGGGGCAGACGCTGGTGGTGCTGACCGGCGGCATCGACCTGTCGGTCGGTCCGATGGTCGGCCTCACCAACTCGGTCGCCTCCGCCGTCACCGACAAGGAGAAGCCGAACGGCAACATGCCGCTGGCGGCCGCGCTGGCGCTGGCCATCGGCGCGGCCGGCGGGCTGATCAATGGCGTGCTGGTCGCCTACGGGCGGTTGCAGCCGATCATCGTGACGCTGGCGACGGCCTCGGTCTGGACGGGAATCGCGCTCTACATCCGGCCGCAACCGGGCGGCTACATCCCGCCCGGGTTCTCCGACATGCTTTCCGGCACGGCTTTCCAGCAGCAACCGCTGCACCTGCTGTTCGGGCTGGCGTGGTCCTACCCGATCCCGAAGGGCGCGTTCCTGATCCTCGGGCTGGTGATCTTCTGGCTGCTGTTCCGGCGCACCCGGCTGGCCACCCGCATCTACGCGATCGGCTCCAGCGAGGGCGCGGCCTACATGTCCGGCGTGGACGTGGCGCGGGCGAAACTGGCGGCCTACACGCTGGCCGGGCTGGCCGCGGGCGGCGCGGGGCTGGTCGCCAGCGCGCAGACGGCGACCGGCAACGCGCTGGCGGGCAACGTCTTCACCCTGAACTCGATCGCCGCCGTCGTGCTCGGCGGTGCCAGCCTCGCTGGCGGCGCGGGCACGTGGATGGGCACGCTGGCCGGGGCCTACGTGATCGCGCTGATCCCCAGCGTGCTCTTCTTCTTCGGCGTCAGTACCTTCTACCAGCAATTGTTTCAGGGGAGCATCCTGCTGGTGGCGGTCGCCATCGGCGCGCTCGGCATCCTGCGCGTGCGCAACCGGCTGGAACGGCTGTGAGCGCCCGGCAACCGGCGGCGAACGCCGCGGACCGGCCCGAAGCCGGCGGCGCCCTGGATTGGGTCGTCCAGCGCCGCGCCCAGATCGTGCCCTATGCCCTGATCGCGCTGTTGCTGCTCGCGGCGGCGATCCGCGCCCCGGGGTTCGTCGATCCGGCCAACCTGCGGTCGCAACTGGTGCTGGCCTCGTACCTCGCGGTGCTGGCCGGCGGGCAGACGCTGGTGATCCTCACCGGCGGCATCGACCTCTCGATCGCCTGGAACCTGAACCTCGCCGCGATCCTGCTCACCCAGATCTCCGGCGGCAGCAACAGCCCGACCGCGTTCGCCGTCGCGCTCGGGGCGTCCGCGCTGGTCGGGTTCGCCAACGGGTTGGGCGTGGCCTTCCTGCGCATCCCTTCGCTGGTGATGACGCTGGGCATGAACGCGGTGCTGGCGGGGTTCACCCTCGTCTACACCAACGGCTCGCCGCAGGGGGACGCGCCGCCGCTTTCCCGCGACCTGGCGGTCGGGCGCATCGGCGGGGTGATCCCGTGGGCGCTCGTCTTCTGGGTGCTCTTCTCGGCGGCGCTCATCATCCTGCTGCGGCGGAGCGTCTACGGGCGGCGGCTCTACGCGATCGGCAACAACCCGAAGGCGTCGTACCTTTCCGGCGTTCCGGTGCGCTGGGTGCTGGTCGGGGCCTACACCATCTGCGGGCTGTGCGCCGGGCTGGCCGGGGTGATGCTGACCGGCTATTCCGCCCAGAGTTACCTCGGCATGGGCGACCCGCTCGTGTTGCAGGCCATCGCGGCGGTGGTCATCGGCGGCACCAGCATCCTCGGCGGCTCGGGCGGCTACGGCGGCACCATCGCCGGCGCGATCACGATCGTGCTGCTGCAAAACGTGTTGCAGATCGTCGGCATCCGCCCCGCCGGGCAGCAGATCCTGTACGGCCTGATCGTGCTGGTGATGCTGTTCGTCTACGGCCGCGGCGCGCGGGTGCGGGAGTAGGGGAGATCGGCGCGCCCGTCAGGCGGCGCGCCCGATCCGCTCCGCCCCGACGCCCTTCGGCAGCGGCATCCGCGAGGATTCCACGCGGCTGATCGCTTCGCCGGCGAAACTGAACACGTCGTAGAAGGCGAACCGGTCTGCCGCGCCGTCGCGCCGGGGCGTCTCTCCGATCCCCTTCGCTACCACCACGTCGGTGTCCTCCTCCAGCCGGTGGACGGCCAGCCGCGGGCTGCCGAACGACAAGCGCTCGATCTCCCGGGCGACGGCGGTCTTGCCGCTCACGCGGTCGATGCCGGGCAGTTCCCAGACGACATCGTCCGCGAGGCAACCGAGGATGCGGCGGCGGTCGTTGCGGCGGAACCCGTCGAAGTACGACTGGACGACCGAGGTGCGTAACGTCATGCGGCGCGCTCCGTGCTGGCGTTCGGGATGCGGACTCGCCGGCTGCCGCGCCGGGCGGAGACAGGATCGGGGGAACGCCCCACGCCTGGCCGGCACGGCACGCCGACTGCCGCATCGGCAGCGACGAGGGTGTAACGCGCGACGCCGCCGTTTGTTATCCGTTCGGACGATCGCGGTTGCGGTGCGCCGGATTTCGCTCGGGAGGCTGGCGAAGGTTGCCCAGGCCCTCCAGTCTGCGACTGGCTGGAGCGATGCCGGGGGGTGCCCGACTGCCCCGGACATCGCCGCCCGCCCGGGGATGATGGCGTTTGCCAAAACAGTCCAGGCATCGACGAGGCGGGCGCGATGAATCGCGCCCCTACAGCACGGTTGACC
>JAFAEX010000116.1 GCA_023423795.1 Chloroflexota bacterium | reverse complement strand
GCCCGACGCCGCGCCGCTGGCGGAGCTGTCGCCGAAGTTGGTGTTCGAGCCGGCGGTCCCGGCGCCGATGGTTCCGCGGCTGCCCGGTCCGCCCGGCATGCCGGTGCCGCCCGCGGGGACACTGCCGCCCGCCAGGCCGGAGCCGCCGAAGCCGCTGCCGCTGATGCCGCCGCCCGAGCCGGACATCCCGCCCGCGCCCGGCAGACCCCCCTCGTTTCCGAACCTGGACTCGCTCACGGCGCGTTCCTCCTCGTTGTGAACCGTGCTTCGCGCCGATCCGCCACCCGGAAACCCCGGCGCGCCTGCGCCATGCGGTCAACGCAATCGCAATGCCACCCCCGGAATGAGTGGCGAGGGCCGGGTGCCGGGTGCCGGGTGCTCCGTGCTCGGTGCTCTGTTCGACGAGGCGGGCGGGTGTGCCGCGGACGGCGGATGGGGTGTCAACGGATGTGCGTGTGCGCGATCGCGGCGCGTCTATAGTTGGCGAAGCCCGCGTGTGGCGCGGGCTTCGACCAGAAGGAGACGTTCGTGCCTGCATTCCAACCCGTCGCCGTCGCCGCGCTGGTTGCCGCGACCGCGTTGGCGTCGCCGCTCGCCGTGGTCGCCGACGAGGCCCAGCGCGACGCCATCGCCGCCGACATCGCCGTGGTCCGCGAACTTCCCCCGCTCGACGAGATCGACGACGCCCTGATTTCGAAGGAGGAGTTGAAGGAACGCCTGCCGGAGATGATCGCGGAGGACTATTCCCCCGAGGAGGCCGAGGCCGACGGCCGCGGGCTGATCGCGATCGGGCTGCTGCCGGAGGGGACCGACTACCTGCAGATCTCCCTCGACCTGCTCGGCGACCAGGTGGCGGGGTTCTGGGACCAGAAGACCGACGAGATGTTCGTCATCTCCGGCGACGGCGCGTTCGGCCCGCTGGAGGAGTTCACCTACGCCCACGAGGTCGTCCACGCCCTGCAGGACGCCCACCTCGGGCTCGACGACCTGATGGCGGGCAGCATCGAGGCCGACGCCGACGTGGCGACCGCCCGCGCCGCCCTGTTCGAGGGCGACGCCACCATCGCTTCCTACGACTACCTCGCGGCGAACCCGTCGCTGGCCGCGGGCATCGCCACCGCGCCGGGCGCGACCGACACCGCCATGCTCGACGCGGTGCCGCCGGCGCTCGCCATCTCGCTGGTCTTCCCGTACCTGGCCGGGGCGGAGTTCGTCGAGGCGCTGCGGGCCGAGGGCGGCTGGGACGCGGTGAACGCCGCCTACACCGATTTGCCGACCTCGACCGAGCAGATCATGCACCCCGAGCGCTACCTCGACCGCGACGACCCGACGCCGGTGACGCTGCCTGACCTCGCGCCCGCGCTCGGCGAGGGGTGGGAACTGATCGACGAGGACGTGATGGGTGAACTGGGCATCGTCCTACTGCTGGCCGACCTGCAGCCGGGCGAGGGCATCAACCCCTTCACCGGCGAGATCGAGCTGCCCGCGCCGGCCCGCAACGCGGCCGACGGCTGGGACGGCGACGCCTACGCCCTGTGGGCCGACGGCGACCGCGAGGTGCTGGTCTGGTCCACCGTCTGGGACCGGGAGTCCGACGCGATCGCGTTCTCCCGCGCGCTGCAGGCCCAGACCGCGAACCGGTTCGACGGCCTCTACGAGGGCGAGATCCCGGGCGACGTGGCGATGATCACCGACGGGGTCGCCGCCCGCATCGTGCAAACCGGCCCGGAGGTCGTCTACGTCCTCGCGCCGGACCTGCCCTCGGCCGATGCCGCGATGGGCGCGTTGCGGTAGACCGGTTGAGGCGACAGGCGACAGGCGACAGGCGACAGGCGACAGGCAATTCTGGCCCTCTGTCGCCTGTCGCCTGTCGCCTGTCGCCTGTCGCCTACGTCGCCTACCGGCGCTCGGCGACTGGGGTGGCCGGGCGCAGCGCGGCGGCGAGGCCGGCGACCTGCTGGCCGAGGGCGTCGAGGCGGCGGCCCCACGGATCGGCGGCGATTTCGCCCTCCGCGTCGAGCAGGGACCACGCGCGCGGGATGGAGATGGTGAACGGGGCGACGACCGCCCGCAGCGCGTGCGCGGCGTGGACGAGCGCGGCGACGGCGTTCGGGGCGGCCTGCCCGCCGTCGGCGGTGGCGATCAGGCCGGCGACCTTGCCGGTGAGGTAGGGCGGATCGTCGTCGGCGAGGTATTGCAGGTAGTCGATCGCGTTCTTGACCACGCCGGCGAGGGTGCCCTGGTAGGCGGGCGCAGCGAACAGCAGTGCGTCCGCCCGGCGCACCGCATCGACGAGGCGGACCGCGTTGTCGCCGAACGCGGACAGCGGCAGGTCCGGCTCGTACATCGGCAGCGACAGGGCGCGCACGTCGAGCAGGTCGGTGCGCGCCCCGGCGAACGCGGCGGCGGCCAAAGCCCGTTCGAGGGCAGCCAGCGTGGTCGAGCCGGGCCGCATCGAGCCGCCGATCCCGACGACGAGCGGCCGTGAATCCAGCGACTCGCGTCCGTGGCCGTTCGTTCCAAACGTGTCGGTCGGGATCGTCATGGCGTCGGCAGCATCTTTCCAATAGGGGCGCGGGGTTCGAATGCGGAGGTTCGCGACGAACGCCGGGAGTGGTGGCCGCTGACGCGGCGGAGCGGTTCTGCCGCGCCGGACAGCGCCGCGAGGCCGCGAGCGCCGGCACGACCGGCGTGGGACGCAAGGCGCGGACCGCCGAACCGCACGGCTGACCCGCCGGGGCGGCCCGCGGCGGCCACGTTCGCCCGGAAAGTCCGGCAGGACATGGGCGGACGCCCACGATCGCACGCTGTCCCCACCGCCTCGCCATCCGGTCGTCGTTCCTGCCCACGCCGGGTCTCGCGCCGGGTGTTTCCCGACCATAGCCCTTCAAGTGCGGTTGAAGTCAAGAGCGGTTGGGCACAGTCGCCGGAAACGGAGAGCGCCCGTCCCCGGAATGGGGACGGGCGCTCTCGCGTTGGGCGCGACGCCGGCGGGGGGAAGCGCCGGCGCGGCCGACCTAGTGGGCCATGGCGGGATCGACCACCGGCAGGTCGCGCCGGCCCGATTCGTACTCGCCGATGCGGCGGCGGAAGATCCACCACATCAGGATCGCGGCCGGGGCGGTGATCAGGCCGAAGGAGACCCACACCCACGGGAACGGCGCGCCGAAGTAGCGGATGCCGATCCAGGCCAGCAACACCGAGAGCCACATCGACGACGCGCCGATGATCAGCGGGGTGCGGGTGTCGCCGCTGCCGCGCAGGCTGCCGGCGCTGACGAACCAGACCGCCCAGAACGGGAGGGTCACGCCGAGGGCGCGCAGCGCGCCGGCCCCTTCGGCGATCACCTGCGGGTCGCTGGAGAAGATCCCCATCAACTGGCTGCCGAAGACGAAGACGACCGCGCCGCCGATGCCGAGCCAGGTGACCGCCCAGCGCAGCGAAATCGTCCAGGCCAACCGGGCGTCCTCGGGCCGGCGCGCGCCGAAGCTCTGGCCGACCAGCGCGGTGGTCGCGATCGAGAAGGCGATGCCCGGCAGGAACGCGGTCGAGAGCGCGGTGAAGGCGATCTGCTGCGCCGCCAGCGCGTGGGTGCCGACGAGGGCGACCACGGCCAGCAGGGTCATGAACGCGCCGGACGACAGCATCTGCTCGACGGCGGCCGGGATGCCCAGCGTGAAGAGCTTCTTCGCGATGCCGAACTGCGGCTTCCAGCCCCACGTACCGCGCAGCGAAACGGCCCGCTTGCCGCCCACCATGAGCGTCAGCATGAACGCCGCGCCGACCGCCCGCCCGGCGGCGGCGCCCCAGGCGCTGCCGGCCACGCCGAGCGCCGGGAAGCCGAACTGCCCCTGGATGAGGGTCCAGGCCACGGCGATGTTGACGATGTTGGCGAGGGTCGCCGCGTACAGCGGCGTCCGGCTGTCGCCCGCGCCGCGCAGGACCGCGCCGCACACGAACGACAGGAACAGCGCGAGCGCCGTCATCGAAATGACTTCGAGGTAGGCAACCCCGGCGGCGGCCACGTCCGGTTCCGCCCCGAAGACGCCGACGATGGTCGGCGCGGCCTGATGCATGATGATGGAGAGCGGGATCGCCATCAACACGCCCCAGACGATCGCCTGGCGGGCGAGGTGGTTGGCCCGTTCGCGGTCGCCGGCGCCGATCGCCTGCGCCACGAGGACGGTGGCGCCGATGTCGATCGCCGACAGGATCGAGATGATGAAGAAGACGAACTCGAAGCCGATGCCGACGCCGGCCACCGCCGCCGCGCCGAGGCGGGCGACGAGGAAGGTATCGACCGCGCCGACGAGGGTATGGAGCAGGTTCTCGCCGATGATCGGCGTCGCCAGCTTGAGCACCCGCTTTTGCGTCATCGGTTCGGCCGGCGCGGTGGGCGCGGTGGCAACCGGCGGCGCGTCGTCGAGCAGGGGCTCGAACGCGGTCGCCGCGAAGTCTCGTTCGATCGTTGTGTCGATGGTTGCCGTCATGGACCCTCCGCCCCCTCGTGCCGACTGCTGAGTATCGGTCCCGCATCGCGGTCATCACAACCGTGGGTGGCCGTCGTCCTCGCTCGTCGTCGCGTCATCCCCTGCGCGTCCGAACACATGTTCTTATTCCCTCCGATCGTACCCCCGAATCCGGTCAGGCGCGGTCCGCATTCAGTCCGCTGGGTCGGCGTCCTGCCCCGGAGCGGGGTGCACCAAATGGTCGGTCTGGGCGGCCCGAAATCGACACCGGCCGCGTGAGGTTGCCGGCGAAATGCGCGGTGCCCCGGCGCCGGCCGCCCGGCCCCATCGTGGGGCCATCGGCGACCGCGCCAACCTACAACGCGGCACGACCGCCGATGTCAGACGAACGTGAAGAAGCATTGGAGATGCGGTGGAGGCCGCACCCACCCGGCCGGTCGTCGTCAGCGTTCCGCGTTGCCGGCCGGCGCGACCGCGCCCGCCGCGCGGCAAGGGGTGCGGCCGGTGCTCGTTCGCCCGCGCGCCGCGTTCACCCACGCGGCAATCCGGCTCGCCACGGCTTCGATGGCGCGCTGGCGCGGTTCCGCCGCGTGGTTGGCGAGCCGTCGCGCCGCCGCCTGCCGGCGTTGCTCGTCGCGGAGGCGCGGGCCGATGAGTTCTCCTTCCAGCCGGAGCCGATCCATTGCCGTTCCTTGCGTGTTCGATCGCTGCCGCCGCCGCCCGTCGCCACGCGGCGAGCGGCGCGAGGGCGGATTGGACGAGCAGGGCGAGCGTCCGGTCGCCGTCGGCTTCCGGGCTGATGCGCGTGGCCGGCCCGTCGCGTTGTGCTGGGCATGGGGGTTCGTGCCGCCCGGTTCAGGCCGGTCGCGGGTCGAGGCGCAGCACCGGGATGGTGCGGTCCAGCCGCCACGCGTAGTCGGCGAAGGCCGGGAAACGCGCGGCCTGGCGGGCGAAAACGGCGTCGCGCTCCTCGCCGCGGAGGTCGGTGGCGCGCACCGGGATGGTGTCGGTTCCCACCTCGACGTCGATCTCCGGGTGGGCGAGCAGGTTGTGGTACCAGTCCGGGTGGCGCTCGCTGCCGTGGGCGGAGGCGAAGACGTAGAAGGCGTCGCCGTCGGGCAGGCAGCGCATCGGAACGACGTGCTCCCGACCGCTGCGCGCGCCGATGGTGTGGAGCAGCAGCATCGGCGGCGGGTCGGGGTACGGGGCCTGCACCGCGCCTCGGTTGGCGCGGAACTCGGCGATGACCGCCGCGTTGGTGTCCGCGACGTTCGGTTCGCCGGCATCGACCGTGGGAGGCGCACTTTCTGTCGGGCCGGCGTCCGCCACATCCCGGCGACCCACGAGCGCCCGCTCGTAGTTCAGGCGGAACAGCGCCACCACGCCGGCGATCTCCTCGGGACGCCGCACCGGCGCGCTGACGAACCCGGCCACGCCGGCGCGGTGCACGTCGGCCCTGCCCGAGGCGAGCACCTCCTCGCGGACGCGGCGCGGAAACGGCAGGTCGGCGATCCCGTCGCGGTGGACGTGGCCGATCTCGCGCGTGCCGACGGTGTAGCGCACGCTGTCGAATCGCCCGGCGGCGGCGCGCACGCCCTCCCACGCGAGCAAAGCGCGATCCAGGCGCGCGATCGAATCCGCGATCTCGTCCACGTTCCGCCTCCGGTGTGCCGCGCCGCCGATTCCGAGCGGAATCGGCGGCGCGGTCGCGAGCCATGCGGACACGGTAGGGCTTCAAGCGAACTTGAAGTCAAGCGGATGCGAAGGCCTGATCTTGACGTGGTTGGGCTGTGACTGGTGCGCGTGTATCGCACGCCGCTCTCGGGGTCGAACGGCGGTTGCCCCTCGTGCTTTGCCGATCCCGTCGCGGCGCTTCACGACCGTCATCCCGAGCCTGCCGAGGGATCTCGTTCACTGCCTCGTGCTGCGACGAACGAGATTCCTCGGCAGGCTCGGGATGACGACGGGGAGGCTCCGACGTGTAAGCGGGCCAGACGGTGTTCGCGGTTACGGGGACGCACGGGGCTGATGGCGGTTGCCCAATTGCAGCGGATACTGGCCGTGCTCAACCCCGGAGGGGGCGTAGCCCGGGGATGACGGCGTTTGCCTATTCGATCCGGACACCGGCCCAGCGGCGGGCGCAATGATGGCGATTGCCTGTTTGATCTGGATACCCGGCCCAGCGGCGGGCGCGATGAATCGCGCCCCTACAGTCTGCGGCAGATCAACCG
>JAFAEX010000084.1 GCA_023423795.1 Chloroflexota bacterium | reverse complement strand
CCCGACTGTAGGGGCGCGATTCATCGCGCCCGCCCGACCGATGCCCGGACCATGTCGGCAACCGCCACCATCCCCGGGCCTCTCCATACTCCCCCTCCCCGGAATTTCTTCGGCCTTTATTCGCCCTTTATTCGTAATTTCTTCGATCGTGGAACCCTGCGAACGTACGCGGCAAATCGACCGAATCCGAGTTTTTTCGCACTCCCTCCTACCCTCAGCCTCCGGAACCTCGTACCGCGTGCATCCACGCCGGCACGCCGCACGCAACGGCGCCCGGGCAACCGACCGGCGTCGGCTCCCCGGGCGCAACCCCCACCATTCGGCTGCCGGCGATCTCGCCCCTCAGCGCCCCTCCAGCCCCAGCCCGATCAGGAACTCCCGGCTCCGGCCCGCCGCCGCCAGCGGATCGCCCTCCACCTCGTCGAGTTCGACCACCGCCCACTCCAGCCCCGGCGCGGCATCCAGCACCGGCGGGATCGCCAGCGACCCCGTCCCCAGCGCCGCCATCGGCTCGTGCCGGCGCAGCGGGCCGTCCTTCAGGTGCAGCAACCGCAGCCGGTCCCCCAGGTCGGCGGCAACCTCGGCGGCATCCAGCCCGGCAACCGTCGCCCAGTACGCGTCCAGTTCCCACCCGATCGCCGGATCGAGGTCGGCCAGCAGGATGCGGTAGGGCAACTCGCCCTCTACCGGCTGGCACTCCCACCAGTGGTTGTGCACCGCGAACCCGAGGCCGTGGTCCGCCGCGATCCGGCCCGCCTCGTTGAACTCCGCCGCCAGTTCGCGGATGCCCTCGCGGGTCGCGTAGCGCGCATCCTGCGGCCACCCGTGCCAGACGATTCGCGGCGCGCCGAGGGCATCCGCCGCGCGCAGCACCGGCTCCGCGTTCGCCCCGATCGGCAACGGAACGTGCGCCGCAAAGACCTCCAGCCCAAGCTCGCGCAGGTCCCGACCGGCCTGTTGCGTCGCCGCCTCGTCGTCGAAAAAGGCCGTCTCGACCCCGGCGAACCCGAGGTCGGCCACCGCCCGCAGCGTCCCGCTCAGGTCCTCCGCCAGCAAATCGCGCACCGTGTACAGCTGCAACCCGATCCGTGGAGCCATCGTCCCTCTCCCCTCCCCTGCCGGTCCGGCGCGGCCGGCCAGCCCGCCACGCCCGTCCATACCCCGCGCACTCTACCCGGCCCACGCCCGGCGGGCCGCCACGCCCGTCGCGTCCTCCGCCGACCCGCTCGCGCCGCCCACCCCGTACCGCGATCAGCATCCTCGGCCTGGCCCACGGCCGACGGTGATTGCCTGTGTGATTCGGCCCCCGCCCATCCGCAGCCCCGGGAGGGGCTTCGTTCCCGTAACCTGGGCCTTCAGCCCCGGGCGGCCGCGGCCGGTGTCCGCATCATTTTGGCAACCGCCTCCGGACTGCCCCCATACCGCCCCGCGTCACCGTCGGGGCACCACCCATCCACAAACAATCCACATCCCGCGGCACGCCGTCATCGGGCAGAATGCCCTCCATCGCATCCGCACCGCGCCGCGGGCATCGCCGCCCGCGGCCATCGCTCCACGGAGGCGCAATGACCGGGAACCGCGTCAAAATCGTCGTCTGGGACTCCATCGGCAACACCCTGCTCGGCGTCCGCCCGTGGGCGAGTTGGGATGCCGACGTCCGCACCGGCCTGCTCGCCGAAAACCCCGCCGGCGAAACCGCCGCGCCGCCCCTGCGCGACATCCTCGCCGGGCACGACCTCGACCTCACTTGGTTCAACAGCGCCGACGCGCCCTACCCGCCCTTCGGCAAACTCTACGCCGACTACGACGGCAGCCTGCGCTTCACCAAAGACGTCAACGAGATCGTCGCCGCGGTCGAGGACGCCGATTTCCTCGTCGTCCACAAGGAGACCCTGCCGGCCGAGGCGATCGCGCGGGCGCGCAACCTCAAACTCGTCCAGCACCTCGGGCAGGACCACCGCGGCATCCCCGTCGAGGCCGCCCGCGCGCGCGGCATCCCCGTCGCCGCCACCCCGCTGGTCAACTACCTCACCGTCGCCGAAACCGTCTGGGCCTACATCCTCAACTGGGCCAAGCGGCTCCCCTCGCTCCGGCAGCACATGGACCAGCGCGCCCACGTCGATGCCTGGCACCTCTTCTCCGGCACCCGCTACCTGCCGGACCTCACGCTCGGGCTGGTCGGCATGGGCGAGATCGCCCGCCCGGTCGCCCGCGTCGCCCACGCCTTCGGCATGCCCGTCCAGTACTGGAGCCGCCAACGCCAGCCGGATGCCGAAGCCGAATTCGGCATGCGCCACGTATCCTGGGACGACGTCTGGGCGACCTCCGACGTCGTCGCCCTCATGCTGGCGCTCACCCCGGAAACCGAAGGCATCGTCGGCGCCCGCGAATTCGGCCTCATGCAACCCGGCGCGCTGTTCGTCAACATCGCCCGCGGCAAACTCGTCGATCAGGCCGCCCTGACGGAAGCGATCGCCGCCGGCCGCATCGACGCCGCGCTCGACGTCTTCGCCGAGGAACCGCTGCCCACCGACGACCCGCTGCTGCCCCTCCACGACGCCGCGGCCGAACACCTCACCCTCACCCCGCACAACGCCTGGGGCAGCCCATGGACCTGGGTGCGCGACTCGCAGGAACTCTGGCTCAACGTCCGCCGCGCCCTCGCCGACGAACCCATCCGCCACCTCGTCTGAATCGCGAGGACCGAGGGTCCGGCATGGCTGGCCGCCGAGGCAGCCAGCGTTCCGCGCGCGCCGACGTGCCGACTCCGGCGCCTGGCGCCCGGCGCACCGTCACTCGTTCCCCGCGAGATGGTGGGCGAGGATCTGGGCGCTGAGGGCGTGGCGGGCGTGCTCGCGGGTCAGCGTTTCGGCGGCGTCGGCATCGCGGGCGGCGATCGCCGCGAAGATGGCGCGGTGCTCCGCCACCGCCGGGCTGACCCGCTCCGGCGCAAGTTCGTGCGCCCCGAACGAGGGGTGGGAATCTCCCAGCACGCCGATCAGCGTCGGCAACCGCGCGTGGCGCGACCCGGAACGCAGCAGCCGGTGGAACGTGACGCTCGCCTCGGCCAACCCGGTCAGGTCGTCGGCGTCGCGGGCCTGCTCCATCCGCTCGACCGTCGTCCGCAGCGCGTCGATCTCGGCCGGGGCCATGCGCTGGGCGGCGCGGCGGGCGGCAAGCCCTTCCAGCACCCCGCGGATCTCGAAGATCTCGACCAGTTCCTCCAGCGTCACCGTCGGCACGAGGTAACCGCGGCGCGGCGCGTGCTCCACCAGCCGCTCCACGTCCAGCCGGCGCAGCGCCTCGCGCACCGGCGTGCGGCTCATCTCCAGCGCGGCCGCCAGGTCCAGTTCGACCAGCCGCTCGCCGGGGCCGATCACCCCGGTGCGGATCGCGTCGCGGATCGTCCAGTAGGCGACGTCGGCGGCCCCGCCCCGGTGGTCGTGTTTCGCCCGGAGCGCGGCCAGCGCGCCCCAGTGGCCATTCTCCCCGCCGTCGTTGCCCACGTTCCCGACCTCCCCGCCTCCCGCACCGTCGAATTGAGCGTACCCGAAACCGGCGCGGCGGATGCCGCCTTCCACGGTTTCGCATTGTATACATTGACGAACAACAGAGTGCATGATAGCGTGTGGCCCCAACGGCGGACGATCACGACGACGCGGACCACCACCGCCGGGAGCACCGTTC
>JAFAEX010000031.1 GCA_023423795.1 Chloroflexota bacterium | reverse complement strand
TCCCGAGCCCGTCGAGGGATCTCGTCGCCCCTCGACGCCTGGACTTCTCGACTCGTTTACGAGATCCCTCGACGGGCTCGGGATGACGGAGGGCGGCGGGCTGGAATGCCGAATCCTGCTTACGTCGCTCCGTCGTATGGTTCTTTGAGACACACCCCGCGGCCGTGACACACCGGAGGGTCCCGCCATGAATGATTTGCAGTTAGCGGCGCGGCTGGCGACCGAGGGTCAGGCGTTCGCGCTCGCGACCGTGGTCCGCTGCGAAGCGCCGACCTCGGCGCGGCCGGGCGCGCGGGCCGTCGTGCGGCCGGACGGCACGATCGACGGCTGGATCGGCGGCTCCTGCGCGCAGCCGTTGGTGATCAAGGAGGCGCAGGCGGCGCTCGCCGACGGGCAGCCGCGGCTGATGCGGCTGTGCCCCTCCCCCGGCGAGGGCGGCGCGCTACCCGGATTGGTCGAACACCGCATGAGTTGCCACTCGGGCGGCACGCTAGACGTCTTCATCGAGCCGGTGGTGCCCGCGCCGCGGCTGTGCGTGGTCGGACCGTCGCCGATCGCGCGGGCGCTGGCGGCGCTGGGCGCGACGGTCGGCTACGACGTGGTCGCCATCGACCCGGAGCCGGGCTCGGACGACCCCGCCGCGCTCGCGCCGCTGTCGGACACGGTCCACGGGGCGTCCCGCTTCGTCGCCATCGCCACGATGGGGATGACCGACGAGGAGGCGCTGCTGGCCGCCCTGCGCGGGCCGGCGGTCTACGTGGCGCTGGTGGCGTCTCCCCGGCGGGCGGCGAAGGTGCGGGAGTACCTCGAAGCCGAAGGCCTCGATGCCGGGCACCTCGCGCGGCTGCACGCGCCGGCCGGGATCGACATCGGCGCGCGCACGGCCGAGGAGATCGCGCTCAGCATCCTCGCCGAACTGGTCGCCGTGCGGGCCGCCGGAGCGGGCGCGGGGTTCCACCCCTCGACCACGGTCGTCACGCCGCCGGTCGCGTTGACGGCGGTCGATCCGGTCTGCGGGATGGACGTCGAGGTCGCCGCGGCGCGGTTCACGCTGGAGCACGCCGGGCGGACCGTCTACTTTTGCTGCCCGGGCTGCCGCCGCTCGTTCCAGAAGGACCCCGCGCAGTACGAGGCCGCGATCGCCTGATACGACATCCGGCCGGTCGGCCCGGAACCGCCGTCGCCGGTGGGCGGGCCGGCGGTGCGATCACGCCGGGTTTGTTCGGTATTTATTCGGTATTGATTCGGCGTTTTTTCGGCGGCGGTTTTCCCATGTCCATGCGGAAACCGGGTTTGTTCGGCAACCCCTCCCAGCCTCCAGGACGCAAACGGAGCGGGCGCGTCCGGCACGGGGCTCCGGGCGCCGGGCGTGGGAGGGGGGAGCGAATAAACCCCGAATTGGTCGAAAGGGCGCGTACGTACGCGGCGTTCCATGATCGAATAAATGCCGAATAAACGCCGAATCAATACCGAATAAATACCGATAAATACCGAAGAAATGGACGGCGTGGCGCCGCCGGGCGCTGCCGTTCGCGGCGAGGCCCCGCGCCGGGTGACTGCCCGCGACGGGCGGCAGCGAGGGCAACCATCCGGATTCCGGATGGCCCGGCATCTGCGCTCATTCGACTCCGGCAGTTCGCACCACGCTCCTTCGTAGGGGAGGGACCCGTGCCCTCCCTCGTTTGCACGAACCGATGAGGGAGGGCACGGGTCCCTCCCCTACGACCGCAAGCGAAGTCCGACATCGATCGGACGGATTTCGCAGGTGCTCCGCGCCTACCCCTCGGCCGGTAGGCGCGGGCCTTCGCGGCGAAGCAGTTCGTAGAGGGCGATGCTGCCGGCGGTGGCGGCGTTGAGCGAAGCCACCTTGCCGTGCATCGGCAGGGAGACCAGCACGTCGCACAGCGAGCGCACGCGCTGGCCGATGCCGCTGCCTTCCGCGCCGACGACGAGGGCGGCGGGCAACGGCAACTCGCCGGTGAACAGGTCGGTCGCGCCCTCCTCGCCGGCCAGCCCGAGCACCCAGCGGCCCGACGACTTGGCCGCCTCCAGCGCGCGCGGCAGGTTCGGCACGGTGGCGATCCGCAAATGCTCCACCGCCCCGGCGGAGGCGTTGACGACCGCCGGGGTGACGGCCACCGCGCGATCGGCCGGGATGACGACCCCGGCCACACCGGCAGCCTCGGCGGCGCGCATCAGGGTGCCGAAGTTTTGCGGGTCCTGCAGGTGGTCCAGCACCAGCAGCGTGCCGGGGCGCTCCAGGATGTCCTCGAAGTCGGCATAGAGATACGGCTGGGCCTCCAGCGCCACGCCCTGGTGGTTCGCGCCGGAAAAGGCGTCATCCAGCATCACCCGCGGCACGCGCTCGACGTCGATGCCGCGCCGGAGCGCTTCGGCGGCGACGTCGCGGGTGCGGTCGTCCTCGCGCAGCCCCTCGGCCATCCAGAGGCGGCGCAGGTCGCGCGGGCCGCGCAGGGCTTCCAGTACGGCGTTGCGGCCGTAGAGCAGTTCGTTGCCCTGCCCGACCGGGATCGCGGGCGCGGCCTCGCGCCGGGTATCGCGCCCGCGCCCGGCCCCGCCGCGCGCGGTCCTCGCAGGAGGTTTCGTGCCCGCGGGAGTCCGCTCGCCGGTGCGTCTGGGCTTGCCGGACGAAGATCGTTCGCCGGTCGGCTTGCTCCCCGAGCCCTTGCCGCCAGACGGGTTCGCCGGTTTGCCGCCGGTGCGGCCCCGCTGGCCGGCGTCACGCTGGTCGCGCGGGCCGCGGTCTTCGGGGGCGCGTTCGCGACCCCGCCCTGGCCCACCAGATTGCCGGGAACCCCGGTCGCTCATGTCATCCCCCTCCGGGATCGCGGCCGAGGCGAACGTCACCGTCGGTCGATCGTGTCGTAGGGGAGGGCCGGCGCCCTCCCGTCGTTGTCAAAGGGAACGAGGGAGGGCGCCGGGCCCTCCCCTACGACGCACGCACGCACACATCGGGCGAGCGGACGAGATCTTGCCACTCCGAGTCCGTTCGCTCGCCCCGCGCTACGTCCGCTTGCGGCTCCATGTCGCGCCCTGCGGCGTGTCTTCCACCACGATGTCGAGGTCGGCCAGGCCGTCGCGGATCAGGTCGGAAAGCGCCCACTGCTTCGCGGTTCGCAATTCCTGCCGGACGCGCAGCAGCAGGTCCACGAAGGGGGCGACGTCGCCGCTGGTGGCATCCTCGGATGGCTCCAGTTGCAGCCCCAGCACGCCGGCGAGTTCGGCCAATTTCGCCCGGGCCGGTTCGACCGCCTCGGCGCTGGTGCCGGCGGCGCGCTCGCGGTTGATGGCGCGGGCGAGGTCGAACAGCCCGGCCACCGCTTCCGGCGTGCGGAAATCGTCGTCCATCGCCGCGTGGAACCGGGCATTGACCTCGGCGGCCAGCGCCGCGAGGTCCTGGCCGGACGCCGCGCCGTCCTCCTCCTCGACTCCTCGACTCCTCGACTCCTCGACTGCCGCCGCCGCGCGCAGCCGCTCCAGCCCGCGCTCCGCTCCCAGCAGCCCTTCGTCGGTGTAGGTCAGCGGGGCGCGGTAGTGGCTCTGGAGGACCATCAGGCGGAAGGCGGGGCCGAGCCCGCGGTCGAGGATCTCCCGCAATCGCACGAAGTTGCCGAGCGACTTGCTCATCTTCTCGCCGCCGAGGCGGACGAGGCCGTTGTGGACCCAGTAGCGGGCGAACGGCTCGTGCCCGAGGTACGCCTCGCTCTGGGCGATCTCGTTCTCGTGGTGCGGGAAAATCAGGTCCGCGCCGCCGCCGTGGATGTCGAGTTCGCCGTCGAGGTAGGTGCTGGCCATCGCGGAGCACTCGATGTGCCAGCCGGGGCGGCCCGGTCCCCACGGCGAATCCCAACTCGGTTCGCCGGGCTTGGCGGCCTTCCAGAGCGCGAAGTCGAGCGGATCGTCCTTGCGCTCGTCCACCTCGATGCGCGCGCCGGAGAGCAGGTCGTCGAGGTCGCGGTGGGAGAGTTTGCCGTAGCCGGGGAAGCCGCGCACCCTGAAGTAGACGTCGCCGTCGCGCTCGTAGGCGTGGCCACGCTCGATCAGCCCTTCGACCATCGCGATGATGGGGCCGATCTCCTGCGTCACCCGCGGGTAGGCCATGGCCGGGAGCACGTTGAGTTCGGCGGTTTCCGTGTGCCACTGGGCGATGAGGTCTTCGGTCAGGTCGTTCGGGTCGATGCCCTCGCGGTTGGCGCGGGCGATGATCTTGTCGTCCACGTCGGTGAAGTTCTGGACGTGGCGCACGCGGTAGCCGCGGTGCTCGAGGTAGCGGCGGATCACGTCGAAGACGACCAGTGACATGGCGTGGCCGACGTGGGCGGCGTCGTAGGGGGTGACGCCGCAGACGTACATCCGCACCACGCCGGGTTCGATCGTCTCGAACGGCTCCTCGCGCCGGGATTGCGTGTTGTAGATGCGGATGTTGCCCGCCGTCATCGCGCGCCTGCCTCCCGCCGAACCGTGCACCCGATTATCCGGATGTAGCGTACCGCACGCCGACAGCCGCGCCCGGCGGCACGGCGATCACACCCGAGCGCCCGGGTGGTGTGCGAAACCGGTCAGTGGTGTCTATCCCGTTTTCGAGATTATGGACGTTCCCACGCCCATGCCCGGCTCAGTGCACCAGGTCGGAGTGCTCGGCCAGTTCGGCGCGGACGCGGCGCACCTGCTCTTCCAGTTCCTCGATCCGCTGGACGAGGGAGAGCATGGTGTCGCGGTCGGGGTCGGGCAATTTTTCGACCCGCCGCATCTCGCCGCTTTCCGGGTCACGCCAACTGACGACGCGGGCGGGGATGCCGACCGCCGTGGCGTGGGGCGGCATGTCGCGCAGGACGACCGAGCCGGCGCCGACCTTGGAGCCCTCGCCGATGGTGATCGCGCCGAGGATGGACGCGCCGACACCGACCGTGACGCCCTTGTCCAGCGTCGGGTGGCGCTTGCCGGTCTCCTTGCCGGTGCCGCCGAGGGTGACGCCCTGGAAGAGGGTGGAATCGTCGCCGACGACGGCGGTCTCGCCGACCACCACGCCCATGCCGTGGTCGATCATCACGCCGCGGCCGATGGTCGCGCCCGGGTGGATTTCGATGCCGGTGAGGAAGCGCCCGAGGTGGCTGACCAGCCGGCCGGGCAGTTTGAAGCCGCGCCGCCAAAGGGCATTGGCGGCGCGGTGGATCGCCAGCGCGTGGAGGCCGGGCGAGGCGAGCACGATTTCGAGGGTGGTGCGGGCGGCGGGGTCGCGGTCGCGGATCGCCTGGATTTCGCGGGACATGAACATGGCCGGGAGCCTTTCTCGGTCGGCGTCATGCCTCGGGGCGCGGGGTCAGCACGCGCCGCGGCGACACCCCCGGCACCCGCCGGCCTGGGACCCGTACCGTTCGGGCTGGAACCAGCACAACTGCGCCAGTGCGTGCACGGTGGATGATCCCGCTTCCGAATCGCCGGCGGGCGGCGACGCCGCCCGCAACGCTGTTCGCCCGCGCCACCGCAGGATAACCGCCATCAGTCGGCGGGCGCGGCGACCTTCTCCGGCTTCGCGGCCGATTCGCTCTTCACTTCGGATTTCGCCGCCGGCGCGGAATCGGATGACGCCGGGGCGTCGGCGGTCTTGGCCGGGCCGGTGCTGCCCGCGCCCTTGGACTTGGAGTCGGTGATGTACCAGCCGCTGCCCTTGAAGACGACCGGGGTGGGCTGGATGACCCGGCGGATGGCGCCCTCGCACTCCGGGCAGATGCGGAGCGGGTCCTCGGAGAACTTCTGGAACGCATCGAACGCGTGCCCGCAGGCATCGCAGCGGTAATGATAGGTCGGCATGGCGGCGACGAACCCCCGAAAGCAACAGGCGCAACGGCGCCGGATGACGCGAAGTAGCGCCGGATAGTGTAGCGGATTGCCCGCCGCGACTCAAGTATCCAAAGGGAAGTTTCGGAGGATGGTCTCCTCGATCGATCGCCTCGGATGCGGGGTCGTCTCGTGCATGAGACGCCGGGCGACGCGATTCGTCAAATCACCGTGATCGCCGGCCCCAGAGCGCGCGTCGGCAACCTCCCCATCGTCGCCCGAACGAATGCAGGGAAAAACGAGATCCCTCGACAGGCTCGGAATGACGGGAGGGTTGACGACGCCGCACGTTATCCGGAATCCGGTCGATCGCTGCGGTCTCGCCCGCTCGCGACGCCCCGATCGACCGGATTCCGTATGAACGAGACGCGCTAGATCTCGAAATCCGTCTGCTCTTCCCAGTTCGGGCCGCTGCTGAGTTCGACGAGCAGCGGCACCGAGAGGTTGGCCACGCCTTCCATCGTGCGCTTGACGAGGGCGGCGGTGGCCATCAGGTCGGCTTCGGCCACTTCCAGCACCAGTTCGTCGTGGACCTGCAGCAGCAGCCGGGCGCGCAATTCCGGGTGCTCGCGCAGTTCGCGGTCCACCTCGATCATCGCCAGCTTCATGATGTCGGCCGCGCCGCCCTGTAGCGGCATGTTGATCGACTCCCGTTCGGCCGCCATCCGGAGCTGGCCGTTGGGGCTGGTCAGGTTCGCCGCCGCCCGCCGCCGGCCGGACGGGGCGTGGACGTAACCGTGCTTCGTGCCGAAGTCGAGGATTCCGTCGAAGTATTGGCGGACGCCCGGCAGCCGCTCCCAGTAGGCGTCGATGAATGCCTGCGCCTCGGCGCGGGAGAGACCGGTGTCGCGGGAGAGGCCGAACGCCTGCATGCCGTAGAGGACGCCGAAGTTGACCGTCTTGGCGATGCGGCGCTGGTCAGGCGTGACATCCTCCGGCTTGACGCCGGCGACGATGGCAGCGGTGGCGCGGTGGATGTCGGCCCCGCTGTTGAACGCCTCGACGAGGAACGGTTCGCCGGAGTAGTCGGCCAGCAGGCGCAGTTCGATCTGCGAGTAGTCGGCCGAGAACAGCACCGCGTCCGGCACCAGCGCGAACTCCGGGCGGCGGTCAGCGACGAAGGCGCGGCGGACGCGGCGGCCTTCCTCGGTGCGGATGGGGATGTTCTGCAGGTTCGGGTCGGTGCTGGAAAGGCGGCCGGTGGCGGCGATGGTCTGGTTGAAGCTGGTGTGCACCCGGCCCGTGCGCGGGTTGACCTTCGCCCGCAGGTTATCGACGTAGGTGGACTTGAGTTTCTGGAGGCCCCGGTGCTCGATGATCAGCGCCGGGATCGGGTGCTTGTCGGCGAGGCCCTTCAGCACCTCTTCGTCCACCGAGTAGCCGGTCTTGGTCTTGCGGCCGGCCGGCAGCCCGAGTTCCTCGAACAGCAGCGTCCCGAGTTGGCGGGGAGAGCCGATGTTGACCGGCCGCCCGGCGATCTCGGTGATCCTGACCTCAAGTTCGCCCAGCCGGTCGCCGAGTTCCTCGGCCAGCGCGTCGAGATAGGGGACATCGACGGCGATGCCGGCGTCTTCCATCCGCACCAGCACCGGTACCAGCGGCTGCTCGATCCCGTAGAGCACGTCGGCCAGCCCGGCCGCGTCGATCTCCGGGCGGAGTTTTTCCATCAACTCGTAGGTCGCCTCGACGTCGCCGCAGGCGTAGTCGCCGGCCTCGCGGGAATCGACGAGGTCCATCGACAACTGGTTCTTGCCGGTGCCGATGAGGGCCGTGATCTCGGTCATCTCGATACCGAGTTTGGTGAAGGCCAGTTCCTTCAGGCCGACCTTGCGCTCCCCGAGCAGGTAGGCGGCCAGCATCGTCTCGAACCAGATGGGGAACGGCGCGTACCCGGCGCGCTCCAGCACCGCGAGGTCGTATTTGGCGTGGTGGGCGACGATCTCCATGGCAGGGTCGGACAGGACCGGATCGAGCGCGAGGCGGACCTGCTCCGGGTCGAGTTGCGGGCGCTCGCCGGGCCGGTGGCGCAGCGGCACGTAGTACGACTCGTGGTTGGAGACGGCGACGGCGATGCCGACCAGTTCGGCGGCCATCCAGTCCAGCGAGGTCGTCTCCGTATCGAGCGCGATCCGGCCGGCTTCGCGCATCCGGGCGACCATCGCGTCCAACTGTTCCGGCGTTTCCACGATGGTGCGGATGCTGGGCGTGCGCTCGGCGGGCGGAGCCGGCTTGGCGCGCTCGGACTTCGGTTCCGGCAGCCGTTCGAGCAGGGAGCGGAACTCCAGTTCGCGCAGCAGATCGACGACCGCCGCCCGGTCGTAGTCGCCGACCGCGCTGGCGTCGAGGTCGAGCGCCACGTCGAGATCGCGGCGGATGGTGGCGAGGTCGAGGCTCAGGCGGGCGGCGTCGGGGTTGGCGAGGATGGCGTTCTTCGCGCGCGGCGGGGTGATCTCGTCGGCGTGGGCGAGGATCTCCTCGACGCCGCCGAATTTGGCGATCAGCGCCTTGGCGGTCTTCTCGCCGATGCCGGGCACGCCGGGGATGTTGTCCGAGGTGTCGCCGACGAGGGCCTTGTAGTCCGGCACGAGGTCGGGGCCGAAGCCGTAGCGGGCCAGCACCGCGCCGCGGTCGAAGACGCGGATCTCGTTGAAGCGCTGGGCGCCGGGCAGGACGACGGTGACGTCGTCGTCCACCAGTTGCAGCAGGTCGCTGTCACCGGTGACGATGACGACGCGGAGGTCGCCGGCGGCGGCGCAGCGGGTGGCGAGGGTGCCGATGACGTCGTCGGCCTCGTAGCGGTCGCGCCGCTCGATCGGGATGCCGAGGGCTTCGATCAGGTCCTCGATGCGGGCGATCTGCGGGCGGAGGTCGTCCGGCATCGGGGCGCGGTGGGCCTTGTAGCCGTCGAACTGCTCCTCGCGGAAGGTGCGGCCGCCTTCGAGGGCGACGACGGCGTAATCCGGCTGTTCGCGGCGCAGCACGTCGAGCAGCATGGCGGCGAAGCCGTAGACGGCGTTGACCTGCTCGCCCTTGCTGGTGGTGAAGCCGTTCTTGATGGCGTGGTAGGCGCGGAAGATGAGGCCGTAGCCGTCGATGAGCAGGAGGGTCGGCCGGGTAGCCGACGCCTCGGGCTGCCCGTCGTCCGCCGCCTCGACGACCGCCTGGTCCGCCTTCGCCATCTCCGCCTCCCGCCGCGTGCGCCCGAACGTACGCTCGAAGTATAGGGCGGGACGGACATGGGGCGGGTTCCGGCGTCGGCAGCGCGGGAATGGCGCTGGTTGCGTGGCGCCCGGGGATGATCGGGTGTGCGCGGCGCTGCGGGCGGGCGGATTCCGTATCAGGGGCGGTTCTCGCAGCCCGCCAAACGGTCATCCCGAGCCTGTCGAGGGACCTCGTCGTTCTCCGGAAAAGGGGCGAACGAGATCCCTCGACAGGCTCGGGATGACGACGGAGGTCGTTCCCGCAGGGACAACCGCCGCCTGATGCGGAATCCGGCCGATCGCTGCCACGTGGCCGGGCCGCAGCATCCCTCCCCTGCGACCGGCGTATCGAGTTCGCGCCGAGCAGCCGGGGTTCGTATCCCCGGCTTCGGCATCCCATCGCCCGTGGGGCGGTCAGGCCACCTGGAAATACCGCTCCGGGTCATCGGCGGGTTTGTCCTCGTCGAGCGTCGCGGTGAGGACGAAGAGGGCGACCTGCGGCGGGGCGAGGAACCGGAACGGCACCCCGGACTGGCCGAGCCCGTTGGAGACGAACAGCGGGATGCCGTGCACGTAGTGGACGTCGCGGGCGTAGCGCGAATCGAGGCCGCCGACGGCCATCGAGAGATCGAGCGGCGTCGTGCGGCGAAACGGGGAGGAGCGGATCTGGCCGCCGTGGGTGTGCCCGGCCAGCGCGAGGGCGAAGCGGCCGGCCGGGGCGCGGTCCACCACGTCCGGCGCGTGGCCGAGCAGGATGGCGGGGCGGGAAGGATCGGGGTCGCGCGGCAAGCCGGCGAGCGCCGCCGCGGCGTCGTCGCGGTCGGTGCTCGGGTCGTCCACCGCCACGACCTCCAACACGCCGCCGGGCACGCGGACGAGGCGGTGTTCGTTGCGCAGCACGTCGACGCCCTGGGCGCGGAGGCCGGCGACGATGCGCTCGGTGGCCGCCGGCGAGGCCATGCGGTCGTGGTTGCCGAGCACCGCCACCGTCGGCGCCTCGGCGGCGAGGCCCTCGAACAGGTGCAGGTCGCGCCGCCACCGGCCGTCGTCGGCGAAGTCGCCGGTCAGGGCGACGAGGTCCGGCCGCCAGCCGCGGGCGACGGCGACCGCGCGGCGCAGCGTCGGCAGGTGGGTGCCGGCGGTGCCGGCGTGAAAGTCGGTCAGGTGGGCGATGCGCGTGCCTTCGAGCGCGGGCGGCAAGCCGGGCACGCCGAGGCTGAAGACGACGGCCTGCAAGCGGCGCGGCTCGATCCAGCGCGCGTAGGCGAGGGTGGCCGATGCGAGCACGCCAGCGGCCGCCGCGATCGTGGCGGCAATCCTGACCTTCGCGCCGGAGCGGGATGAACGACCGAACGTGGCGCGGCGCATCCCGTCTCCTGCCCGGCGCGCGATCAGCCTGCTTCGCCGATGTGCAGTACTTCATCGATGGAGCGGTCGAGGCGTTCCACCGCGTCGTCGATGGCCCCGAGGCACGCGTCGATCGTAGCAGCTTCGGCCGGCGGGACGCTGCTGGCCCGCAGGCGGCGGCGCGCGAGTTGGGCGCGGCCGCGGATGGTGGTCAGCGGGGTTCGCAAGAGGTGGGCGGCGTTGGCGACGCCGTCGGAATCGGCCGGGTCGCCGGCGAGATTGGCCGGCGGTTCGACGGCGGGTGGATGGTGCATGGCGGTCGGCTCCCTGCGATGCGGGTTCCCCCTTGGGGTCCCGTAACGCAACCGCGGTGCCGCCACGCGTCTAGCGATTGGCGACTTCGGCGAGCGCCCGGCTGACGGTGTCGGTCAGTTCGTCCGGCCGGAAGGGTTTGCGCAGGAAGTGGACGCCGGGGATCGCCACGCCTTCGTAGACGCCGCTCATGATGACGATCGGCAGGCGGCGCGGCTCGCCGAGCAGGCGGTCGGCCAGTTCGAGCCCGTCCATGCGCGGCATCAGGAAATCGGTGAGCACGACCGAGGGCGGATCGCGCTTGATCTCGTCCCATGCCTGAACGCCGTCGTAGGCGATGCGCACCGTGTAGCCGTCGCGTTCGAGGATGCGGGCGGCCATGTCGCAGACGGTGGCGTCGTCGTCCACCACCAGGGCGGTCCTGGTTCCGGGTTCGGGGCTCATCGGTTCCTCGCGCAGCAGAACGACCGGACCGCGATGTGCCCGGATCGAGCGGTGGTCTTGGTTGGCAACGACGTCAGCGGTCATGATAGCCGAACGGCATCGCCGCCCACCATATCTGTACAATGATGTCGCACAAGCACGGGCGCGCGATCAGGCGGATCGCGGCAGCCGCACCGTGAACACGGAGCCTCGGCCCGGTTCGCTCTCGGCCTCGATGCTGCCGCCGTGCATCGCGACGAGGCGCCGGGTGATCGCCAGCCCAAGCCCGGTGCCGCCGTAACGCCGGTTCGTGCCGGCGTCCGCCTGCAGGAACTCCTCGAACACCCGCGGCAAGGCATCCGCCGCAATCCCGATGCCGCTATCGGCGATCGCGATCGCGATGCACTCGTCATCCGCCGTGGCCGTCACCGCGACCTGACCACGCTCGGTGAACTTGACGGCGTTGCCGACGAGATTGGTGAAGACCTGCCGCAGCCGGGTCAGGTCGCCCTGGACCAGGAGACCGGACGGGACGTCGAAGGTCAGCGCGAGGCCCTTGTCGGCGGCCTGCGGGGCGACGTCGGCGCGGGTCTGGGCCAGCACCCGGACGAGATCGACCGGGCCGATCTCCAGTTCCATGCGGCCGGCCTCGATCCGCGCCAGGTCCAGCACGTCGTCGATCAGCGCCAGCAGCCGGTCGGCGCCTTCGGCGATCCGGGTGACGTCGGATTGCTGCTCGGGCGTCAACGGCCCATCCATGCCGTCGAGCAGCAGGTGGGCGTAGCCGATGATGGCGTTCATCGGGGTCCGCAATTCGTGGCTCATGGTCGAGAGGAACTGGCTCTTGAGCCGGTTGGCCTCCTCGGCGGCGTCGCGCGCCTCGCGCATCGCCGTCCACGCGTCCGCGTAGGCGAGCGACGAGCCGACGAGCCCGGCCATCAGTTCCAGAGTCTGCACGTCCTTCGGGCCGAAGCGGCCGAAGTCCCGGCTCATGACCTGCAGCGCGCCGACAAGCGCGCCGCGGTGGCGCAGCGGCATCACCACGAGCGACCGCCAACCGACGCGGCGGGCGGCCGGCTGGTAGACCCGGGGATCGTTCATGGCGTCGTCGCTGCGCAGCAGACGGCCGGTGCGCAGGCTGAGCCCGGCCAGGCTGGCGTTGATGGGCAGCCGGATCGCCGGGGCATCGGCGGCCAGCCCGGCGGCGGCGCGATAGACGAGATCGCCGCCGCTGATGAGCAGCACCGCCGCGCCGTCGGCGCCGACCAGCGCCCGCGCCCGTTCCGCCACCAGGTGCATGACCTCGTCCGGGTCCGGCTGGGCGGCGGCGACCTCGGCTTGCGTGGCGACGATGCCGGCCAGTTGCTCGGCCTGCTCGCGCAGGGCTTCCTCGGCGCGGCGGCGGTCGCCGATATCGACGAGGAAGCCCTGCCAGTAGGCCGGCCGGTTGCCGAAGCCGGGAACGAGCACCGCCTCGTCCAGCACCCAGACATCCCGGCCGTCGCGGGAGACGAAGCGGAACTCGGAGCGTAGCGGCCCGCCGGCGCCGACCTGGCTCGCGACTTCGGCGACGACGCGCTCGCGGTCGTCCGGGTGCACGCGCTCCTGCCAGAGGTGGGCGTCCCGGACCCACTCCTCCGGCGTGAAGCCGAGCAGCGCCTCGATCTGGGGCGAAACGTACGTCGGGCGGGCCAGGTCGTCGCCCGCCGAGGTGTAGACCACCGCCGGGATGTGCTCCACGAGGCGCCGGTACCGTTCCTCGGCATCGCGCAGGGCGGCCTCGCCCCGTTTGGCCTCGGTGATGTCGATCTTCACGCCGAGCCAGTAGTCGGGAGCGCCGCGCTCGTCGTGCACGAGTACGGCGTGGTCGCGCACCCAGATGTACTCGCCGCTCGCGGTTCGCTCTCGGTACTCCATGCGATACGGGCCGCCGGTGCGGTCGGTCCGATCGATCTCGGCGACGGCGCGCGAACGGTCGTCCGGGTGGATGCGCTCCCGAAGCGTGCGGGCGTACGTGTCCGCGTCGAGGCCATAGAGCGGGCCGACGTGCGCCCCGACCCAGAGCGGCACCGCCGCATCGACCGACTCGACGTAGACGAGCACCGGCAGGCGGCCGAGCAGCGCCCGCAGGCGCGCCTCGCTCTCGGCGACGGCGGCGATGGCCCGATAGTGCTCGGTGACGTCGCGGGAAATGCCGACCAGCCCGGCCGAGAGACCGTCGGGACCGGGGATCGCGGCCTTGGTCGAGAGCAGCCAGCGCTCCTCGCCGTCCGGGGTGACCTGCCGTTCGTTGGCGTCCACCACCGGGGCGCCGGTGGCGAGGATCTCCCGCTCGATGGCGTCCTGCGCCTCGGCTTCCTCGGGCGGGAGGACCTCGGCGTTGCCCAGACCGACCGCCGCGGCGGGGTCCGGCAGGCCGAACCGGGCGGCGGCGGCGGCGTTGACGCGGGTGAAGCGCCCGTCGCGGTCCTTGAAATAGATCGGGTGGGGCACGTTCTCCATCAGCGCCCGCAGCAGGTCGCGCTCCTCGTCGCGGGCGCGCTCGGCGGCGCGGCGGGCGGTGATGTCCTGGATCTGGGTGACGAGGTAGAGCGGTTCGCCGAACGCGTCGCGGGCCAGCGCGGTGGTGACGTGCGCCCAGACGGGCTCGCCGTCGCGGCGGAGGTAGCGTTTCTCGAAGTCGTAACTGGCGATCTCGCCACGGCGCAGCCGGTCGGACTGCCCGGCGTTGAGGCCGGCGTCGTCGGGGTGGGTGACCTCCCGCCACGTCATGCCGACGAGGTCGTCGGGCTGGTAGCCGAGCATCGCCGCCAGCGCCCGGTTGACCCGGAGGTACACCCCGTCGAGGCTGACGATGGCCATGCCGATGGCCGCGTCGTCGAACGCGGCCCGCACCCTGGCTTCGCTGGAACGCAACGCCGCTTCGGTCGCCACGCGGTCGGTGATGTCGCGGTAGTTGACGACCACGCCGTTGAGGTTCGGGATGTCGGACCAGTCCTGGGCGGTTGCCTCGACCCAGCGCCAGCCGCCGTCGGCGTGCAGAACCCGGAACTCGGCGCGCAGCGGCGCGGGCCGCGCCGCGACGACGGCGCGGAACCCGTCCTCGACCCGAGGCCGGTCGTCCGGGTGGATGCGATGCCACGTATCCTGGCCGATGTCGTCGGCGAGGGAATACCCGAGCATCCGCTCCACCGCCGGGCTGGCGTAGCGGATGAGGCCGTTCGTGTCGTAGACGACGACCGGGTCCGGGCCGTTTTCGATCAATGCCCGGTAGCGGGCCGCCTCGGCGCGGCCCACCTCGACCATGCGGGCGTTCTCCAGCGCGACGGCGGCGACGGCGGCGAGTTGGGCCACGATGGCCTCGTCGGCGTCGTCGAACCCGCCGGGCTTGCCGGCGACCTCAACGATGCCGCCCTCGCCGCCGGGCGGACCTGGCAGCGGCACGCCAAGCCAGCCTTCGAGCGGCGCGCCGCCCGGCGCATCCGCAAGACCGGTCCGCGCGAGGCGAAGCGGCTCGGCGGCGGAGATCGCACGCCGGCGTGCCTCGGGGTCGATCGTGCCGACCCGGGCACAGAGCGGCCCGGCGGCGTCGATCCCCGGCGACGCGGCGGCCGCCGCCTCTTCGGCGGCGAGTCCGGCGACCGCCAGCGCCGCGCCGGTGAGCACCAGAGCCTGCTTCGCGGTCGCGGCGAGGATGGCGTCGGCGCTCCCGGCGCCAGCGATGTCGTGGGTGGCCGCGGCCAACGCGCGCCAGCGGTCCGACGTGGAAGCCTCCTGGCGAACGATCCCGGCGCTGGTTGTCCGCGGTTCATCCATCCGGCGCGTCCCATCGCCCGCGGCGGCCGGATGCTCCTCCGACCGGCCACCGTCGGCCCCCTCGCACAACCGATGTGGCGACATTGTGCATTGCCGGGGCACGCGGCGCGAACGTACGGCGCACCGGACGCGCCACCCGGTCTGCCGCGCACCCGTGACCGGCGGCAGGACGACTCGGCCGGGGCGCGCGACGGCACGAACACCCGCGGCGGCGCTGGGAAACGGCTACGAGCCGCCGTTCGCCCCGGTCTCCGCCAGGTCGTCCGGCAGGTCCAGACCAGCGGTGGCGACGGCGCCGTAGAACTGGCTGAGGGTGAACGGCTTGGCGAGGAACGGGACCGGCGGCAGGTTCTCGTGGGTGTTGGTGGCGCTGAAGAGGACGATCGGGATCGGGTCGGGTTCGGCGCGAAGCCGCTCGGCCAGTTCGATGCCGCCCAGCCGGGGCATGAAGACGTCGGCCAGCACGAGATCGGGTCGCTGCCGCTCGATCTCTTCCAGCGCTTCCACGCCGTCGGCTGCCGTGCGGACGGCGTATCCCCAATGGGTGAGGATGCGGCTGACGAGCCCACGAATGGGGGGATCGTCTTCGACGACGAGCACGCTGCGATCCGGCGCGCCGTCGGCGGCAAAATCCATGTCGCACCTCCAGGGCCACGCGGCGGGGTCGCCGCGCTCCCCCGAGAGCGTAGTCTCGGAAGATGAGCGCATTCTAACGGCTGCGTGAAAAAATCGCGGCGGCGGCGCGGGCAGGGATCGCGCGGCGCGGCCCGCCGCCTATACTTCCACCGTCCGCGCCAGGCGGATCGTCGATTCACCCCATCCCGGAGCGCGACCCCCGCATGGATCCACTGCTCGTGCAGCGCGTCGCCCGCCTCGCGTGCGAAAACGTCGAACGCGCGGTCGTCGGCAAGCGGCACGAGGTGCTGCTGGTGCTGGTGGCCCTGCTGTGCCGCGGCCACGTGTTGCTGGAGGACGTGCCCGGGGTGGGCAAGACCGTGCTCGCCAAGGCCGTCGCCCGCACGCTGGGCGTCGGCTTCAAGCGCATCCAGTTCACGCCGGACCTGCTGCCGAGCGACGTTACCGGCGTCAACGTCTTCGATCAGCAGAGCGGCCAGTTCGAGTTCCGGCCGGGGCCGATCGTCGCCCAGCTCGTGCTGGCCGACGAGATCAACCGGGCCACGCCGAAGACGCAGGCCGCGCTGCTGGAGGCGATGGAAGAGGGCCAGGTGACGGTCGATGGCGTCAGCCACCCGCTGCCGCGCCCGTTCGTGGTGCTGGCGACCGAGAACCCGATCGAATACGAGGGCACCTTCCCGCTGCCGGAAGCGCAACTCGACCGCTTCCTGATCCGGCTGTCGCTGGGGTACCCCGGCCGCGCCAACGAAATCGAGTTGCTGGAGCGGCAGCACCACGCCCACCCGCTGGACGGGCTGGGCGTCGCCGTTTCGGTCGAGGAGTTGCTGGCGGCGCAGGAGGCGGTGCGCAACGTCCACGTCGCGCAGCCGGTTCGGGAGTACATCGTCTCGCTGGCCGAGGCGACCCGGACCCACGAGGACGTCTACCTCGGGGCGTCGCCGCGGGGCAGCCTGGCGCTCTACAACTCGTCGCGGGCGTGGGCGGCGATCAGCGGGCGCGATTACGTGGTGCCGGACGACGTGAAGGCGCTGGCCGAGCCGACGCTGGCGCACCGGGTGATCGTCAACCCGGCGGCGCGGATCAAGAACGTCGATAGCCGGGTGGTGGTCGCCGACATCCTCGCCCGCACGCCCGTTCCCGGCGCGCAGCCGAACCCGGCGATGCGGGGGTGGGGGTAATCGGGGTGTTGGGTTGCGGGTTGCGGGTTGCGGGTGACGTGCCGCCGGAAACGGCGGCTCAACGCGCCACCATCTGCCGGATCGATGCCCGACCCGTCCCGCAACCCGCAACCCAGCACCCAGCACCCCGACGGTGAACGCCCTCAAACTGCTGCTGCTGATGCTCGCGGTGCTGGTGATCGGCCAGGCGACGGACTGGCCGGTGGCCGACACGCTGGCGCTGGCGCTGGGCGGGGTGCTGGTGCTGGCGTTCGCCTGGAGCCGGCTGAGCCTGCGCGGCGTGAGCGGCGAACGGGCGCTGGCCGCGGACCGGGCGCAGGTCGGCGGCGCCGTGCGCGAAACCGTGCGGCTGCGCAACCGCGGCTTGCTGGCGAAACTCTGGGTGGAAGCGATCGACCACTCCTCGCTGCCCGGGCACGATCCGGGGCGGGTGGTTCACCTGCCGCGGCGCGGCGTCGCCGAGTGGGAAACGGTCACGCCGTGCGTGAAGCGCGGCCGCTACCGCCTGGGGCCGATGACGCTGCGCTCGGGCGATCCGCTGGGGCTGTTCCCGACGCGGCTGGCGCTGCCGTGGTCGCACGAGGTGGTCGTCTACCCGCCGACGGTGCCGCTGCTGGACGCGCCCTCCCCGGTGGCGGCGCTGGAAGGCGGCGCGACGCTCGACCGCAAGACGCCGCAGACGACGCCGAGCATCGCCGGGGTGCGGGACTACGCGCCGGGAGATTCCTACAGCCGGATCTCGTGGTCGCAGACGGCGCGTCGCGGGCGGCTGATGGTCAAGGAGTTCGACCTCGACCAGACGGCGGACGTCTGGCTGGTGCTGGACCTGGAGGCGGCCATCCACCGCCCCGCCGCCCGCCCGGCGGCGTTCGCGCCGAACGCGGCGGGGCGCTTGCCGATCGAGGCGTGGCTGGATTCGACGCTGGAGGTGGCGGTGGCGGCTGCGTCGTCGCTGGCTCGCCGGTTCCTCGACGAAGGACGCTCGGTCGGGCTGATCGCCACCGGCGCCCACCTCGAAACGATCTCGCCGGACCGCGGGCCGCGCCAACTCTCCAAGTTGCTGGAAGCGCTGGCGGTCGTCGCCGCCGACGGGCACATGCCGCTGGCCGAGATCCTCGTCGCGGAATCGCGGCGGTTCGGGCGGCACACCGGGCTGGTGGTGGTTTCGGCCTCGGCGGACGACCGCTGGGTCGGCGCGCTGGCGGAGATCGCCGGGCGGCGGGTGCGCGCCACGGCGGTGGTGATCGAGGCGGAGACGTTCGCGCCCGCGCCGTCGGCGCTGCTGGCGGTCGGCGGGCTGACGGCGGCGAGCATCCCGGTGCACCTGGTGAAGTACGGCGAACCGCTGGCGGCAGCGCTGGCCGGGGCGGCGCGCGGGCTGCCGGCCGGCAACGGGCGGCGCTGATTTCGCCCGATCCCCCGACTCCGCATCATCACGGACAATGGGCGCGCCGCCGACCGAGGGTTGGCGGCGTCGTGCGGTTCGGTCCTGATTGGGAGTGGTTCGATGCAACGTGCCCGTACGGCCAACGTGGGCGGTGACGCGCCCCAACCGCCAACATCGATCACGGCGGCTGGCGGCTACGGGTCAGGAACGCCGCCGATGACGCCGCCCACCGACAGCGCGGCCGGGGATGCCGCGCGCGAGCGAAGATTGCCCGCCGAGGCCGACAACCGGGACCACGCCGGGCTCGTCCGCCTGTGCCTGATCGCGGTCGTCGGCGGCATCCTGATCGGCCTCATCGGCGGGGCGTTCCGCTGGGGACTCGAGCACGCCACGACCTGGCGGGTCGAACTGGTGGCGTGGGTGGGGGACGCGCCGGGTCCAGCGTGGCTGGCGCCGATCCTGGTCACGGCGGTCGGCGCTGGTCTCGCGCGCTGGCTGGTGACGTTCTCGCCGAACGCGGCCGGCAGCGGCGTGCAGGAGGTCGAAGGCGTCTGGAGCGAGGAACTGCCCGCGCCGAAATTGCGGGTACTGCCGATCAAGTTCGTGGGCGGACTGCTGGCGATCGGCAGCGGCATGGTCCTCGGCCGCGAGGGGCCGACGGTGCAGATGGGATCGACCATCGGGGCCGAGGCCAGCCGCCGGCTCGGCATCTCGGGGCTCGACGCGAAGATCCTGCAGGTGGCGCTGGCAGGGGCCGGGCTGGGGGTGGCCTTCAACGCCCCGATCGGCGGCGCGATCTTCGTCTTCGAGGAAGTCACCAAGTCGTTCCGCCCAAAACTGGTGATGACGACGCTGATCGGCTGCGCGGTGGCGGTCGGCTGCTCGCGCATCATCATGGGCGACCGGCCGGATTTCGTGGTGGAGCAACCGCTGGCGCCGCCGGTCACGGACCTGTGGATCTACGTGTTGTTCGGGCTGGCGCTCGGGTTGCTGGGCGCCGCCTACAACAAACTGGTCCTGGGCGGGCTGCGCATCGCGGACGGCATGACCGCCATCCATCCGGTGGTGCGGGCGGCGGCGATCGGGGCGGTCGTCGGCGCGGTGCTGCTCGTCGATCCGCTGGCGGTGGGCGGCGGCGACGACCTGACGCAGAACCTGCTCGGCGGCGAGCGGATGGCGTTGACGGCGGTGCTCGGCTATGTGCTCGTGCGCTCGCTGACCGGGCCGCTGTCGTATGCGGCCGGCACGCCGGGCGGGTTGTTCGCGCCGCTGCTGGCGGTGGGCGCGCTCTGGGGCGCGGCGGCCACCCCACTCGTGGCGGACCTGGTGCCGTCGTTCAGCCTGCAGGGCTCGCCGCTGATGATCGTCGGCATGGCGGCCTTTTTCGCCGGCATCGTGCGTGCACCGCTGACGGGGGTCGTGCTGGCGATGGAGATGACGGCCGCCCCGGCGCTGGCGGTGCCGCTGCTGGCGGCGGGCTTCGCGGCCACGCTCTCGGCGACGCTGGTCGGCTCGCCGCCGATCTACGACTCGCTGAAAGCCCGCTCGATTCGGGCGCTCCAGAGGACGTGATCCGGCATCGACGAAGCCGTCACCATGGGTCGTTCCGTCATCCCGAACTTGTCGAAGGATCGCGTTATGGCGGTTGCTTTCTTTATTGTTCCGGGTATGGGTCACGCCTGCCCGGGGACGATGGCGGTTGCTTTGTTGATCCGGACACCGGCGACGCCCGCCCGGGGTTGATGGCGTTTGCCTATTTGATGCGGGCACCGTCGGTGCTCAACCCCGGAGTGGTTTCGTTGGCGTAGCCCGGGGTTTACGGTGGTTGCCAAAATAGTTCAGCCATCGGCGAAGCGGGCGCGATGAATCGCGCCCCTACGACCGAGTTGAGATGCTGCGGCGTGGAGGGGCGCGGTTCATCGCGCCCGCCCGTCGTCGGGTGTTCGCATCAAATAGGCAAACGCCATAAACCCCGGTCGTCCCGGTGGCCGGGGTATTTTGGCAACCACCATACCGCGGGCGTGGACGATGGCCACGTTGTTATCGCAACCGCTTACACGATTCGAGGAGAAACGAGATCCCTCGACAGGCTCGGGATGACGGGTTGGCGGGCTCGGGATGGCGGGGCAAGAGCGTGCCCGGCTGCCGCATGACGAAGCGCCCGCTGCGCCACGGAAGCCCGAGAACCGGTCAGGGAGGGCGCGACCGATTACCATAACCGCATGGTGACCGCTCCTTCCCCGAACCATCCCGCGATGGCGGTCCCGGCCGCCCCGGTCGCGGCCGCGCCGGCCCGCCGCCGGTTCGTTCCCGCCGAGGGGTGGAGCACGGTGCTGCTCCACGCCATCGTCGTGCTGGCGGCGGCCAGCACGGTCGAACTGACCCCGCTCGCCCCGGCCCGCGCGGACCTGGCGATGCTGTCGCTGGGCGGCGTGCTGGTCGGGTTGGTGCTCGCCAAACTGCGCGTGCCGGACCTGCTGGCCCACCTGCTGGCGGTCGTCACCGGCACGGCGGTGGCAGCGTGGCTGGCGGTCGCCAGCCTGGCCGGGCCCGGACAGGAACTGGCGGCGCTGCGGGAGCTCGGCGCGCAGGCGCTGGAGTGGTACCGGCGGGCGCTGTCCGGCCGGCCGCTCGACGATCCGGTGTTGCTTTCGATCGTGCTCGGGCTCACCGTCTGGCTGGTGGCCTACACCTCGGCGTGGGCGCTGTACCGGCGCGGCTGGCTGGCGACCGCGCTGCTGCTGCCGGGCGTCGTGGCCTTCGTCAACCTCGGGTTCGCGCGCGACGCGGACGCCCTGCCGCTGGTGGTACTGATCGCCACCGGGTGCGTGCTGGCGGCGCGCTACCACGCGTTCCGGCGCGGGCGGGCCTGGGCCATCGCCTCGCTTCCCGCGCCGCCGCGCATCGACCGCCGCTTCCTGGTGGCCGGGATCAACATTGCGCTGGTGGCGGCGATCCTCGGCTGGACGCTGCCGGTCTCGGCGCGGGACGGGCTTGGCGCGGCCTGGGAGCGGCTGGAGCAGCCGTGGTCGCAGGTGCAGGAGCGCTGGGACGACCTGCTCGGCCGCTTCGCCGGCGTCAGCGACGTGGGCGGCTCCTACGCCACCTTCGGCAACAAGTTCCGGCTCGGCGGCGCGCTGAACCTGAGCGACGAGCCGGTGATGGTCTACCGTCCCGAGGACGCCGTCGCCGGCCCGACCTACCTCGTCGGCCACCGCTACGACGCCTACGACGGCCACGGCTGGGCGGCGGCGATGGCGGACGACGACGGCGACCGCTTCAACGCCCAGATGACCTTCGCCCGCAACCAGGGGGTGCACCTGACCGCCTCGGCCACCGGGGCGCGGTCGCAGGTGAAGGGGCTGGTCGAACCGCTGCGGCCCAAGGGCGATTTGCTGTTCACCCGCGACACGTACCTGACGGCGGGCGTCCGCACCAACGTGCAACTGGCGTGGCAGCGGCTGGACGCCTCGCCGTTCGACCTGACCACCGGCAACCCCGGTGCGCTGCCGATCGACCTCCGGCGGATCGCGACGGTGCTGATGGCCGCCACGTTCGACCCGGCGGCGGCCGGGCAGGAACCGGGACAGCCCGAGCCGCTGGACCCGGCCATCGGCGCGCAACTGGCCGCCGAAGCCGACGCGCTTTCGGCCCGGTTCCTCGACGTGACCTGGACGGTCGGGGCCGACGGCCGGGCAGAAACGCTGGTCGTCACCGGCGAACTGCCGATCTACGACGACGTGGAGGCCGTGTTCTCGGCCACGCCGCTGGAGGCTGGCGTTCCCTACGAGGTGGTCGGGCTGGTCAGCACCGCGCCGCCGGACGCGCTGCGCGCCGCCGGTACGGAGTACCCGGATTGGCTGGTCGAGCGGTACCTGCAACTGCCGGACACGGTGACCGAGCGTACCCGCGACCTCGCCGCGCAACTCGCGGCCGGGCAGCCGACCCCGTTCGATACGGCGATCGCGGTGCAGGATTACGTGCGGGGAACGATCGCCTACCGGGAGGACATCTCGCCGCCGCCGGGCGACCAGGATGTGGTCGATTACGTGCTGTTCGATTCCCGCGAGGGCTACTGCGAGTATTACGCCTCGGCGATGACGGTGATGCTGCGGATGAACGGCATCCCGTCGCGGGTGGTGGCGGGCTATTTCCCCGCGCCGTGGGACGAGGAAAATTCGGGCTACCTGTACCGGGAGAAGAACGCCCACCTGTGGGTGGAGGCGTGGTTCCCCGGCTTCGGCTGGATTCCGTTCGAGCCGACCGCCAGCCAGCAGCCGCTGGATTACGGCTCGGCCAACCTGACGCCCGACCCGACGCCGACGCCGCCGGTCCCGACGCCCGCGCCGACCGCCGAAGCGGTCGCCACCCCGGCGCCGGCCGCGGAAACGCCGAACTTCCCGCCGGCGATGCCGGACGTGCTGGCGCAGCCGGTCCGGTTCATCGGATGGGCGGCGCTTGGCATCCTGCTGCTGGGCATCGCCGCGGCGGCGGTCGCGGCGGTCGCGTGGCAATGGCGGCTGCGCGGGCTCTCGCCGGCCGGCGCGCTGTATGCGCGGGCGGTCCGTGCCGGATCGGTGATGGGCGTGCGCGCCGAGCCGAACCAGACGCCGCACGAGTATGCGGACCGCCTCGGCGGCGCGCGGCCGGCGCTGCGTGCCCCGGCACAGTTGGTCGCGGACCTGTACAGTCAGGAAATCTACGCCGGACGACCGCCGGGCCCGCGCGCGCTGCGCAGCGCGCGCGCCGCGTGGTCGGAACTGCGGCGGGCGATGCTGGACGCGCTGGTGCGGCGGCGGACGGCGCGGTCGCACCCGCGCGACTGAGCGATGGACGGGGAGGGCGCATGAGCGACCGCAGGGAGCGAGGCCGGGGCCGGGTACTCGTGGCCGGGGAGATCAACACCGACCTCGTCGGGCGGGTGGCCCGCGCCCCGGAGGCGGGCGAAACCGTCTCCGGCACGTCGTTCGCGGTCTTCGGCGGCGGCAAGGGCGCGAACCAGGCGGTGTCGGCGGCACGCTCCGGCGCCGAGGTCGCGATGCTCGGCGCGGTCGGCAACGACGACTTCGGGCGGCAGCGGCTCGACGGCCTGCTGGCCGAGGAGATCGACGTCGCCTTCGTGGACGTGACCGACGACGCGGCGTCCGGGGTGGCGCTGATCGTGGTCCAGGAAGACAGCGGGCAGAACCGGATCACCTACATCCCGGGCGCGAACCTGGTGGTCGATCCGGCCAGCGCCGCCGAAGCCGTGGCCCGGTTCGCGCCGGATGTCGTGCTCTCGACGCTGGCGCTGCCGGAGCCGGTGCGGGTGGCGCTGTTCGCCGCCGCCCGCGCCAACGGGGCGCGGGTGGTCGTCAACGCCACGCCGGAACCGCTGGGCGCGCGGGTCCACCTCGGCGAGATCGACGCGCTGGTCGTCAACGAGACCGAGGCGGGCGCGCTGCTCGGTCGTCCGGTGGCGGTCGGCGGGGCGAGGGAGGCTGCGGCGGCGCTGGCGGCGCTCGGGCCGGAGATGGTGCTCATCACGCTGGGCGCTGACGGCGCGCTGATCCTGAGTGAGGGCGACCCGGTCCACATCCCCGCGCCGGCCGTCGAGGTAGTGGACACCACGGGCGCGGGCGACGCCTGCTGCGGCGCGTTCGCCGCCCGCCTCGCGTCCGGCTCCAACCCGATCACGGCGGCCCGCGCCGGCGTCATCGCCGGATCGCTGGCGACGACCCGCGAAGGGGCGCAACCGTCGATGCCGGGCGCGGAGGAGATCGACGCGCTGCTGCTGACGGACGACGGGTGGCAGGTGAGCCGGTAGGCGACAGGCGACAGGCGACAGGCGACAGGCGACAGGCGACAGGCGACAGGCGACAGGCGACAGGCGACAGGCGACAGGCGACAGGCGACAGGCGACAGGCGACAGGCGACAGGCGACAGGCG
>JAFAEX010000296.1 GCA_023423795.1 Chloroflexota bacterium | reverse complement strand
GGCTGGGCGCGGTGGCGGCCACCCCGGCGCGGGCGGCGGTCGCCCCGAGTTTCACACCGGCTTCGCTGGCGGCGGCGCGGGCGGCGTTGCAGGAGGGCAAGGACTCGGCGGCGGTGGCGATCGAGGCCATCAACGCGATGGAGAACAAGCCGGCCCAACTCAACGTGGTCTGGGAAGAGGCGCTGCAACTGGAGGACCCGAGCAAGTTCTCCGGCCCGATGTTCGAGGAACTGACCGGGATCAAGATCAACCCGATCGGCAAGCCGTTCACCGACCTGTTCTCGTCTCAAGTCGCCGAGCACCTCGGCGGCACCGGCGCCTTCGACGTGCTGACCCTCGTTCCGTCGTGGACGGCCGATTTCGTGTCGCAGGGCGTCACCGAACCGCTCGATCCCTTCATCGAGCAGTACATGAACCCGGCCGACCTGGAGGACTACCACCCGCTCTACAAGGAGTTGATGAACTACGGCGGTGCTATCCACGGCCTGTTCGACGACGGCGACATCATCGTCCTCTACTACCGGACCGACCTGTTCGCGGACGAGGCCAACCAGGCCGCGTTCCAGGAGCAGTACGGCCGGGACCTCGCGCCGCCGAAGGACTGGGACGAATACGACGAGATCCAGGCCTTCTTCACCGAACGGGGCGGCGGCCAGACCTTCGGCGGGGCGAGCCAGCGCGCGCCGGGTCAGGTCGTCTACTGGTTCACCGAGGAGTTCCGTAACCGCGGCGGCCGGTTCTTCGACGACGAGAGCATGGACGCCGCGATCACCAGCCAGGCCGGCATCGACACGCTGACCGCGATGGTCGAGCGGAACAAGACGATGCCGCCCGGCGTGGAGACGTGGGGCTTCATGGAGGTGCTGACCGCCTGGATGAGCGGGCAGTTGGCGATGATCGGCGGCACCTGGCCGCCCATCGCCCGCTGGTCGGAGGGGACGACCGCCGAGCAACTGGCGTGGGTGCCGGAAACGACGGTGGCGGGCAAGGTCGGCTACGCCGTGATGCCGATGGGCCATTCCCTGCACAACGCCGGGTTCTCGCTGGCCGTCTCGTCCGACAGCGCGCACAAGGAGGCCGCCTACCTGTTCATCCAGTGGATGACCAGCCCGTCGATCTCCCTGCAGCGGGTGATGCTGCCCTACGCGCTGCGCGACCCGTACCGGCTCTCGCACTTCTCGTCGGAGGAGTACCGCTCGCGCTGGGCGACCGCCGGGGATTACCTCGACACGCTGCAATCCAACGCCGACAACGCGCTGATCGACCTCGTGATGCCGGGCTCGGCCGAGTACTACACGGCCATGGACCAGGCGGTGACTGCCGCGCAGGCGGGAACGCCGGTCGAGCAGGCGCTGGCCGACGCCGCGGCGGCGATGAACGCGATCACCGACCGCATCGGCCGCGACGCCCAGAAGGACGCATACGAAAAGTTCAAGGCGATGAAGGGTTCCTACTACGAGTAGCAGGAACCGGACCGGGTCCGTTCCCGCGTGGCGATGCCGCCGCGCGGGAACGCCCGGCCGGGGGTGACCGGTGGGCGCGAGCATCCCGATGCAACGGACCACGACGGCCCGCGACGGGTCGAGTTGGGCTGCCCGCCGCCGGCGCGACGGTTGGCTGATGGTCGCGCCCGCCGTGTTGCTGATCCTCGGGCTCGGCGTTTACCCGCTGATCTCGGCGGTGGCGCTGTCGTTCCAGAAATGGGAGTTGCAGTCGCAGGAGCGGCCGTTCGTCGGGCTGGCGAACTACCGCGAAGCGCTGTCCGACGGGCGGGTGTGGGGATCGCTGGAGAACACGGCGATTTTCGTCGTCTGCGCGGTGGCGATCGAACTGGTGCTGGGGTTCGGGCTGGCGCTGCTGCTGGTCGGCGAATTCCGGGGCAAGCGGGTGATCCTGCCGCTGCTGATGCTGCCGGTGATGATGGTGCCGGTCGTCGTCGGCCTGACGTGGCGCACGCTGTGGGACAACCAGTACGGGGCGATCAACGCGGTGCTGTCGGCCATCGCCGGCGAGCAGGTGAACATCCTCTGGCTGGCGCAGAAGAACACCGCCATCGCGGCGATGATCGTCACCGATGTCTGGCAGTGGACGCCGTTCATGCTGCTGGTGTTGCTGGCGGGCCTGTCGGCCGTGAACCCTGATTTGTATGAAGCGGCGGCGCTCGACGGCGCGGGCTGGTGGGCGAGCCTGCGCGACATCTCCCTGCCGGGGATCGCTCCGGTCATCGCGGTGGCGGTGCTGTTCCGGGCGCTGGACGCCTTCAAGATCTTCGATCTCGTCTTCATGTTCACGCAGGGCGGGCCGGGCACCTCGACCGAGACGGCGAGTTGGTACGTCTATCAACTCGGCTTCAAGTTCTTCCGGCTCGGCTACGCCTCGGCCGTGGCGTGGGTGATCGTGATCGTGCTCACCGTCGTCTGCACCATCTACGTCCGCCGGTTCGTGCGGGAGGGTGCGCTGTGAGCGCGGCGGTCGCCAGCGTGCCGGTGGCGCCCCGGCGGCGCCGCGCGCGGCGCGGAAAGACCCTGCGCGGCGTCGGGCGGTGGGTGGCGCTGCTGCTGGCGCTGGCGTTCTTCCTGTTCCCGATCGTGTGGCTGGTGGGGACCAGTTTCAAGTTGCCGGGGGAGTACCTGAAGCGGCCGCCGGTGTGGATACCCGAGCACCCGACGCTGATCCACTACGGCACGATCATGGCGGCGAAGGGCTGGTTCGCGCTCAAGAACAGCCTGATCATCGCGAGCAGCGCCACCGCGCTGGCGATGGTGGTCGGGTGTTTGGCGGCGTATTCGCTGGCCCGGTTCGGGACCGGCGGTCGGCACCTGTCGTTCTGGCTGCTGTCGCAGCGGATGATGCCGCCGGTCGTGCTGGTGGTGCCGTTCTTCCTGGTGTTGCGGGCGCTGGGGCAGGTGACGCCCGCGCTCGGGATCGATTCGCACGGCGCGCTGATCATGCTCTACGCCGCGTTCAACCTGCCCTACGTGATCTGGATGATGCGGTCGTATTTCGAGAGCGTGCCGATCGACGTGGAGGAGAGCGCGCAACTCGACGGCCTGTCGCGGCTCGGCGTGTTCTGGCGGATGGCGCTGCCGCTGTCGCTACCGGGGCTGATCGCGACGGCGACGTTCACCTTCATCTTCGCCTGGACCGAGTTCCTGTTCGCGGTCGTCTTCACCCGGACCAACGCGGTGACGCTGCCGGTGGTGATCGCCGGGTATTCCGGGTCGCAGGGGTCGAACTGGGGCCAGGCGTCGGCGCTGGCCGTCGTTGCCACGCTGCCGATCTTCGCGCTCGGCCTGCTGGTGCAGCGCCACTTCGTGCGCGGGCTGACGCTCGGCGCGGTGCGCGGCTGAGAGGGGGTCCATTCGATGCGGGTGGCCGTGGCCGGACCGGGGTTGATGGGATCGCAGATCGGGGTGGAATACGCGCTCGGCGGGCACGACGTGGTGTTCGTCGGGCGGGACCTCGGCGCGGCGCGAGAGCGGATCGCGCGGGCGTTCGCGGTCGCGGCCGACGCGGGCATCTCCGGGGATGGTGCGATTGCGGCTGGCCGCGAGCGGGTGGCGGTCAGCGACGACCTGGCGGCGATCGGGAGCGATTGCGGTCTCGTCGTCGAGAGCATCGCGGAAGACCTCGGCGCGAAGGGGCCGCTGCTGGCGGAGGCGGGCCGGATCGCGCCGGGAGCGGTGCTGGCCAGCAATACGTCGTCGTTGAGCATCCTGGCGATTGGCGAGTCGGGCGGCTTTCCGGAGCGCACGATCGGGACGCACTACGGCAACCCGGCGCTGCTGATGCCGTTGGTCGAGGTCATCGTCACCGAGCGGACTGCGCCGGGCACCGCCGAACCGGTCGAGGCGGCGCTGCGGGCGATGGGCAAGCGCCCGGTGCGGGTGAGCAAGGACGTGCCGGGCTTTCTCTGGAATCGGATGCAACTGGCGCTGCTGCGGGAGGCCGTCTGGCTGGCCGAGAACGGCGTGGCCGCACCGGAGGACATCGACCTGGTGGTACGCGACGCGATGGCGCGGCGCTGGCGCCAGACCGGGCCATTCGAGACGGCGGCGCTGGGCGGCGCGGCGATCTTCGAGCGGATCGCCGGCAACCTCTGGCCGGAATTGTCGAACGCCGATTCGCTTTCCGGGTTGCGGCGCTGGCTGCCGGGCGAGCAGGACGACCTCGGCGACCTGCGGGAGCGGCGGGACCGGGCGCTGGCGGCAGACCTGCGGCGCGATCTCGAGGACGGCGACCGATGAGCGCTGAGCCGCAGCCGGGACCGCCGCAGGGCGCGCTGAGCGGCATCGCGCCGATCCGGCGGGAGCCGCTGGCCACGGAGATCGCGCGGCGGCTGGTCGAGTACCTGTTGTCCGGGCAGGTCGGGCCGGGCGAACGGATGCCGTCGGAGCGGCAACTGGCGCAGGCGTTCGGGGTCGGCCGTTCGGCGATGCGGGAGGCGATCAAGTCGCTGTCGCTGATCGGGCTGGTCGAGGTTCGGCACGGCGACGGGACGTACCTGCGCAAGACCGAAGGTTCGCTGCTGCCGCAGGTGATCGAATGGGGCCTGCTGCTGGGCGAACCGCGCACGCGCGACCTGGTCGAGGCCCGGCAGAAGATCGAGTCGATCATCGCCGGGCTGGCGGCCGAGCGGCGCAGCGAGGCCGATCTCGCCGAGTTGCGCGTGCTGCTGGCGCGGATGGAGGAGCAATCCCACGACGCCGGCGACCCGGCGGCGTTCGTCGAGGCGGACGTGGGGTTCCACTTGCGGCTTGCCGAGGCGGCGCGCAATACCGCGCTGCGCGACGTGCTGGCCGGGGTGCAGGCGCTGCTCCGGGTCTGGATCGGCCGGGTGATCGCCGCCGGCAACCGGCATCTCTCGTATCTGGAGCACGTCCCCATCCTGGAGGCGGTCGAGCGCGGCGACCCGGCGGCGGCGCAGGCGGCGATGGAGGCGCACATGGCGTCGGCCGCCGGGCGGCTGGAGCGGGCGATCGCCGAGGCCCAGCGGGCCGGGCGGGGCGCCGGTTAGGCCGCCCGGAATGCGCGGAAGGAGGGAGCGAACGACGACTCCACACGCGATGCGACGGCGCGACGGCGCGCCTTCGACGGATGCTCGATGACGAGGAGGCTGGGATGACGCGGACGACGCGGTTCGGGATGCTGGCCCTGCTGGCGGCGGGGTCGCTTGGGGTTGCTTCGCTGGCCGGCGTGCCGGCGCGGGCGCAGGACGAAGTTGTCATCGGCTATTCGGCGCCGGGTCTGGTCGGGGCGCAACTCGAAATCCAGCAGGGGTTGATCGACCACGCCGAGGCGAAGGGCTGGACGGTCCAGACGACCACGTCCGGCGGCGACGCCCAGAAGCAGATCGACGACATCAACAACTACCTCACCCAACAGGTCGATGCGATCGTCGCCGTGCCGGACGACTCGGCCGGCATCTGCGTCGCGGTCAACGCGGCGACCGAGGCGGGGATTCCCTTCTACACGATCGACCGCTCGCCGCAGGGCTGCGCGATCAACATGACGGTGCTGTCCGACAACTACCTCGCCGGGCAGCAGTCGGCCGAAGCCATCGTCGCGTTCCTGACCGAGAAGAACGGCGAGGCGACCGGCACCGTGCTCGAAGTCACCGGTAACCTCGGGCAGAACGTGGCCCAGTTGCGCGGCGCGGGGTTCAACGACGTGATGGCGGAGAATCCCGGCATCACGGTCATCACCCGGCCGGGCGATTGGGACACCGCCAAGGGCGTGGACATCGTCCGCGACGTCGCCTCGACCGAGGAACTGGACGCGATCTACCACCATTCCGACTCGGTCTACACGCCCGGCACGCTGCAGGTTCTCGCCGAACTCGACCTGCTGGCCGCGCGCGGTGAGGACGGCCACATCTTCATCGCCGGCGTGGACGGCAGCCCGGCGGCGCTGCAGGGCATCCGCGACGGGTACGTGGACCAGTCGTCGAACCAGCCGATCCCGGACTTCGGGATCATCGTTGACTACATCGAGAAGGAGTTGAACGGCGAAGCGATCGAGGCCGGCGACGTGGTGCAGGAGGGCGCGCTGTGGTCGCCCGCCCGCGTCGAGGACAGCGAGGTCGGCCCGCAGTTGTTCCTGGCCACGACCTCGGTCGGGCCGGACAACGTCGATGACGAGCGGCTGTGGGCGAACGTCGCCGCCGGCCGCGAGGGCGAGGCGACGCCGACCCCGTAGGTGACGCTTCCCGTGGCGCGGCGGGTTCCCCAGGATCGGCAAAGTCAGTTAGGCGTTTCCCAGCGCATCGTTCACCGGACAGGACGCATGACCGAATCGGTTTCCAACGTCGTCGAGATGCGCGACATCGTGAAGACCTTCCCCGGCGTGCGGGCGCTGGACGGGGTCTCCTTCTCCGTGCGGCAGGGAGAGATCCATGCGCTGGTGGGGAAGAACGGGGCCGGCAAATCCACCCTGATGCAGATCCTGAACGGGTTGTACCCGCAGGATTCGGGGGAGATCATCGTCCGCGGCGAGAAAATCGAGCGGATGACGACGGCGAAGGCGCGGGAGGTCGGCATCGCGCTGGTGGCCCAGCACGCGAAGTTCGTGCCGGGGCTCTCCATCGCCGAGAACATCTTCACCGGCGACCTGCCGCGCACGGCGGCGGGCTTCGTGGACTGGAAGCGGCTCAACCGGGAAGCGACCGAGCGGCTACGCCGGTTCGGGCTGGAGATCGACGTCCGCCGCAAGATGGAAGCGGTCTCGGTGGCCGAGCGGCAGATGATCGAGATCGCCCGCGCCCTGTTCGCCGACGCCTCGGTGGTGATCCTCGACGAGCCGACCGCGCCGCTGCCGAAGCACGAGGTGCAGGTGCTGTTCGAGTTCGTGCGGCGGCAGCGCGCGACGGGCGCATCCTTCATCTACATCTCGCACTACCTCGAAGAGGTGTTCGAACTCACCGACCGGGTGACGGTGCTGCGAAACGGCCAACTGGTCGGCACGGCCGCGACCGCCGACCTGACGCAGGGCGACCTGGTGCGGATGATTTCCGGCGCGGATGTGGAACGCTTCACCCGCCCGGCGCGGGCGGCCGTCGGCAAACCGGTGCTGGAGATCGCCGGGCTGTCTCGGCCCGGCTCGTACCGGGACATCGACCTCACGCTGCACGCCGGTGAGGTCGTCGGGCTGACCGGGCTGGAAGGGTCGGGCAACGGCGCGCTCGCCCGTGGCCTTTTCGGGCTGGAGCCGCTGGGAACCGGGCGGGTGACGCTCGACGGCCGGTTCTTTACGCCGACGAGCCCGGCCTGGGCGCTGGCTCACGGGCTGGCCTACCTGCCGCGCGACCGGCACGGATTGGGCATCGTCGGCATCCGGTCGGTGCGGGACAACGTGTCGCTCTCGGTGCTGGACCGGCTGGCCAACGCGCTCGGGTTCATCGACGGGCGGAAGGAACGCACGCTGGTGCAGCGCTTCATCGACACGCTGGGGATCAAGACGCCGGGCATGAACCAGGCGGTGGAGAACCTGTCCGGCGGCAACCAGCAGAAGGTCGTGGTCGCCAAGCTCGTCGCGACCGAGCCGCGCGTCCTCGTGCTGGACGAGCCGACGCAGGGCGTGGACGTGCAGGCGAAAGTCGAAATCCTGCGCATCGTGGACGAACTGACGCAGGGCGGGGTGGCGGTGGCCATCGTGTCCGACGAACTGGGCGAATTGACCGACATGTGCGACCGCATCCTCGTGTTCTACCGTGGCAGCATCACGCGGGAGTTCCGCAAGGGCGTGGACGAGATGACGCCGGCGCGCATCCTCGCCGCGATCGAGGGGGGAGCCGAGGAGGCCGTCCATGCCGTGGCGTAGGTACGTGCCGGGGCTGCTGGACAACCTGATCTGGGTGATCCTGGTGGGGGTGTTCCTGTTCTTCGTCACCCAGAGTGACAAGTTCCTGACGCCGATCAACATCCGCAACATCCTCGCGGCGGCGGCGGTGCTCGGCGTGCTGGTCGTCGGCCAGACGTTCGTGCTGATCACCGGCAATTTCGACCTCTCGGCCGAATCGACGCTGGGACTGACGGCGCTGCTCGGGTTGTGGCTGATCGTGCCGGCGGTCGCGCCGACGTGGGGATCGGGGCTGCTGCTCAACCCGTTCCTGTCGATCGTGGTGATCCTGCTGCTGGGCGCGGTAATCGGCTTCGTCATCGGCTCGCTCATCACCTACGGCCGGATGAACAACTTCATCGTGACGCTGGCGTTCCTGCTGATCCTGCGCGGTTCGATGCTGGCGTTCACGCAGGGCAACGCCGTCAATGGGCTGAACTTCCCACCGGCCGGGGTTTTCTACTGGCTGGGGAGCGCCACCGCGGTGACGCTGCCGTGGATCGGGAAGATCCCGGTCGCGGTGGTGGCGATGCTGCTGCTGTTCCTGATCGGGTACGTGATCCTGGAGCACCGACCGTTCGGGCGCGACCTGTACGCGATCGGCGGAAACCGGGCGGCGGCGATCGCCTCCGGCATCGACGCCGACAAGCGCATCCGGCAAGTCTACGTGCTGTCCGGGATGATGGCGGCGATCGGCGGGTGGATGATCGCCGGCCGGGTCGCGTCGGTGCAGGTGGACCTCGGCGAGGGCTACATCTTCCAGGTGATGGCGGCGGCGGTCATCGGTGGCATCTCGCTCAACGGCGGTCGGGGCAAGATGGTAGGTGCGCTGGGCGGCGTGCTGCTGCTCTCGACGATCGACCGCGGGCTGAACCTGATGCAGGTGTCGGTCTTCTGGATCCAGGTGATCCAGGGGCTGATCATCCTGATCGCGATGTTCATCGACGCGCAGAAAGTCCGCTTCCGGGCGCCGGTCGCGGTTGCTGCCCCGGCCGGCGCGGGGCCGGGCGCACCCGCGCCCGCCGCCGCGGCCGATTGACGCCGGAGCGACGGCGGACGCCGCCCCGTCCCACCCCGCCGTCATCCCTCGACACGCTCGGGATGACAATGCACCAGCGGAATGACGATAAACCCGCGGGATGAGGATGAACGCCCCGGGGCTGGCGGCGATACTCGGAACGACAGCTATCTTCGCCGGATGGGACAAGGAGTGCCGATCGTGGAGCAGGGACACCAGCCAATCGACGCCAACGGCGAACCGGTCCCGGCGTTTTCCGCCAACGTGCTGCGCTACGGCCGCGAGGACGCGCTGCCGGAGCGCCGCGACCTGCGGGCCGGGCCATTGACGGCCATGCTGGAGGGCGGCGACCTGCGCCACGTTCGCCTCGCCGGGGAGCCGGTGGTGCTGCGGCTCTACGGCGCGATCCGCGACCGCAACTGGAACACGATCGAACCTCGCTTCACCCGCTACGAGGTCGAGGACAACGGGGCGGACGGGTTCCGCGTCTCGTACACGGCGGAGTGCGTCGGCGGGGACGTCGATTTCGCGTGGGAGGGCGAGTTCGCCGGAACCCCGGACGGGGTCATCACCGCGACCTTCGACGGCGAACCGCGCAAGCCGTTCCTGCGCAACCGGATCGGCTGGTGCGTGTTGCACCCGCTGGAGGCGGCAGGGCAACCGGCCGAGACCGAAACGCCGGTCGGCCGTTTTCCCGGAACGTTCCCGGAGGCGATTTCGCCCCACCAGCCGTTCTTCGACATGCAGGCGATTTCCCACCCAACGCGCAACGGCGGCCGGGTCACGATCCGGTTCGAGGGCGACCTCTTCGAGATGGAGGACCAGCGCAACTGGACCGACGCCTCGTTCAAGACGTACTCGACGCCGCTCCGGCTGCCCTACCCGGTGGAGGTCCACCCGGGCGAGCGCATCCGGCAGGTCGTGACCATCGAGGGCCTCGCGCCGGACGGCGCGACCGAAGCCGGCGCGCGCCCGGCAATCTCGGTGCGGGTCGCGCCGGGCGCAGGCGAGAAGATGCCGCCAATCGGGCTCGGCGCCGCATCGCACGGCAAGCCGCTGACGGGCAACGACCTCGTGCGGCTGGCTGCCATGCACCTCGGCCACCTGCGGCTCGAACTGAAATTGACCGAAGACGGCTGGCGCGAAAAGCTGGCGCTCGTTGCCGGCGAGGCCGCCGCGCTGAAATTGCCGCTGGAGGTCGCCGCGGTGGCCGGGGACGCCGGCGAGGGCATCGACGACCTGTTCCGCGCGCTGGCCGACGGCGCGATTCCGCTGGCCCGCGTGCTCGTCTTCCCGGCCTCGGGCTGGACGACGACCGGCGCGGTGCTGGCGGCGGCGCTCGTTGCCCGTGATGCCGCCGGGGTCGGCGCGCCCGTCGGCGGCGGCAGCCGGACCTTCTTCACCGAGTTCAACCGGGCGCAGGAGACGATGCCGCTGGCGGCGATGGAGATCGTCGGGTTCCCGATGAACCCGACCGTGCACGCCATCGACAACGCGTCGGTCATGGAGACGATCCTCGCGCAGCCGGCCAACGTCGAGAGCGCGAAGGAGATCGCGGTGGGCAAGCCGGTGGCGGTCGGCCCGGTCACGCTGCGGATGCCGTTCAACCCGAACGCGACCGGTCCCGAACCGGCGCCGGAGCCGGGGAAACTCCCGGCGACGGTGGACGAGCGGCAACCCTCTCTATTCGCGGCGGCGTGGACGGTCGGCAGCGTCGGCGCGCTCTCGCGGGCGGGCGTGGCCGCGCTGACGTACTTCCAGACCAACGGCTGGCGCGGCGTCATGGAGCGGGAGGACCACCCGCTGCGGGTGCCGGGGTTCCATTCGTGGCCGGGGATGGCGTTCCCCGTCTACCACGTGCTGGCGGATTTGGCCCAGTTCTCCGGCGGCGACGTGTTGCCGGCGGAGATCGACGATCCGCTGGCCGTCGCGGTGGCGGCGGCACGGCTGGAGGGCCGGGTGCGGACGCTCGTCGCCAACCTCGGCGATGAATCCGTGCGGGTCGCGCTCACGCTGCCGGTGCGCGGAGACTTGTCGTTGCGCCGCCTCGACGAGACGACGCTCGTTGTCGCCGGAGCGGAGCCGGCGCTGTACCGCGAGGGGACGGAGACGTTGCCGCACGAGTACGGCACGTTCGAACTCGACCTCGCGCCGTACGCGACCGTGACGATCGAGGGGCGGGCGTCGGAATAGGCCGAGCGGTCTACTGAAGGTGTGCAATTGAAGGTCGGAAGCGTCCGTTCGTAGGAGAGGGACCTGTGCCCTCCCTCATTCGGCGGCGAGAGCGACGAGGGAGGGCACAGGTCCC
>JAFAEX010000294.1 GCA_023423795.1 Chloroflexota bacterium | reverse complement strand
CGCCCGACGCGCCCGCGCCTCGCGCGCCGTCGGCCCGCTCCCGGCCGGCAACCGAGGAGCCGCGCCCCGCGCCCGAAACCGCGCCGGACGACGCGGACCTGAGCAATTACTCGTGGCCCGCGTTCCGCGCCTGGGCGGAGTCCATCGGACTGCCCGACCGCGCGGCGATGGAAGAGTTCATCGGCCGTCCCCTGCGCGGCCTCACCCCCGCCGAAGCCCGCGACCTGATCATCGCCCGCCGCGGCGAAGCGTAGGCTTCCCGAGGGCGAGTTCACCATTCGATCAGGGCAGAGATCCGCTGAGGCCCGTCCTGAGACGGTGGCGGTTTCCATGGCCGTCCGGCCCCGGGAACTCCCGGGGTTGATGGCGGTTGCCTATTCGATGCGAACACCATCCCAGAAGCGGGCGCGATGACGGCGGTTGCGAAAATAGTGCGACTATCGCCCACGCCCGCCCGGGGTTGAAACCCTCACCTTTACCCACATCTTTCGCCAGGCGTCCGGGCGGGCGTTTGGCCGGTGCCCGAGGGCGGGATCTGCCAAGGTTTGCCGAAGTTCGGGCAACGCCCCGCGACGAGCGGGCACCGGCCGAGTGACGGATCGAGCCGTTTTTCGCCCCGATCACCGGAGGATTTTCACCAATTCCGAGATGTGGGTAAAGATGAGGGTTGAACCCCCGGGCTACGGGAACGAAACCCCTCCGGGGTTGAGCCCGACGGACGGCGCCCCGGCGCCCGCGTTCAGTCCCGGAGGGACTTTGTTTGCGTAGCCCGGGGTTTCAACGCCGGGAGTGCCGGTGGCCGGGGTATTCTATCGGCCGCCATCATCGCGCCCCTACAGTCCGCGTCGATCCCGCCCGAGTTGTAGGGGCGCGATGCCTCGCGCCCGCTCGGCCGATGCCCGGGCTATGTTGGCAACCGCCGTCAACCCCGGGCGGGCGCGGGCGGTAGCCGGATCAACGTGGCAACCGCCATCATGACCGGGCCGCCGCTGTCACTATCCGCAACCCCTGCATCCCTCACACGGCCCACGGCGGCGACCGCATCATGTCCGCAATCGCGTTCGACGCCAAGCGACGAGCGCCGGTCCTGCCGGAAGAGGAAACCGGTGCGGAACGGGCGATGCCGTCCGCGAGCCGCGGCACGGCCTCCGTCTCCTCCCCCGCGAACGCTATGCTTCCGTTCACGCGGCACCTGGCGCCCAGCACCCAGCACCCCGGAAAGGCCTCGTGAGCATCCCGATCCTGGCCGTCACCGACGAAATCGACCCCCGCATCCACAGCGCCAGCGTGCGCGAGCGGATGGGGCACGTCGCGTTCGTGGTCAGCTGCGGCGACCTGCCGGCCCGCTACCTCGAGTTCCTCGCCGACGCGCTCAACAAGCCCGTCTACTACGTGCTCGGCAACCACGCGGAAGAACTCACCCGCGGCGCCGACCGCGACAAGGCCCGCAAACCCATGGGCGCCATCGACCTCGGCGGCCGCGTTGTGCAGGACCCAACCACCGGCCTGATCCTCGCCGGGCTTCCCGGCTCCCGCCGCTACGGGGACGACGAACCGGCTCAATACAGCGAACTGGAGTACGAACTGATGATGGCGCGGATGACCCCGCGCCTGCTCGCCAACCGCATCCGCCACGGCCGGGCGCTGGACCTGCTGGTCACCCACGCGCCGCCCCGCCACGTCAACGACCGCGAGGACCCGACCCACCAGGGGTTCCGCTCGCTCCGCCGCTTCCTCCAGGTGCACAAGCCTCCCTACCACCTCCACGGGCACATCCACCTCTACGACCGCAACGAGCCCAGCGAGGTCCAGTTCGAACTAACGCGGGTGATCAACGTTTTTCCCTACAAGCTGCTGGATATCGAACCCGCCGTCGGGGCGACGGTGGCCGAAGCCGAGGGAACGCCGTGAACCGCCGCTACGAAACCGAGATCCGGCACGACTTCGAGCGGGCACGGCAGCGGGCCTTCCTCCACGACCTCATGGCCGTCTTCGCCCGCCGCCCGAACGACCTCATCCCGTACCACGAACTCCGCCAGCGCATGGCCCCGGAAGGCGAGAGTTACCGCGGGCACCAGGAGGTCCGCATCGACCGCATCGTCGGCAGCATGGACCGCTTCCAGGACTTCGACCGCACCTTCTTCCCGCGCAAGCGCTTCATCGCCGGCCGCTGGCAGAACGTCGATCGCGCCTACTACGAAGACGTCCGCCTGCCGCCGATCCAGCTCTACAAGGTGGGCGACGTCTACTTCGTCAAGGACGGCAACCACCGCGTTTCGGTCGCCCGCGAAAAGGGCCAGGAGTTCATCGACGCCGAGGTGATCGAGGGCCACGTCCGGGTGCCGCTCTACGCCTCGATGCGACCCGACGAACTGCTGTTGCAAGCCGAATACGCCGAGTTCCTGCGCCGCACCGACCTCGACCGCTCGCGGCCGGACCACGACATCCGCCCGACGGCGCTCGGCCGCTACGACGAGATCCTCGCCCACATCGAGGGCCACCGCGGCTGGCTGGAGGCTATCCGCCACGAGCCGGTGACGGTGCCGGAGGCGGCGGCCGACTGGTACGACAACACCTACTTGCCCATCGTGAAAGTCGCCCGCGACCGGGGCATCCTCGACCACTTCCCCGACCGCACCGAGGCCGACGTCTACCTCTGGGTCATCCGCCACCGCTGGGAACTGGAACGTCAGCGCGGCAGCGACATCGGCCCGGCGGCATCCGCCGAAGACTACGCAACCACCGTCGGCCGGTGGGACGGGATGCGGGAGCGCGTCGGCTCGGTGCTCGGCCGGTTGCCGCTGGTCGGCGACCGGATGAAGCGCCTCGCCCGCGGCTGAGCCGGACCGCTCCCCCCTATCCCTGCGCCCGAGAACTCGCTAGAGTAAGATCGGGTCCGATCGCTGTCCGTACACGGCGCGGCCACGCCACCGGGCGCCGATGCCGGGGCGGCATTCCGCACGGACGTGGTCGGTCTGCGCGTGGTCCGGAGTGGGGACCCGCCACGGGGGAAGCAGCGGATGCGGACGAGCGTCCGTTGGCAAGGGGGACTGCCATGATCAAGGAGTTCCGCGATTTCCTGATGCGCGGCAACGTGATCGACCTCGCGGTCGCGGTCGTCATCGGGGCGGCCTTCACCGCGGTCGTCAACGCGTTCGTTGAGTTCATCATCAACCCGATCCTCGGTTCGATCGGCGGCCAGCCGGATTTCTCCTACCTCGTCCTGGGGCCGCTGCAGATCGGCAGCTTCATCAACGCGCTGATCACCTTCGTCATCACCGCGGCCGTGATCTTCTTCGCCTTCGTCAAGCCGATGAACGAGGCGATGAAGCGGGTCAAGCGGCCGGACGCGCCCTCCACCAAGCAATGCCCGGAGTGCCTGGCCGACATCCCGGCCGCCGCGCGCCGCTGCCAGTACTGCACGGTGGTCATCGAGCCCCTTCCGGGCGCCGCCGACTGAGGCGACAGGCGACAGGCGACAGGCGACAGGCGAC
>JAFAEX010000279.1 GCA_023423795.1 Chloroflexota bacterium | reverse complement strand
CTGCCGGATCGCGGGCGCGGCCGCATCGGAACCCCCGCGGCCACGCCCTACGCCACCCGCGGGCCAAGCACGCGACCGCGGATGGGTCCGGGCCGCCGCGCGGTCGAATCGGTTACGAGCGCGACCGGTATGGCGGGCGGTCTGTCGGCAGGCGATTCCGTCGTTCGGCGGCCGGCGCCGGCGTCGGTTGCGGCCACGCAGCGGCCGGGGCCTGGCACGCCGCAAACCGGGCCGTGCACCTCGCTCCAGCCAGCGACCGTTGCCAGGGCGGTCGTCGCTCGGTCTTGCGTTGCAGCCACGTGGACTTCTCCTTTTCCCGCGCCGGCAGCGTGGATGCCGGGCCGGAACCGCCATCGGACGGCGGCGCGTTCGCGCTCGGTGCGCCGGGAATCGCGGCGCGGATCGGGTGAAACGGGACGCTCCGAGCGAGACGGCGGGAACGAACGGCGCGCCGCCGCCGTCAACGTCGGTCGATCACCCCCGGACGACGGCGGCAGATCGGCCGGCCGTGCGGCGAACGGCGGCGCATCCGCCGGCACGGTGGCGCAGTCCGGCGCCGGATCTGGAAAACGTGAGGATCGCGCTCATTCGAAGCCCCTCCGGACGCCCGGTCGGCGTCTGCCGACCACGCTCGCAGGGTGCGCCGCCGGGCAATCGCCCGCATGGAGAGAAGTGCCCGGTTCCGGGACCGGACAGGGCGGCGGAAACACCGGACACCGCGCACTCCGACCGGAAACGGTCCGGTATCGGGATGGCATCGTTCTATCCCTTGCGGAATCGCAAGCGTTGACGCACGATGGGTCGATGACAGACGACGCGCTGCGGACGGCACCCGAGATCGAACGCCAACGGGGCGAGGAGCGGGCACAGCCGCCGACGATCGTGTCGTACGCACCCGCGCCGCCGGTCCTCCCCGACGCGGTCACGGCCGTCGAGGCGGCGACCCTGCTCGGGCTCAACGAGCGGACGATCCGCCGCGCCATCGAGCGGGGGGATCTGGCCGCGATCCGGCGCGGACGCGGGTTCGCGATCGACCCGGCGGCGCTGGTCCGCTACCGGGTCGCCCACGCCCCGGCCGCGCTCCGCCTCCCCTGGGAGCAACCGGATGCCGCCGCCCCGGACGTGACGCCGCCGACATTGGACGCGGACGTGGACGCGCCGGCAGCCGAACGCCGACCGCGTCTCGGCGGGCTGCCGTCGCCGCTGACCGCCTTCGTCGGGCGGGAGCGGGAAGCGGCCGCCCTCGCGACGCTGCTGGAAACCGGTTCCGCGCGACTGGTGACGCTGACCGGCCCGGGCGGCACCGGCAAGACCCGGCTGGCGCTGGAAGTCGCGGCCGCCGTGGCGCCGCGCTTCGGCGACGGGGCCGCGTTCGTCGATCTCGCCCCGGTGCGCGGCGCCGAGCGGGTGCTGCCGGCCATCCTGCTCGCCGTCGGGCTGCGCGAGGGCGACGACCGCCCGCCCCTGGAACGGCTCGTCGGCCACCTGCGGAACCACGACGCACTGCTCGTGCTCGACAACCTGGAGCACGTGCTGGCCGCCGCGCCGGTCCTGGCCGACCTCCTCGTCGCCTGCCCGCGGCTGGTCATCCTGGCGACGAGCCGCTCGCCGCTGCGCCTGTCGGGCGAGCACCTCGTCCCGGTGCCGCCGCTGGCGCTCCCGGCGGCCGGCGCCGCACCGTCAGACGCGGCGGCAACCGAGGCGGTCCGCCTCTTCGCCGACCGCGCGCGCCTGGCCGATCCCGGCTTCGTCCTCACCGAGGCGAACACGCCGGTCGTCGGCGCGATCTGCCGCCGCCTCGACGGGTTGCCGCTGGCGATCGAACTGGCGGCCGCCCGCAGCGCGGTCCTCCCGCCGGACGCCTTGCTGGACCGGCTCGAACGGCGGCTGCCGCTGTTGACCGGCGGCCCGCGCGACCACCCCGACCGCCTGCGCACGATGCGCGGGGCAATCGCCTGGAGCGAAGACCTCCTTGACCCTGCCGCGCAGGCCCTCCTCCGCCGCCTAAGCGTCTTCGTCGGCGGTATCCCCCTTGACGCGGCCGAAGCGGTTGCCGCGGAGCATACGACGCCGGGTGGCGCGCCCGCCGCCGGATCGCCTGACGTGCTCGACGGCCTGGCGGCGCTGCTCGACGGCGGACTGCTCCGGCGCGAAGCCGAGGGCGGCAAACCCCGCTTCGGGATGCTCGAAACCGTGCGCGAGTACGCGCTGGACCGGCTGGCCGCGGCCGGCGAGATCGAGGATGCGCGGCGGGCGCACGCCGCCTGGTGCCTGGGCTTCGTCGAAGCGGCCCAGCCGGCGCTTTGGGCGGCCGCCGACGGGGCGCTGCTGGACGGGATCGAGGCGGAGCACGACAACCTGCGGGCGGCGCTCGGCTGGACGCTCACCGCCGATCCGGCGGCGGCGCTGCGGCTGGCCTCCGGGCTCGCCCCCTTCTGGATGCGGCGGTCCCACTGGGCGGAGGGCCGGTCCTGGCTGGAACGCGCCCTGGCGACCGACGCCGACCCCGACGGCCCGGTTCGCGCCTTCGCCCTCGGTCGCCTCGGCGCGATCGCCGGCGACCAGGGCGATTTCGAGGTCGCCCGGACCATGTTCCGGCAAAGCCTGGCGATGGCCGAGCGCCTGGGCGACGCCCGCCTCGTCGCGCTGGACAGCCGCGGCCTCGGCATCATCGCCAGCAACCAAAGCGACTTCGAGCAGGCCGGAACGCTGTTTACCACGGCGCTCGACGCGTTCCGCGCCCTCGGCGACCAGCCCGGCGTCGCGCGCTGCCTCAACGACCTCGGCCTGGTCGCGGAGCGGCAAGGCGACCACGGCCGCGCCATCGCCTACCAGGAAGAAGCGCTGCCGATCGCCCGCCTCCTCGGCGACGAGCACCAGGTCTGCGTCATCCTCGGCAACCTCGGCGGCGCCTACTACGACCGCGGGGACTACGCCCGCGGCGAGGCGCTCAGCGAGGAAGCGCTCCAGGTCTCGCGCCGCATCGGGGACACCTTCGGCGAGGCGGTCAACCTCTACAACCTCGGCTGCTCCGCGCTGCGCCTGGGCAACGCCCCGGTCGCCGCCGAACGCTACCGCGAGGTGCTCGGCCTGTCCGGGGTCCTCGGCGAACGGCACCTGATCTCGCGCGTCGTCGATCGGGTCGGCGCGGTGCTTCAACTCGCCGGCAAGCCGCGCCAGGCGGTCCGCTTCTTCGGCGCCGCCGCCGCCATCCGGGAAGCGTCCGGTGACACCCTCTTCCAGGACGAGGACGCGGACCTGACGGCCCGGGCCGTCCGGGCGCGGGCCGCGCTGGGCGAGGATGCCTACACGGCCGCCTGGGAAAGCGGGCACGCGCTGCCGTTTGCGGTGGCCATCGAGGAAGCGGTGCGCGCGGCCGGTTCGGCGGCGGCGGATCGCGGCGTGGCGGTGGTCGATTTCGGCCTCACCGCGCGTGAATCCGAAGTGTTGCGGCTGCTCGCCGACGGGGTGACGGATCGGGAGATCGCCGACGCCATCTTCGTCGCCCGGGCGACCGCGTCCAAGCACGTCGCCGCGGTCATCGCCAAACTCGGCGTCGAGTCCCGGACGGCGGCGGTGGCGTTCGCCCTCCGCCACCGCCTCGTCTGACCGCCCATTCGCCGCGGCCGTTCCCCGGAACCGTCGTACCGGCCCAACACCGCGCCGCCGTCCGCTGACGAACGGACGGCGGCGCGGCACTTGGCCGGCGGGTCGGGCGCGGCTTACGGCCCGACGGGGTTGAAGAAGAGCGGGTCCATGTTGTGGGCCACCTCGAACCCGTCGCCGTAGCCGTCGCCGTCGGTGTCGAAGGCGAGCGGGTTGGTGGGGTAGGCGACTTCCGCGCCGTCGCCGAGGCCGTCGCCGTCGGTGTCGTAACGGGTGACGTCGGTGCCGTAGGTCTGCTCGTCGTAGGCCCCGAGGCCGTCGCCGTCGTAGTCGTAGCCGGGCAGGTTCTGGGCGCCGGGCGACGGCGCCTGGCCGGGCGCGAAATCGGCCGCCAGCGGATTCATCCCGAGGCGGACCTCCTCGCCGTCGCCGACCCCGTCGCCATCGGTGTCGAAACTGGTGGGGCCGGTGCCGTAGATCCCGCCTTCGTCGCCGTCGCCCAGCCCGTCGCCGTCGGTGTCGTAGCGGTACGGATCGGTGCCGTCGATGTTCAACTCGGCGTAGCAGCCGCGGCCGTCGCCGTCGGCATCGTAGAGGTCGTCCGCGACGGTTGGGCCGCAGCCGATGGAGGCGGCGGCCGGCGAGACCGGAATGGCGAGGCTGACCCCGCCCGCCACCAGCGCGGCGAGCGCGGCTGCCGAGAACAGGCGGCGAGCAACAGGAACGAAGATCGTATCAATCACGGCGTGGCTCCCTGTCCCGGATCGGGCATCCGTCGTGCCGTTCGGGACCGCTCCGAAGCGCCGGGGCGGTCCCGTTAGCGGCGGTCTCCGGCGGTTACCCCTTGGGCGCCGGGCGGTCGGCGGCGTTCAGCGGGTCGGTGCCGGCGCGGACCTCGGAGCCGTCGTCCACCCCGTCGCCGTCGGTGTCGTAGTAGAGCGGGTTGGTGGGCAGCGACACCTCGAGGCCGTCGCCGAGCCCGTCGCCGTCGGTGTCGAAGGCGTAGACGTCCGTGCCGTAGATGCCGATTTCCTCGGCGTTCCAGAGGCCGTCCCCGTCGCTGTCGCCGTTGCCGGGGTCGCTGGGGTCGTTGATGAAGTGCTCGGCGAAGAGCGGGTCGCTGCCCATGCGGATCTCGTCGCCGTCGCCCACCCCGTCGCCGTCGGTGTCGTAGGCGTATTCGTCGGTGCCGTAGATGAAGTACTCCTGGGCGCAGGTCAGCCCGTCGCCGTCGGCGTCGGTGTCGCCGCACCCGGCGGCGGAAACCGGCAGGGCGGAACCGGCGAGGCCGGCCAGCAGGGCGGCGAACGCGCCGGCGGCGAGCAGACGGCGGGCCGACGAGGCGGCGACGGTCGTGGCGAGCATGGAATGGGGTCCTTTCTCGTCTCGTGGCGAAGGTCGAGGATGGGTGGCCCCGGGCGCCGTCCGGTCTCCCGGTTCGATCCGGCGGGCGGCGTCCGCGCCGGGGTGCGGATCGGCATCGCCCGGCCCGGTATCGCACAGGGCCGGGCGATGCCGGCGGCGGGCTAGATGGGGCATCGCCCGCCGGTGGTGGAGACGTCGCGGCACTCGGTCCGCAGCGAGATCCCGTCCCAGCAGCAGTACCCGCTGGAACCGCAGCACTGGTGGTCGTAATCGCAGACAACGCCGGCCGCGCGGCACGTGCCGCCGTCCGCGCAGCCCGGCTCGACCCGCGACTTGGCCGCCGCGTTGTCGGCGGCCGCCTGGTCGCGCACCCACGGCTCGACGCAGACCAGGTCGCCCGCGAACGCTTCGCGCCAGACGTAGCCCGAAACGCAGGTGCTGGGGCCGTACGCGCCGTTGGGATCGACCCGCGACGCGGCGGCGGCGTTGTCGGCGTAGGCCTGGTCGCGGACCGACGGCAGGACGCAGACGGCGTCGCCGTCGTACGCATTGCGCCAGACGTACCCCTGCTGGCAGGTGTTCGGGCCGTAGGGGCAATTCTGGGCGTCGGCCGGAACGGCGGTGCGGCCGAGCGCGGCGGTCGCCGCGGCGGCGGCGCCGAGTTTGGCGGCCCGCCCGATCAGGCGGCGGCGCGTGGTGGCGCCGGCGAAGCGAACGGTCAGACGGTCGAACGCGGTGTGGTCCATTGTGCGAGGTCCTCCGGTTCCCGTGATTGCGGTCTCCGTCGAGCATCGTCGCCAGCATCCGAGCACTGGCGGGTGCGACGGGTCTGTCGTGAGGGTAGGGCCGGGGTTGGGCGGGCACAGTATGAAAACTACCCATTTTTCGATGACGCGATCCTGTCCGTATTGATGGACACGTCCGGTCACCGGGCGGCGCGGCGCACGGACCGGAGGCGACCATCGGAGGCGGGTGGCGTCTCCAGCGTCACGGTCCGTGCCGGGCCGTGGCCGGTCCCAGGCCGGTGTTTGCCCCGATGATGGATTGCCCGGTGGCGGGAGCATCGAATCGCCCCTGTCGAGCGAGGGGCCGAGCGGGGCCGACGTCCGGCGATTGATGGAACCTCCCGAAGCCCCGCGTCCGTGGTGGCCCGCCGTGGGCCGCACCCTCGGAGCGCGCGCCGATCGGCCGCCCGGTAGGAGCCCGGCGGTTCGCAAGGGAACCCGCCTCACCGCCGTCGGCGCCGCGTCGCCGGCATCCCAACACGTCCCACCGCACGCGAAGCGCCCGTCCGGAGTGGACGGGCGCTTCGCGTGCGAGCATGGAGGGGCCGCGCCGCACTGGCGTTGCCCGCGTTCGGGTGGCGAATCACCGGGATGCGTGCGGCGGCGCTCCGGGCGGTTACCCCCTGAGGGCCGGGAAGTCGGTGACGTCGAGCGGGTCGGTGCCGAAGCGGACCTCGGTGCCGTCGTCCGTGCCGTCGCCGTCGGTGTCGAAGGCGAGCGGGTTCGTCGGCAAATCGAACTCCGTACCGTCCCCGAGGCCGTCGCCGTCGGTGTCGAAGGCAAACGGATCGGTGCCGTGGAGGGAGATTTCGTCGGCGTCGATGAGGCCGTCGCCGTCGGAGTCGTCGCCGTACTGGCTGGCGCCGGAGTAGGAGCCGATGCCGCCGCCGTTGAAGACGAGCGGGTCGTAGCCGTAGTAGTAGACCTCCTCGCCGTCGCCGAAGCCGTCGCCGTCGGTGTCCCAGTTGGCCAGGTCGGTGCCGTAGACGGCGAAC
>JAFAEX010000203.1 GCA_023423795.1 Chloroflexota bacterium | reverse complement strand
GGCCAGATCGCCGCCGGTTGTAGGGGCCCGATTCATCGCGCCCGCTTCACCGATGCCCGGACTGTTTTGGCAACCGCCATCATCCCCGGGCGGGCGGCGATGGCCGGATTTCTTGCGTACCCGCCATCTTCCACGGGCGGCGCCCGAGGCCGGATCGCTCCCGCGTTCGCTATCTTGCCGGGATTCGTGCCGGGCAGCAACGGCCGGCGCCGATCCGGCGTGCGATGGCCGCTCCTGCCGCCGTGCTCAGGCCGGGGCGGGGAGGCCGTCGTGCGACCAGGCGAGGTCGAAGTGGGCGACGGTCGGCTCCTTGTGGAGCAGGTAGGCGTCGTCCTCTGGGTAGTAGACCGCCGCCTCGATGTCCGGGCCGGCGAAGGCGCGGATGGCGTCCTCGGAGTCCCAGAAGGTGACGAGCACGAACTCGGCGCGGCCATCGTGGACGCGGCGCAGCACGCGGACGCCGCGGTTGCCGGGCGTGGCCGCGTAGCCGGGCAGCCCGGTTTGCTCGAGGTAGGCGAGGTAGGCGTCGGCGTGTTCGGCGCGCGTTTCCCCGCGCCAGATGCGGGCGATCATGCGGCGTGTCCTTTCACGGGCGTCTATGCGGATTTGCCGTGGCCGGGATCGGCGGTCCGGGTGGCGCCGATGCTCGCCGCCACCACCAGCCCGATCGCGGCCGCTTCGCGCAGCCCGAGCGTTTCGCCGAGGACGACGAGGCCAACGACGGCGGCGACTGCCGGTTCGAGACTCATCAGCACGCCGAACACCCGGACGGGGATGCGGCGCAGCGCTTCCAGTTCCAGCGAAAAGGGGACGACCGACGACAGCAACCCGACCGCGAGCGCGGGGAGCAGCAACCGCGGGTCGGCGGCGATGCGCTCCCCGGCGGCGATGCCGAACGGGAGGGTGACGACGGCGGCGGCGACCATCGCCATCGCCAGGCCGCCACCGCCCGGCGACGACCGGCCGATGCGCGCGCTCAGCAGGATGTAGCCCGCCCAGAACGCGCCGGCCAGCAGCGCGAGCGCGCCGCCGAGCGGATCGACCGCGCCGCCGATGGGGCTCAGGATGAGGATGCCGGCGACGGCCAGCACGCCCCAGAGGACGTCCAGCCGGCGGCGCGAGCCGACGAGGGCGATGCCGAGCGGACCGGCGAAGGACAGGGCCACGGCGACGCCGAGGGGGATGCGCTCCAGCGCCGGGTAGAAGCACAGGCTCAGCCCGGCAAGCGCGGCTCCCAGCGCCAGCGACGCCATCAGGTCGGCGCGGGAGCGGCCCCGTACGCCCGGTCGCCAGACCAGCAGCAGGATCAGCGCGGCGAAGAGCGTCCGCAGCGACACAGTCGCCATCGGGCCAAGCGTGGCGAACAGGTTCTTGGCGACCGATGCGCCGACCTGCGCCGAGACGATGCCGGCCACCACGTAGGCCGCGGGCGGCACGAGGTTGCTCGCCGTCCGGACGCTCACCCGGGGAATGGCGCGCGAGGTTTTCCCGGGCGCGCGACCGACGATCATGGTCTGCATCGTTGCCACGGGTCCACCTCGTTGCGCGTTCGGGGCGCGTTCCCCAACAGCGGCGGCTCTCGATTCGTTGTCCCGAGCGCGACCCCGTCATCCCGAGCCCGTCGAGGCATCTCGTTCCCGAGTGGAGGCGTCGAAGGGCGACGAGATGCCTCGACGGGCTCGGGATGACGGGGTCGCGCCAGCGGTGTCCCGAAACGCGCCGACCAGCGGGTTAGCCGGCGAGCGGTTGGCCGGAATCGTCGAGGGGCACCACGGCCACCCCCTCGATCTCGACCAGCCAGCCGGGGTGGCCGAGCCCGGCGACGAACACGACGGAGATCGCCGGCGGCGTCGCGCGGTTGCCCCAGGCGCGCATCCACGCCTGGAACCCAGGCTGGACGGATTGCCCGGCGACCACGTAGATGGTGACCTTGATCAGGTGCTCCAGCCCCGCCCCGGCCGCCGCCAGCGCCCGTTCGACGTTGGCGATCGCCTGCGCCGTCTGCGCGCCGATGTCGCCCTCGCCGACGAGATTGCCCTGGGCGTCCACCGCGTCCTGCCCGCCGACGTAGACCGTGCGGGTGGCGCCTTCGACGGTGACCACCTGGGAGAAGGCGGGGCTTTGCAGCATCCCCTCGGGGCTGAGGCGTTCGACCCGTCCTGCCATGCCTTGTCCTCCGGGATCTTCTGGCGTTGTGCGGCGCTTGCTCGTGAGGGCCGCATGCGGTAACGTCTAAACCATCATGGAGACGTTACGGAGACGATACCCGTAACGAGAAAGCGCGTCAATGGCGGTTACAGCGTCATCACCCGGCCGGGCGTTCGCCGGCGAGGATTTCGGGACGGACTGGGCCGCGCTCGATCTGGTCAACAGCGAGCAGTGGGACGGGTTCGGCCGCCGCACCGAGCACCTCGACGATCCCGACTGGCTGGACGACTTCCGGGCCCGCTACGGATGGGACGCCGGGGACGATGCGCCGCCGTTGGCGGACCTGCGCCGGATGCGGGCGGCCGTGCGCGCGATCGTCGAGGCGACGATCTCGGGCGATGCGTGGCCGGCGGCCGACCTCGCGGTGGTCGAGGCGGCGCTGGCCGCGCCGGCGACGCGGGTGCTGCGCCGCGACGGCGGGCGGGTCGGGCTGGCGCTTTCCCCGGTCGAGCCGGGCTGGCGCTGGGCGATGGCCGAGATCGCGGCGTCCGCGGTCGAGATGCTGGAGACCGCGCCGGCGCGGATCAAGACCTGCGCCAACCCCGGCTGCCGCTGGGCGTTCCACGACCGGACGCGCGGCAACACCCGCCGCTGGTGCAACGACCTGACCTGCGGCAACCGGGACAAGGTCCGCCGGTTCCGCGAGCGCGCCCGGGCGTCCGGCGGCGCGCCGTCATCCCCGCCGGATCGCGGAGTTTGATAGTGTAGGCGCGGTCGATACCCCTGCTCGCCGGCGCGGTGGCGCGTCCTCCCTGATCGATTCCGGGGTGGCGGACGGGAATTGTGCGAAGGAGCGTCTACGATGGTTTCCCGGATTGCCCACGACCTGCTGGCCGGTCGCGCGTCCCGGCGCGATGCGATGCGGATTGCCGGCGCGCTCGGCGTCGCCCTCCCGGCCGCCGGCGGGCTCGGCGCGGGCCGAACCCTCGCGCAGGACGAGGAGTACCAGATCGCCTACCTGACGCCGGCGTTCAGCCTGCCGTTCTGGAAGTACCTGTCGGACGGCATCGAGCAGCAGGCGGAGCGGGATTCGGCCGAGACCGGCGCAAAGATCACCGTCACCGGCTACGACTCGCAGAACGACGCTGGCACGCAGTTGCAGAACGCGCAGGACGCCATCACCGCCGGCGTGGACATGATCATCATCTCGCCGACCGACTCGGCGTCCGCGCCGACCGTGCTCGAACTGGCGCAGGAGAACAACGTCCCGGTCGTGATCGCCGACATCGGCACCGACGAGGGCGAGTACGTCTCGTTCGTCATCTCGACCAACGAGCAGGGCGCCTACGAAGCCGGCCAGGTGATGGTCGAGAAGATGGCGGAGAAGGGATTCGAGGGCGCCGACGTCCTGATGATCACCATCTCCCAGGCGCGGGTGAACGGCCAGAACCGCACCAAGGGCATCACCCGCGCGGTCGAGGAGGGCAACAGCAGCATCGTCCAGTTCCTCGAAAGCCAGGACTACAACCGGGCCGAGGCGCAGATGCAGGCGTCGGACATGCTCTCGGCCAACCCCGACGCGCGCGGCTTCTTCACCCAGCACGACGAGGCCGCCCTCGGCGCGCTGACGGCGATCGAGGAGTCGGGCCGGGCCGACGACATCGTCTTCGCGTCCTTCGACGGCTCGCCGGAGACGGTCGAGTTGATCAAGGAAGGCAAGCTGGTTGCCGCCTCGATGCAGCAGCCGGTGCTCATGGGCCGGATCGCGATGGAGGTCGCGCTCAAGCACCTGCGCGGCGAAGAGGTCGAGAAGGAGACCTCGGTGCCGACGATCCTGGTGACGCCGGAGAACGTCAACGACATCGAGGCCACGCTCGCCGACACCGTCTTCCCGGTGGAGGGCGGCGCCGAGGGAACCCCGGAGGCGTAGGATTTCCCGGACGGAACCGCTACCGGCAACGCCGAGCGGCGGGACGCGCGTTCGCAGGACGCGCGTCCCGTTTTGATTTCCTGGAAAGCGTGATAATGTATTTCCAATGACCGACGATTCGTGAATGCTGCCGGTAACCGATTTCCGTCCTCTTGTGCCCCACCGGGGTCGGTACTACGATGGGAGCCAGGTCGATCCCGCAACGCGGCGGGAATCCGGCGCTGTCGAAGCGGCCGGAGCAAACGATTGCGTCGTTTCTACGCTAATCCGTGAGCACGAGGACCGCGGGTCAGGGAGGGAGGGCGCGGCAGTCACCGAACGCAGGGGCACCGATCGACGCGCGACGGCATCGGAGGGAATCGTGATGTCAGGGCGGACCACGTCTCTATTCCGGCGCGATCTTCTCAAGGCGGGCGCGGGCGGCGTCGCCGGATTGCTGGGAGCACGCGCGGCGGCGGCGCAAACGCCGGTGGCCGACGAAGCGACGGCGGCGCCATCGACGGGCCGGACGATCCGGGTGCTGGTCGTCGGGGACCCGTACCAGTTCGCGCTCGAGAAGGTGCTCGGCGACTTCACGGCGCAGACCGGCATCGACGTGGCGATGGAGAACCTCGCCTACGATGCGCTGAACGCCCGGCTCGCGACCTCGTTCGTCAGCAACACGCCGGACGCCGACGTGATCGCCGTCGATCAGATGTGGACCGGCACCTACAGCGACAACGGATGGATCGTGCCGCTGGACGACTACATCGCCGGCGACCCGGACGTCGATATCGAGGACTTCATCCCGGAGGTCCTCTATTCGCTCAACACGTGGCGCGGGCGGATGATGACGCTGCCGATCGCCGCCTACGGGCAGGGCGTCGTCTACCGCACGGACGTGTTCGAGGCGGAGGGGATCGAGCCGCCGCCGACCGATGCGGACGACGCCGCCGGCTGGACGTGGGAGCGCTATCGGGAGATCGCCGCCGGCCTGCAGGGCAAGGAGATCGACGGCAAGACCATGTTCGGCACCGTCGTCTGCGGGGCGCAGCCGGTGCCGATCGTCCACATGTACTCCCAGTTGGCGGCCAGCTTCGGCGCACGCTGGTTCACGAACTTCCCGAACGCGCCGTGGGATTTCACCCCGACCATCAACTCGCCCGAGAACGCCGAGGCGCTGGCGTTCTACAAGTCGCTCTACGATCTTTCGCCGCCGGAAGCGATCAACTACGTCTGGTTCGACGCCGGCACCCGGTTCTCCCAGGGCGACGTCGGGTTGTTCTACTGGTGGACGCCCTACTTCTACCTCGTGAAGAACGACGGGTACATGACCGGCACGCCGTCCGTCGTGCAGGACCACCTCGGCTACGGGGTGCTGCCGAAGCTGAGCGACGACGCCGAGCAGACCATCAGCCACGGCGGCTGGAGCCTCGGCATCCCCGGTTCGTCGGCGAACCAGGACGATGCCTGGCAGTTCGTGAAGTGGGCGAGCAGCGCGGCGACCCAGAAGAAGATGGCGCTGGTGCCGGACTACAACTACCAGTTCAGCGATTTCGCCCGAGCCTCGCTCTACGCGGACCCGGAACTGAACGAGATCTACCCGTACCTCGACATGCAGCTCAAGATCATGCAGCAGGGGAACGGAAAGATCGTGCGCCCGCCGGCGCCGGGGTACACGACGCTCGAAGGCGTCTACGGCCTGCAACTCAACCAGGCGTTGAGCGGCGGCCTGTCGCCCGAGGATGCGCTGGCCACGACCGAGACGTTGTGGACCAACATCCTCAGCGGCCTGCTGCTGATCCCCTACCAGGGCGAAAGCTACGACGACACGCTGGACAACACGAAGGCGCTGATCGCCCGCCTCGCCGGAAGCTAGGCGCGCGTTTCCAAGCTTCTCTCGTCGTCATCCCGACCGCGTCGAGGGATCCCGTTCGTCGCCAGCATCCGTGAACGACGACGTTCCTCGACACGCTCGGGATGACGACGGAG
>JAFAEX010000120.1 GCA_023423795.1 Chloroflexota bacterium | reverse complement strand
GCCATGCCGGACGGCGCAGTCGACGGGTCGCGGGCGGGAACGCCGAGCCCTCCCGGCACGCCGCCGACGCCCGGTCCGGTCGGGTCCACGTCCTGCCCGGTGTAGGCGATCCCGGGATCGAACGGCCGGTCGGCCCCGCCCGCTCCGTGGTCCGACGCGCCGGACGCCGACGCGTCGCCCGCGGTCGCCCGGCTGCCGCGCGCCGTCGGCCCCGGGTTGATGTCTTCCGGCGTCACCGGGTCGCCGCCGATCCGGGGATCGAGCACCGTTCCCTCGGTGCCCTTCTCGACGCCGGGCGTGTGCTCGTATCCATGCGCCGCGTCGTGGCGCTCGTTCGCGTGGCCCATTGCTCGCTCCGATCCGTTGCCTGACGGCGGCAGCACGGCCGCCGCATGGCAGGGACGGGCGCAACGCCGGTGCCACCGCGGGATTGGGCGGGGCCGTTCCGGCTAACCCGACCACCTGGCGATGATGGCGTTTGCTCGTTCGATCTGGTGGTTGCCTGCTGGAAAGGGGCATGGAAACGCCTGGGGTTGATGGCGTGTGCCCGTTTGATCCGGAAACCGGCCCAGCGGCGGGCGCGATGCATCGCGCCCCTACACCAGGGTGGAATCGACGCAGGCTGTAGGGGCGCGATGATGGCGGTTGCCAAAATGATGCGGACACCGGCCGCGTCCGCCCGGGGTTGAAACCCCGGGCTACGAAAATGAAGTACATCCGGGACTGACCACGGCCGTCGGGGCGGCGTCTGTCGTGCTCAACCCCGGAGAGGTTTCGTTCACGTAGCCCGGGGTTTCAACCCCGGGCGGGCGTCGCCGGTGGCCTGATCAATAACGCAAACGCCATCATCGCGCCCGCCCCGCCGAAGCCCGGACTATTCTGGCAAAGGCCCAAAATCCCAAGCGTCTCCGTGGCAGGTGCCAGCAGGCATCCGCCATCAATCCCGGGCATGCTTCGCGGCCGGGTCGGCTTCCACCACGGCCAGCGCCTCCCGGACGGCATCGGGGGAAAAGGCGCGCACCGTTCGCTCGATTTCGGCGAGGCAGGATTCGACGTCGCCGGCGGGCACCCCCGTCGGGGCGTAGGCGACGAAGAGCGCCGCCGTCGTCTCCGGGCCGATGCGGGCCCAATCGGCCGGGCCGGTGATGACTGCCGACAGCACGCCTTCGCCGTCGCGCACGAACATGTCGCCGGGTTTGACCGCCGTTTCCTCGCCGCGCGGCGTGCGGTAGACCTCGTCGCCCGTGCCGACCGCGAGCGCCAGCGGCAACGAAACGCGGTCGAGGTCGTGGCCGGCCAGCAGGATGCCCGTCCGGAGTTCGGCGAGGAACATCGCTTCGACCAGCCCCGCCACGCGCGGCAGCGGCTTGCCCTTCAGCGCGACCGATTCCCGCTGGAGCATGACGTGGTAGCGCTGGCCGAACCGCTTGTACCAGGCAGCGTAGGCCGGGAAGGGAGGAGCGGCGCGCAGGGCATCCCGGTCCGTCCAGCGCTCGCGCAGGTCCCGCTCCAGCGCGTCCGCCGCGGCGGCGACGGCGGGATCGTCCGGCGGGTTCGTCACGCCGCGCAGCGCCAGGATGCCGACGCTCGCGCCGCGGCAGGCGGTGCGCCAGGCCGGGCAAACGTCGAGCAGGGCCGAATCAGCCATCTACATCGGCCTCCGCTCGTCGAGCGTCTCGAAGCGGTAGCCGCGCCAGACCGGCACGCCGCAGAAGCGCTCGCCCTCCGGGCAAATGGGCGTCACCCCGGCGCGCGAGCGCACCACGCAGGGCGGCCCGCCGACGTAGTGCCCGATGCGCGGGAAGACCTCGCGCACCTGCGCGACCTCCTGGTGGGCGGTCTCGAAAATCTCGCGCTGGGCGTCGTAGCAGAGCCGCTTCACCCACTTCCAGTAGTAGCCGAGCAGCGTGCCGGACTCGTAGAACCGCACCCGGTGTGCGTTCGGCAGCAGGTAGAGCGCCGCTTCCGGCGGCGCTCCCCGGTCAAGCAGCGCGTTCTTCGCCTCCCACATCGCGGTGACCGTCGCCTCGTATTCGGCGCGGGCGGCCGGATTCTGCCGGATCGCCCACGGCACGATCACGTCCGGTTCGCGGCGCTGGTGGGCCAGCAGCATCGGACCGGAGGAGAGCGTTCCCCGGTGGCGCTGGTTCTGGGCGTCCTCGGCCCCGCTGATGCGCTTCTGGAAGGTGAACGGCACGTGGTTCATCGTCTGCATCAGTTTGTCGTGCATGCCGAGGAAGAGCGGGTGGCCGAGCAGCGCATTCTCGCGGCCGTCCAGCACGGCGGCGACGGCGGCGTCGTCGTCCAGTGCCTCCGGGGTCGCGGCCAGCACCGTCCGCACCGCGTCGGCCAGCGTGCGCTCGGCGTCGGGGTTGAACCCGGCGAGGCGGCTGGCGTCCCACGGCCCCATCTGTGCGTCGAAGGCGCGGATCGCGGCCTCGTTCTCCTCGGGCAGCGAGTCCAGCGCCGACCGCAAACGGGCGATGGTGACCGCCTCCGGCGAATCGTCCGCGCCGAGCGGCCGCAGGTCCAGCGGGTAGCCGGGCGCGCCGAGGAAGAACGGATCGACGTCCAGCACCTGCCGGACCATTTCGTTGACGATGCGGCGCACCTCGGCCGGGGCGTCCGGGCCGTTGGCGAGGACGTGGTAACGCAGCAGCGTCAACCCGTTGACGGTGTGGTAGAGGTGGGCCGGGGTGGCCAGCGGCAGGACGTAGCGGGCGACTTCCTGCGCCCGCTTCTGCACCGCGTCGGAGAAGCGGTGTTCGGCCTGCGGGCCGGTCGCCTTCGCCCGCGCCGGGAAGACCTTGCCGTAGCGCGCGGCCATGTCCGGCGACAGCAGGTCGGTCAGGCGGCGGTAGCCCTCGATGCTGCGCCGGATGGCGGCGTCGTAGATCTCGCGCTCGACCGGCGGCAGGTCCGGGGTGACCATGTTGTCGCCGGAAACCTCGCGGTACCGCTGGGAGACCTGTTCCGAGTTGTAGAACGGGTGGGCGTGGAAGAACGACCAGATCGCCAGCCGGGAGACGTTGTCCAGCACGAAGACGAAGGTGGCGTGCTGGAGGGTGGTGTGGTGCCCGGCGGCGAAGAGGTCCGCATACAGCCGCATCGCGCGCTCGCGCCGGGCGGTACGGTCGGCCGCCTTGATCGGGTTGGCGGCGGCGTCGGCGTGCGGGTCGGCCGTCACCAGTTTGAGCACGTTCTCGACGCGGGCCGGACGTCCCCCGTAGCAACTCCAGGCGGCGGCGACGGCGAGCGCGAACGGGTGGGCGGTCGATTCCTCGCGCAGCAGCGTAACGATCGGCCCGCCGGACGCGAACCCCGGCGCGGGCGGCGGCGGCAGCGCGGGCGGCGTCCAGATCGGGTCATCGTCGCCCGGCAGGACATCGGTTCCGGGAAGATCGCGCGGATCGCTGGCCATGTGAGGGCATCCTCTCCGGCGCGGAGGCCGGCATCGATCGGCGCGGGGACTGCGCCGGTAGTGTACGTACAGGGGCGGTAGGCCGGCAACCGGGGGTGCCCGGGGCTGAAATCACCGAGCCCCGTCCGGGCTGGGAGCGGGCGGTGTCCGCGTCGAACGGGCACATATCATGTCACGGCAAGCGTCGTCAGCCGCGGCGGCTCCGGCGGCGGGATCGACTGGGCAATCGCCGTCATGAACGACAACCCGCTTCCGCTCGTCACGTGAAATCGGCGCGATCCGAGCCATGCCGATTCGCGCTCGCAGCCGAAGCACGCGTCCGGCCGGCCCTGTCGGCGATCGCCGCGGCGAATACCCGAGCGGGGCGGTCGCAGCCGGTACGGGTTCCGGGCATTGTGCGTGGGAGGGAGCGCGTAGACCCAGATAATGGCGTTTGCTTTATTGCTCCAGACACCGGCCGGGACCGCCCGGGGTTGCTGGCGGTTGCCAAAATAGACCGGGCATCGGCGTGGCGGGCGCGATGGATCGCGCCCCTACAGCCCGCCACGGCCCCGCGTCGCCGTAGGGGCGCGAGCCATCGCGCCCGCCGCTGGGCCGGTATCCGGATCAAATAAGCAAACGCCATAGACTCCGGGCAACGAAAACGAGGTCCCTCCGGGGTTGAAACCGACGCACGAGGCGGTGACGCCCGGGCATTCAGACCTCACCTCTACCCACATCTCGGCATCGGCCCGAATCCGCCGGTCTGTGGGCCGGTAACCGGCTCGATCCGGCGTCCGGTCGTCGGCCGGTCGTCGCCCGCCGCTTCCGGAAGCTGAGCAATCCTCTGCATATATTGCCCCCGGGCACCCGACAAACGGTCGTCGGCTCGCTTTCCGAACGATGTGGGTAAAGCTGAGGCTTTCAAACCCGGGCGTCCCCGTGGCCGGATCAGGTGCGCAACCGCCAACAACATCGGGCGGCCTGGGGTAGTGGTTCCGGATACGGAATCCGGAGGATCGCTTTCGTTTCGACCGCCCGTATCGCCGTGCGTTCGTAGGGGAGGGACCCGTGCCCTCCCGCGTCCGTACGCGACTCCGGGCGCGGGAGGGCACGGGTCCCTCCCCTACGAATGACGAACGTAATCCCGCTCCAATCAACCGGATTTCGTACGGAGCCGCGGAGTTTCACCCGTATCCGGGATCACACGCCGAGCCGGATCACCATCGCCGAGTACGGCTCCAGCCGGAGGTGGCCGGCGACGCGCGTTCCCTCGGGGCGGCGGCAGGTGGACAGCGCCACGTGCCCGGTCAGGCCAGCCAGGGACGCCACGACGACCGGCGCCGGCGTCGTATTGAGCGCCACCAGGAACCGTTCGCCGCCGTCCTCGCGCAGCACGGCCAGCAGGCCGTCGCCGACGGCCACCGGCGTAAGTCGGCCCTCGGCGATCGCCCGCTCCGAGCGGCGCAGCGCGATCGCCCGGCGGTAGAGCGCCAGCAACGAGTCCGGGTCGTTGCGCTGGCGGGAGACGGGTTCGACGCCCGCGCTGACCAGCGGCGCCAATGGCCACGACGCGAACCCGCCACCCGGCCGCTCGTCCCAGGCCATCGCGGCGCGCTCGGGCGGCCCCGTCCGGCCATACGGCCGCGGCCGGACGACGCCGTCGCCGTCGCGCAAGCCGATCTCGTCGCCGGAGACCACGGTTGCCGTGCCGGGCGTCGTGAGCAGCAGGACTGCCGCGACCCGGACCAGTTCCGGCCCGAGGAACCCGGCAGCGCGCGGCGCGTTCACCGGGCCGAGCAGCAGCAGCGGTGAGTCGGCCGCGGCGCGGCGGCCGTCGATCGCGTGGAGCGCGAGCGCGAGCGAGCGCGTCGTCCACGGCGCGGCGCGTCCGCGCGCCCCTCGCCCGAGCGCGTCCTGCTCGAACATGGCGTGGATGCGCACCGGCGACGTCGCGACCGAGGTACGCTCGGCGACCGGAGCGGTCCCCTGCATCCATCTCGCCGGCCGGTCGTGCGGGCCGGGCATCGCCCAACCGTCGGCCGCCCAAACCGCGTCGATGCCGTTGTCGAACGCCATCCGCAACGACAGGTCGGAGCGCGGACCGCCGCGCCCGCCGGGTCGGTCGTCGCGCAGGGCGCGGCCGCCCTCGCGGCGCACGCGGTCCGCCTCCGCCCAGCCGTCGATGACGACCCGCAACCCCCAGCGGTGCGCCTCGGCGGTCAGCCTGCGCCAGGCCGCGCCGTCGGCGAGACCCATCGCGTGCTGGCGGGCGACGGGCAACAGCCCGTCGTAGGCCGGGTCCGGCGGGGCCTCGTCGAACGTGACCCAAACGCCGTCCACCCCGAGCCAGTGGAGGTACTCCATTCCGGAGGCGAGACCGCCGATGTCCCCGACTCCGTCGCCGTCGCCGTCCCTGAACAACCGGGCATCGACCCGGTAGAGCACACCGTTGCGCGCCCACGCATCGTTCGCCAACGGAGACCCCCTTGTCCCCCCTCGTCCGTGTCCCGTGCGCCGGGCGCGACAAAGCGGATCACCCGGCTGCGGCGCCGGGCTGCTCGGTCGCGAATTCGGTCGCAGCGGTATTCAATCACAGATTGGCCCCGGAATTACATCCGGTGCGCCAATGCGGCAGGAACGCACATCCCGCACCACGGTCCGTCACCCGCCATGACGCCCGCCGGCGCGGTCAGGAGCGGGGAGCCTCGTCGCTCCCCGGCGTGGATTCGGGGGTCTGGTTCGGGCCGCGTTTCCGCATGCCCCCGCGAAAAACGGGGTCGGTCGAGCGGCGCGCGAACCAACGCTGGCCCGAGCCGGTGAACCACAGGTAGATCACCCCGCCGAGGTACGCGACCGCGAGGATGGGCGGCAGCCAGGTCGGCCCGGTGTAAACCAGCGGCCGGTCCGTTACCGTGCTCCAGAGCAGGATGCCGCCGGCGAGGGCGCAGGTCGTCAACAGGACCCAGCCCAGCAGGTTCTCGCGATCGAACATCGGCGGCCTCCCTTGCCGGCGGCAACCCCGGAACGGCCGGCGCGTCAGCGCGCGAGCAGCGCCTGGGCGACGGCGATGACGTCCGCCGTCGGATCGCCGCCGACATCGGCCGCGGCGGTGGCGCCGATGCGGTAGAGGACCGCGCCGTCGCGCATGTAGATGACCGAGGTTGGATCGCCATCCGGCGCGCCGGTGAGCAGCCGCACGCCATCGCCCAGCGGCTGGATCTCGGCGTCGGCGTACCCGGCGGGAACGATCTTGTCGGAGAAGTAGATCAGCGCGTCGTCGGCGGACGCGTCGTCGGCGAAGCGGTGGATGCTGACGTTCAGGGCGTAGGTGCCGTTGGCCGTCCCGCCGGTGAAGTCGTTGAAGGCGTTGCCCTCCCAGCCCCAGTCGGACAGGAGCCGGGCGTCCTCGTCGGTGCCGCCGAGCGACGTCACGACCTCGGACTCCGAACGTTCGTCGGTGGTCACCAGGGTGAGTCCGCTGGGCACATCCGTGGTGGCGGGAAGCAAATCCACCAGCGGCACGAGGGCGAGGTCGTTCGCCGGCGGGGCGTCGGAGGTGTTGCCGTTGGCCGCGGCCGGGGCGGGCGTCGCGGTTGGGGCGGCCGCTTCTCGAACGGGCTCCGGGGTCGGCGTCGCGGTCGCCAGCAGGTTGGCGATCGCCGGGGCGGCGGTCGGGGTGGCGACCGGGGCGGCGGGTGAAGCGGCCAGTGCCGGAGCCGGCGCGGTCGGGCTCGGTTCGGGGCCGCGCGGCAGCAGCGTATCGCGGAAGGCGTACCCGAGGCCGCCGATCAGGGCGAGCGCGAGCACGAATACCGCGACGCCGCGCCACGCCTGCTGGCGACGGCGCGCCTGGCGCGGCAGCAATTCGCCGGCGATCGGCGCCACCGGCGGCGTCGCGGCCGGCGCGTAGGGATAGGCGTCGTACCCCGCCGGGCCGGCGGGCGGCGCTCCGGGGTACCCCGCGGGCGCGGCGGCGCCCGGGAACGGCGGTTGGGGATTGCGCGGTCGCGGCGGTCGTGGCTCCATGGGTCCTCGTCGCTCGGGCCTGCCCGCCGGTGCGGGTTCGGCCCCTGCCGGCGCTGTCGCGAGTATAGCCGTCGCGCCCGAAGCGGACGGCCGCCCGACCCGGCGCGATCCGCCGGGTCTCCCCGGCGATTCCGCGCCGATGGCGGGTATGCTTGCGCGAACGACCGACGCCGCGCCGCCGTTTCCCGCAACCCGACCGGCGCTGCCCGCCGCCCGTCGCCAGCCGCGTCCGCACCGAGGAAGGCCGCCCACCGCAATGACCGCGACCACCCCGCCCGCCGCTCCGTACCCCGCCACGCTCGCGCCGCGCCCGGCGCAGGGGCCGATCGACGCCACGGTCCGCGTGCCGGGCTCGAAGTCGATCACCAACCGGGCGTTGCTGGTGGCCGCGCTCGCCCACGGCCGAAGCGACCTGACCGGGGCGCTCCACTCCGACGACACCCGCTACATGGCGGCGGCGCTCAACGCGCTCGGAATCGTCGTCGAGACCGACGAAGCCGGCGAAGCCTTCCGGGTCGCGGGCGGCGGCGGCACCTTTCCCGCCGAATCGGCCGACCTCTTCGTGGGCAACGCCGGCACGGCGATGCGCTTCCTGACGGCGGCGCTGCCGCTCGGGCGCGGCACGTTCCGCATCGACGGCGTGCCCCGGATGCGCCAGCGCCCGATCGGGCCGCTGCTCGGCGCGCTCGCCGACCTCGGGGCGGACGTGCGCAGCGAGGCCGGGACCGGCTGCCCGCCGGTCGTCGTCCGCGCCGACGGCCTGCCGGGTGGCCGCTGCCGGATGGCCGGGGACCAGTCCAGCCAGTACTTCACCGCGCTGCTGCTGGCCGGTCCCTGCGCCGCCAACGGGATCGAGGTGGAGGTGGCGGGCGATCTCGTCTCCAAGCCGTACCTGCCGATGACCGCCGCCGTGATGGCCGCGTTCGGCGCGGAAGCCGAACTGGATACGATCGACTGGCGGGTGCTGCGGGTGCGGCCCGGCCAGCGCTACGAGGGCCGCGCCTACCGGATCGAGCCGGACGCCTCCAACGCGAGCTACTTCTTCGCCGCCGCCGCCGTCACCGGCGGCCGGGTGCGGGTCGAAGGGCTGGGTCGCGGTTCGACGCAGGGCGACCTCCGCTTCATCGACGTGCTGGCGGCGATGGGCTGCGACGTCGCGGAGACCGACGAGTACGTGGAGGTGCGCGGCCCGGCCGGCGGCGCGCTGCGCGGGGTCGATCTCGACCTCGGCCCGATCTCCGACACGGCGCAGACGCTGGCGGCGATCGCGCCGTTCGCGAACGGCCCGACCACGATCCGGGGCGTCGCCCACGCCCGCCTGAAGGAAACCGACCGGGTGAGCGCGCTGGCGACCGAACTGCGCCGGCTGGGTCAGGCCGTCGAAGAGTTCCCCGACGGGTTGCGGATCGAACCGCGCCCGGTCGCGCCGGCGCTCGTCCACACCTACGACGACCACCGGATGGCGATGAGTTTCGCGATCGCCGCGCTGCGCGCCCCGGGCGTCGAACTCAACGACCCCGGCTGCGTGGCCAAGACCTTCCCCGACTTCTTCGCCCGGCTCGACGCCATCGTTCCCTAGGCGAGGTGCCGAGTGCCGAGTGCCGAGTGCCGCGTGCCGAGTGAGGCGGGACGGGTTTCGTGAGCGCGATCGCGAGCCATCCGCCCCAAACCGTGCCGGCAGAACCGGTTTCGCGGCCGGCGTTCGGCGCTCGGCACGCGGCACGCGGCACCGGGCTCGACGCCGTCCTCGCGCTTGCCGTGTTCCTGGTGGCGCTGGCGGTGAACCTGGCGGCCATCCCGACCACGGAGTTCCACCGCGACGAGGCGCGCTGGATCCACCGCGCCCGGTTCGTCGCCCAGTTGCGTGACCCGCTCGGGCCATACTGGGCGGATTCGGAACTCATGTGGGGCCAGCCGCCGCTCGGTTCCTACCTGATGGGCGTGGGGTTGCTCGCGCAGGGGCGCGACACGGAGACCAACGAGCTCTACAACTTCCATTTCTCCGAACCGTGGAACCGCCGCCACGGGGCGATGCCGGAGGAACCCGATCTGCTCGCGGCGCGCCGCACCAACGCGGTCGTCGGCGCGCTCGTGTCCGCCGGGGCCTTCCTGATCGCGTGCGGGCTGGCGGGCCGGATCGCGGGGCTGGTGGCAGCGCTGATGCTGATTCCGCACCCGCTGTCGATCTACCTCGGAAGCCTCGCCGGTTCCGACGCGCTGTTGACGCTGACGATCGCCGCGGCGACCCTGCTGGCGATGCGATTGGCGGCCAGACCCGGCTGGCCGGCGGCGATCGGGCTGGGCGTCGCCTGCGGGCTCGGCGCATCGACCAAGTTGAGCCCGTTGCTGATGGCGATCCCGCTGGCCGGACTGGGCGGCGTGCTGCTGCTCTGGGCGATGACGCGCTGGGCGACCGGCGCGGGGCGGGCGCATGCCGCCGCGCTCGGCTGGCGGCTGCTGACGGTGCCGGCGGTCGCCTTCGCCACCTTCGTGGTTTCCTACCCGTTCCTTTGGCCGGACCCGGTTGGGCGCTCGCTGACGCTCTACCGCTTCCGGGTCAAGGAGATGGCCAACCAGGGGGCGATCTGGAACCAGTTGTACGTGGCGGGGCCGGTGGACGCCGTCAGCAGGATCGGCAACTGGCTGGGCGACATCGACTCCGTGACCGGCAACGCCGCCCGCGCGCTGGCCGGGCTCGCCGGCATCGACTGGCACCCCTCCGGGCTGGATCTGCCGCTCGCGCTGGCCGGCGCGCTGGTGCTCGCCGCGCTGGTGTTGCGGCAGGGGCTCGCTTCGCCGGCGGCGCTGGCAGCGGTCGTCCTCGGCGGGCAAGTCGCGCTGGTGGTCTTCGGGATGCGCGCCGATTTCGCCCGCTACCTCTATCCGGTGCTGCTGGCGCAGGCGGTCTGCATCGGGCTGGTCGCCGGGGCGGCGGTTGCCGCCATTCGCGCCCACCGCGCGGCGCGCAGGCATCCGGCCCCATCGGCGCACCCGGCATCATCGTCGCCGGCCGACCTCGCTGGACTCGCGCCCGGCCCGCGGTAAGCAAAACGGCGCCGACCAGGGCCACGCGGCAAACGAGAACGTGCGCGCGGCGGTCGGCGATTGCCCATCGAGCGCGGACCCCGGACGCAGCCGCCCGGCGATGACTGCGTGTGCTCGTGTTGAGCGACGGGCGGGGGGGATGACGGCGGTTGCCGAAGCACCCCGGTCGGGCGGCCCGGCCGATCGGGTCAACCATCGCGGCGAACGGGGCGAGGCCAACATCGGCCTCGTCCATGCTCGTGCCACGCCTCACTTGGCTCGAGCAAACCGATTCGCCCGCAGCCAGCCGATCTCGTGCCGGCTTTCCCCGCGCTGGACGAGGTCGGCCAGGATCTCGCCGACGACGGAGGCGAACTTGAAGCCGTGGCCGGAGCAGGGGGAAGCGACGACGACCCGTTCGTGCGCCGGGTGGCGGTCGATGATGAAATGCTCGTCCGGGGTGTTGGTGAACATGCAGGCGCGCAGGCCGACGGTCGGGCCGGCGGCGTCGGGGAAGTAGCGCTCGGTGACGACGCGCAGGATGGCTTCGTCGGCGGCGTTCGGCTCGCGGTCGAAGGCGTCGGGATCGACCCGCTCGTCGAGGTGGTGGTAGCGGCCGAGTTTGAACCCGGGCACGCCGAAGATGGGAAAGCCGTAGTAGCGGCCCTCCTCCACCGCGAGGTTGAAGACGGGGAACGTCGCCGGCGCGAACCGCTCCGGGCGCAGCGGCTGGAACCAGCCCAGCACCTGCCGCTCCGGCACGGCGAGCGCGGGCGGCAGGTCCCAGAGTTTGCCCATCCATGCGCCGGCGGCGAGCACGAGTTGGTCGGCGCGGTACGTGCCGCGCTCGGTCCGCACGGCGACGCCGCCGGGTTCTTCCCGCCATTCGAGCACCGGTTCGCGGGCGCGGATGGTCGCGCCGGCGGCGGTCGCGCCGTTGGTCTGGGCGACGATGCAGGCTTCGGGCGTGAGGAACCCGCCCTCGGGCTGGAACAGGGCGAAGTGCCCCGGCGGCAGGCGGTAGCCGGGGAAGCGATCGGCGAGGGCGTCGTGGTCCAGCACCTCGTGGGCCAGACCGTGCTCGCGGCAGGAGGCGAGCGAACCGGCGAACACCCAGTCGTCCTCCGGCCCCGCGTCGATCGAGCCGGTGACGTGCAGGAGCGCGTCGCCCGATTCGGCCTCGAGGTCGCGCCAGAGGTCGAAGGCCCGGCGCAGGAGCGGGACGTAACTCGGGTGTTCGTAGTAGGCGAGCCGGATGATCCGGGTGTAGCCGTGCGAGGAGCCCATCGTGTGGGGGATGTCGAACCGCTCCAGCCCGAGGACGCGCAGGCCGCGCCGCGCGAGGTGGTAGCAGGCGGACGATCCCATCGCCCCGACCCCGACCACGATGACGTCGTACCGCCCCGCCTCGCCGCCGCCCATGCCGACCTCGCTTGCCTCGCCGCGATCTCCGGTGCCCCGAATCGTGCCTTGTGCGCGCCGAGGAGTCGAGGAGTGGACGGTATGGTGGTCCGGTGGGCGTTTGCCAGTTCCCGAGCGGCCGCACGGAAAGCCCGGCCCTGAAGGGCCCTGACGTTGTCGCGGCCAAGTGACGTCGCTCGTTTTTTGGCGTTTGCCTTATGGACCCGTGCACCCGTCACGCCCGTGGGGTTGATGCGGTTGCCAAATTGATCCGGCCACCGGCTGCGCCCGCCCGGGGGTTGAAACCCCGGGTTACGGGAACGAAACCCCTCCGGGGTTGAGAACGGACGGTGACCGCCCTATTTTTGGCAACCGCCATCATCGCGCCCGCCGGTCGCCAGCATCCGGATCGATAAGGCAAACGTCATCAGCATGCTTCGTCTCCTCAGCCCGGTTCTTCAGGGCCGGGCCTCTCCGGGCCGTCGAGAGCCTCGGCCGTCGCCGTACCCGGTTCCCTCCCCCTATCTCCTCGACTTCTCGACTCCTCGCCTCCTCGACTCGTGCGGGGCACGCCTCCTGCGCTAGCAATGGCTGGAATCGCCGTTCGGCGCGCAGGAGGACACCGATGGAACCAGATACCGCCGATCGCCTTGCCGCCTCGATGCCGTGGCTGGATGGCGCCGCCGAGACGCTGATCGCGGCCACCGAGCCGATCCTCGGGGAGGACGCGCCGCGCGGGCTGAAGGACGCGCTGTACGGCGTCTGGCTCGGGCACCCGCTGCATCCGGCGGTCGTGGCGCTGCCGGTCGGGTGCTGGACCGCCAGCGCGATCTTCGACCTGTTGGGGGAGGAGCGCGCCGCCGACCTGACGCTGGATCTCGGGCTCGCCTCGGCCGGGCTCGCCGCGGTGTCGGGCGCGGCGCAGTGGCGGGATGCCACCAACGACGAGGGGCCGCGCCGCCTCGGGGCGCTGCACGCGATCCTCAACACGGCAGGGACGGCCTGCTACCTCGGGTCGTCCATCGCCCGCCGCAACGGGAACCGCACCGGCGGCGTCGCGCTCTCGACGCTGGGGCTGGCGGTGACGATGGCCTCCGGGTGGGTCGGCGGCGAGTTGGCCTACCAGATGGGCGTGGGCGTCGATCGCAACGCCTTCCAGTCGCCGCCGGACGACTGGACCGACGTGCTGGCCGAGGACGATCTGCCGGAAAACACGCCGGTCCGGGTGGACGTGGGCGATACTCCGGTGATGCTCTACCGGGACGAGCACGGCATCCACGCGATCGGCGCGGTGTGCTCGCACCTCGGCGGGCCGCTGGACGAGGGGAAGATCGAGAACGACTGTGTGGAGTGCCCGTGGCACGGGTCGGTGTTCCGCCTGCGCGACGGCGGGGTGGTGCACGGCCCGGCGACGTCGCCGCAGCCGCGGTTCGAGACGGACGTGCGCGACGGCCGGATCTACGTCCGCCCGCAGCAACCGCAGGCGATGGAGATGCCGTCGGCGGCGGACCTTTCGGCGGCCATCCCCGAGGGGATTCCCGAGGCCGTGCAGGGTATCGCGCGGGAGGGGATTCCGGCGGCGCGGAGCGCCGTCGAGAACATCCCGGCCGTGGCGCGTGAGGCCGTCGCGGGGATGCCCGAGGCCGCGCGGGATGCCGTCGAGGGGCTCCCCGGGGCGGCGCAGGGGATCGTCCGCGAGGCCGCCGACCGCGTGGTGAGCGTGCTGCCGGGACAGGGCGGCGAGCAGCGCCAGGACCAATCGCAGGAGCGAGGAAGCGGTCAGGAGCAGGACCGGGAGCGAAGCGGCGGACACGGGCGGGAAGGCCAGTCCACCGGCGACGCGCTGGCGTCCGGGAGCGCCGCGCTCGGCATCCGGGGCACCGCGCAGTCGGCGTCGTCCGGAACCTCGGGCGAGCGGGCGGAGACCGGCGGCGATTACGCCGGCGCTATGACAGGCGATGCCGTGACCAGCGAGCGCCCAGCCGGCGCGAATCGCCTCGGCGGCAGCGAATCGACCGGATGGGCTGGCTCCGGCGCCGAACGCGGCGAGGGCGACTCCGCGAGCGCGGATGCCGCCGCGCCGGGCGACGATCTGGTCGTGGCCGGCACGGACGTTCCGGCTCCGCCGACCGCTTCGGCGCCGAACGCCGAGTCGGTGCCCGGCGACGGCTCGCGGGAGTGCCCGCCGGGCTACCCGATCAAGGGCAATGCGGATTCCGGCATCTACCACAAGCCGCACCAAGGGAGTTACGACCGCACGATCCCCGAATACTGCTTCGCCAGCCCGGAGGCGGCGGAAGCGGCGGGCTTCCGGCCGGTTGGCGGGCACTAGCCGCAACGAGTGCAACAGCGAAACGGGCCGGCGCGATGTACGCGCCGGCCCGTTTCGCTGTTGCGGACGGCGGTTGCAAAACGTGCTCGGCCACCGAGAAGGCGAGCGCGATGATGGGGCGTGATGTGGTGATCCGGGAAGCGGTCGCACCCTCCCGGGATTGTTGGTGGTTGCCAAAACAGTCTTGGCATCGGCGGGGCGGGCGCGACGATGCCGTTTGCCTATCTGATCCGGATACCGGCCTAGCGGCGGGCGCGATGAATCGCGCCCGCCCCGCCGATGCCAAGACTGTTTTGGCAAACGCCATCATCCCCGGGCGGTCGTAGCCCGTGTCAGGGCCAATAAAGCGGGCGTAACCGGTGTCCGGATCAATGACGCAACCGCCATCATCGCGCCCGTTATTCGGCTGATACCCGCATCAACCAGGCAACGGTCATCAACCCTGGGCATCCCCGGCGGTGGCAGGCGTGATTCGGCAAACTTCATCCGGCGCGACTCCAACCCGCCGATCGACCTCGCGGCGCTACCCCTTCCCGGCGGAGCCGAGAACGGCGATGCGGCGGCGGGCGGCCGCTTCGACGGCGGCGCGGGCGTCGCCGAGGACGGCGCGGGCGTCGGTTTCGTGGCCGGGCCGGGAGGCGCTGTCGCGCAGGGCGTTCATGAACGCTTTCTGGAGGGCGGTGGACAGGTTCACCTTGGTGATCCCGGCGCGGATCGCGTTTGCCAGCGTCGCGTCGTCCACTCCCGACGAGCCGTGCATCACCAGCGGGACGGGAACGGCGGCACGCAAGGCGCGCACGCGGTCGATGTCCACCGCCGCGCCGGTCTCGGCCATGCCGTGGACGGTGCCGATGGAGACGGCAAGGGCATCCACCCCCGTTTCGGCGACGAAGCGGGCGGCCTCCTCCGGATCGGTGAAGGCATCGACCGCGGCGTCGTCGCCGACGTGGCCGACCTGCCCCAGTTCGGCTTCGGCGGATGCGCCGCGTTCGTGGGCGAGGGCCACGACCTCGCGGGTGCGGGCCACGTTCTCCGCGAACGGCAGGTCCGCGCCGTCGAACATGACCGAGGTGAACCCGGCGTCCAACGCGTCGCGGCACATGGCGAGGTCCGGCCCGTGGTCGAGGTGGAGCACGACCGGGATGGGCAGCGGGGCGGCGAGTTCGCCTGCGAGCGCGGCGATGGGGCGCAGACCGGCGTATCCGGCGGTGCGCGGGCTAATCTGGATGACGACCGGCGAGCGGTCGGAGGTGGCCGCGCCGAGGGCGGCCTGCAGCAGTTCGAGGTTGAAGACGTTGAACGCGGGGACGGCGTAGCCGCCCGCCCGCGCCGCCGCCAGGACGTCGTGCCCGCCCGCCAGCCCCATGCCGTGTGCGCCCTCCGTCGAGCCGGAAGCGGTTCGCCCCGCGCCAGCCGTCTTCTCATCGTCGTGGAATCGCCGACGCCCGGCAGTCGCCTGCATCGGCCTGCATCATAGCCCGCGCGACCCTGCCGCACCGGCCCGGAACGGGAAGCGCGAAAACCGGACGCCGCCGCGGATGCTGGTCTCTTGCCCGTCCGGCCGCGAGCCCGGCCCTGAAGGACCGGGCTCACGAGGAAAGCACCCTGAAGGGCGCTCCCAATTCGCCCACCCGTCAGGGCCCCTTGGGGTCCTTTGCCCCCTCAGTCCGGTCCTTCAGGGCCGGGCTCGCGGCCGAGACCACACCACGCCGTAACCACGCGGACGACGCCGACACCACGCCGCGACGATGCCACCTCGTCTCACGTCTCACGCCTACAGAGCCTAGTACCGCACCGTCGTCCCGGAGTCGGCGACCGCGATCTCGTCCGGCGCGGAGCGGGTCCAGTTCAGGCGGGCGAGGTCATTGGAAAGGCCGGTGAGGGTGTAGCGAAGTTCGCTCGCCATCGCGCAAAACCGGAACCCTTCGCCGATGCGCTGGTTGACGCCGTCGGCGTGGGAGCAGTGGACGCCCGGGGCGACGCCGTTGCGGATGCACGCTTCGCGGATGTGGGCGATGGCGGCGGAGAGTTCCGGGTGGTCGCTTTCCAGCGGCACGCCGAGGCCGAGGCCCATCGACGCGGCGAGGTCGTTGGGGCCGATGAAGCAGGCGTCCACGCCGGGGACGGAGAGGATCTCGTCGGCCTTATTGACGCCGTCGATGTGCTCGATCTGGAGGACGAGCAGCACCTCGTCGTTGGCGTTGGCGTAGTAACTGGGAGCGTCCGTTCCCCACGACAGCGCGTGGCGGCCGCCGCCGACGCTGCGCGCGCCTTGCGGGTAGTAGCGGCAGGCCTGCACGGCGCGCTCGGCCTCTTCCCTGCTGTTGACCATCGGCACGACGACGCCCCAGGCGCCGGCGTCGAGCACGCGCTTGAAGTGCTCCGGCGCGTTCCACGGGATGCGGACCATCGGCGCGGTGGCGGAGTTCGCCATGGCGGCGAACATCTGGGCCAGGGTGCGGATATCGACGGGATTGTGCTCGGCGTCCACCACCAGCCAGTCGAAGCCGAGTTTGCTGACGTACTCGGCGGCCTCCGGCGAGGGCAGCGACAGCCAGGTGCCGACCGAGGGCTCCCCGGCGGCGAGGCGGCGACGGACGTGGTTGGCGCGCATGGGGCGTGGTCCTCTCAGTAGTGCCGAGTGCCGAGTGCCGAGTGCCGAGTGCCGAGTGCCGAGTGCCGAGTGCCGAGTGCCGAGTGCCGAGTGCCGAGTGCCGAGTGCCGAGTGCCGAGTGCCGAGTGCCGAG
>JAFAEX010000041.1 GCA_023423795.1 Chloroflexota bacterium | reverse complement strand
CTGCCGCGCCGGTCGCCGCCGGTTCGCGCTGCCCGTGCCGCTGCGGCGGGGACCGCCTTGGCTCACGCGGGCGCGGACGACGCGGACGGCGCGCCCGCACCGCCGCTCCCGGTTCGGCCGGCCGAGGTTCCCGAGGACGCAATCCTGCCGTTTGGTGACGAATCGGCTGCGGATTCCATTCAGGGCGGTCTGCTGGTTGCGGCGGGCGACCTCGCTACCGTAGCCGACCCGGATGCCGACGGGCCGTCCGATGCCGATGAGCGCCCCTCGTTCGACGACGGCGACACGCTGCACGTTGCCGGGCCGCTTGCCGCCGAGGACGCTTCCCCGGACGACGTGGCCGAAGCCGCCGCGTCGGACGATGCGGCAGCGTTCGACGCTGGCGAACCGGAGCCAGCCCCGGGCGTGGACGCTGCCGCGTGGGACGCCGTCGGTGATGCTGACCCGGACCACCCGACGATCCATGCGGCTTCGCCCTTCGAAGTCGCGTTGGCACGGTCGGCAGAGGATGCGGACGCTCGTCCGGGTGACCGGGAGGCGTCATCCGATCCCGTCGTCGCGGAGGCGTTGCCCGACGACCATCCCGCCGCACTACTCAACGATCCGGGGACAGGCGAGCCCGGCTCGTTCGCCGCGAGCGACGAAGCCATCGATGCTGACGCCCCGCGGCTGCGGATCATCCCAACCGCGCCCGACCGTAACCGCTGAGGGGATATCGGCCCGACGGCGCGGCGAACCCGTCGCGTATCGACCCTATTGGAGTGCTCGCGGCAGTCGTTGCCGAGCCAGCCCGGTACCGACCGGCAACCGCCATCTTCGCGCCCCTACACTGCGCGTCGGTGTCGCCCGAATGCAGGGGCGCGAAGATGGCGGTTGCCAGAATAGGGCGGCCACGGCCCGCGCTCAGCCCCGGAGGGGCTTCGTTGGCGTAGCCCGGGGTTTCAACCCTCACCTTTACCCACATCTCGACAGTGGTGAAAATCCTCCGGTGATCGGGGCGAAAAACGGCTCGATCCGTCACTCGGCCGGTGCCCGCTCGTCGCGGGGCGTTGCCCGAACTTCGGCAAACCTTGGCAGATCCCGCCCTCGTGCACCGGCCGAACGCCCGCCCAGACGCCTGGCGAAAGACGTGGGTAAAGGTGAGGGTTGCAACTCCGGGCAGCCGTCGTCGCCGCCCGGATCGTCATCCCGAATCCGCCCCGCCCGGCAGTGTGCATGTCCCGCATCGTCCGTCCCGTATCATCCGGCGCGGATCGCCACGGGGCGGACGATGCGCGCCGGGCAGGGAGGACCGCGATGCCGGAAGCAGCGCCGGGCCGGGCGACGATGCCGGCCGTGACCAAGACCGCGCCGGGCGAGGGCAACGTCGCGCTCGCCGAGCACCCGGAACCGCAGCCGGGACCGGGGCAGGTGCGCATTGCCGTGCGCGCCGCCGGGGTGTGCGGCACCGACCTCCATATCCTGCACGACGAGTTCCCGACCCAGCCGCCGGTTATCCTCGGTCACGAGATCGCCGGGGTCGTCGAAGCCGTCGGTTCCGGCGTTGCGCGCGTGCGCGACGGCGACCGGGTCACCACCGAGACGTATTTCCACCTCTGCGGCAATTGCCGCTTCTGCCGCGAGGGCGCGCCGAACCTTTGCCCGGAGCGGCGCTCGATCGGCTCTGCCGTCAACGGCGGGTTCGCCCCGTTCGTCGTCGTGCCGGAGCGCAACGTGCGGCTTCTGCCGGATGGGTTGCCGTTCCGGGCCGCGGCGCTCACCGAACCGCTGGCCTGCGTCGTCCACGGGGCGCTGGAACTGCCGAAACTGACGGCGGGCGACCTCGCGGTGGTCGCCGGTCCCGGCGCGATCGGGCTGCTGACACTGCAAGTCGCTGTCGCCAGCGGGGCCACCGTCGTCGTCCTCGGCACCGCCGCCGACGGCCACCGGCTGGCGCTGGCCCGCGCGCTCGGCGCGGCGCGGACGATCGACGTCGGCGCGGAGGACGCCGGCGAGGTCGTGCGCGGGATGAGCGGCGGCTGGGGCGCCGACGTGGTGTACGAGTGCTCCGGGGCCGGGCCGAGCGCGCAGGGGCTGTTGGGACTGGTCCGTCGGCGCGGCCAGTACGCGCAGATCGGGCTGTTCGGCAAGCCGGTCGCGTGGGACCTCGACCAGGTTTGTTACAAGGAACTGCGCGTCACCGGCTCGAACGCCTCGGTGCCCAGCGCGTGGGATACCGCGCTGCGCCTGCTGGCGGACGGCCGCGTCGATACCGGCGCGCTTGTTTCCGACGTCTTTCCGCTCCACCGCTGGGACGAGGCCTTCGCTCGCTTCGAGCGGCGCGAGGGCGTCAAATTGGTGCTGGAACCGGAGGTGTAATACGAAATCCGGCTGGTTGGCGCGCGAATCCGTTCGTCGTTGGTAGGGGAGGCGAAGCGGCAGCGAATAGCCGGATTTCGTGTAGGCGGGCGGTTCGGAACCGGTGCCGCCTGGGTGACCCGGGCGGACGAGAGCCCGTGCCGTGTTCACGACGGCCGGATGGCGGCGTGCGTCGCGAGGGCACGCGTCGGTCACCCCCCGCGCCGGGAATGCCGGGCCGCCTCCGGCGACGGCGGCTCCCGCGCCTGGGCCGGCATGAAACGCACGAACCGGCGACAATGCACGTCCGGACACCCTCGGTGGCCAGCCAAGCGCCGCCGATGGCCACACACGTGGAGCACCCATGCAATCCGACGCATACCGATCGGCGCCGCTCACCCGTCGCCGTGCCATTTCGCTTGCCGCCGCCACGGCCGCCGTTGCCGCGCCCTGGCAACGAACGGCCGCGCAGGTCACGCCGGAAGCGACGCCCGTGGTGACGCCGACCGCCGATCCGGCCGCCGGAACGCCCGCCGCGGGAACGCCGGTTGCCGGGTCCGCTTCGTTGCCCACGCTGCCGATGCCGAGCACGCTGGCCCACGACGCCTCGCCGGAGTTCAAGGCGGTCGCCGAGGCGTTGGTCGCAGCGATGCAGGCGACCGGCGTGCCCGGCGCGGCGCTCGGCATGCTGGCCGGCGACCGCGAGGAGCACGCCACCTTCGGGCTCGCCAGCCTTTCCTCGATGCGGCCGGTTACCTCCGAGACGCTGTTCCAGGTCGGCTCCCTCACCAAGACCTACACCGGCACGACGATCTGGCGCTTGATCGACGAGGGCGCGCTCGACCTCGACGCGCCGGTGCGGATGTATATCCCCGGCCTCACCCTGATGGATGAGGAGGTCGCGGCCGAGGTCACCGTTCACAACCTCCTCGACCACTCCGCCGGCTGGTACGGGGACGAGGGATTCGACACCGGCGACGGCGACGACGCCCTCGCGCGCTACGTCGCCGAGCGAATGCCGCAATTGCCGCAACTGTTCCCGCTCGGCGCGTTCTTCTCCTACAACAACGCCGCCTTCTCGCTGCTCGGGCGGCTGATCGAGGTATCGACGGGCACGACCTACGACGCCGCCCTCCGCAACCTGCTGCTAGGGCCGCTCGGCCTCGGGGACACCTTGCTTGACCACGACGCCGTGCGGCAGCGCCCGTACGCCGACGGGCACGTGGCGCTGCCGATCAACGGCAGGGTGTCCGTCGCCGTCCAGACGCCCCTCTGGGTTCCCCGCTCGGTCGATCCCGCCGGCGGCCTGTGGGCGACGACCCGCGACGTGATCCGCTACGGGCGGTTCCACCTCGACGCCGGAACGGTGGCAGGACCGGCCAACGTCGTCAGCCCCGAAAGCCTGCTGCGCATGCGCGAACCGGCGATGCCGATTCCGGGCATTCCGATGCAGATGGGGATGAACTGGTTCGTGCAGGACGTTGCGGGCGAACGGGCCTTCTACCACGGCGGCGACACGCTCGCGCAGCACACCGATTTCGTCGCCATTCCGGGCCAGCGCTTCGCCATCGTCGTGCTCACCAACGGGCAGGGCGGCGGCGGCGCGTCGGCGACGGCGGCGCTGGATGCCGCGCTCGCCCAGTTCCCCGCGCTGACCCCGCTGGCCGGCAAGATCGGCCTGATGCATGCGCTGATCGCGCCGGCCGACGCGCCGACCGTGACGCTGCCGGCGGAGACGGTCGCCGAGTACGCCGGGCGTTACGCCGACCTCGGGACGGTCCAGACCCTGGCCGAAACGGCCGATGGCCTGGAGGTGACGACCGAGGCGATGGAGCAGCCCGGGGCGTGGGCTCCGGCGCTGAACCCGCCGCCCGCGCCGCCCGTCCCGGTGGCGTTCCTGGCGGAGGACATGGGCGTTTCCTACCGCCAGCGGATGCCGTTCGTGCGCGACGCGGAGGGTCGGGTCGGCTGGGTGGCATCCGGCCTGCGTCTGATCCCGCGCGTGGATTCTGGCGCCTGACGGAAACTGCCACCCCATGCCCGCGCGTTGCAGGTAACGGGTCCGCGATTCACGATGCCCGGCCGGAACGGCAGCGAACGTTCGCCGCGATAGGCCGGGTACTCCGACACGATGCCCTAGCGGGAGGAGACCGGATGGACGCGCATCGCTTCGACAACCTGGCCAGAACGCTGGCCAGACGGTTCTCACGGCGCAATGCCCTGCGCAGCGCCGGGGTCGGGGCCGCGGCGTCGGTCTTCGCCGCCGCGGGCATCCGCCCGGAGCAGGCCGCGGCGCTGGCCCGGGCGCAGGAAGACGGCCAGCCGCTTTACACGATGATCCGCCGCTACACGCTCGACGGGCCGACCGGCCGGGTGCGGCGGGCGCTCCAGCAGGGCTACGTCGATGACGCCTGCAAGGCGCCCGGCTTCGTCGCCTACCTGACGGTCGAGGACGAGGACGGTGATTTCGCCACCGTCGCCGTCTTCCGCTCGCGGGCAGACCTCGAGAACTTCGCCGCCTCCGAAGCCAACTGGGTGGCCCGCAACCTCGGCGACCTCTTGCCCGCACCGGACGAGGCGATCTCCGGCGACACCTACGTCCACGGGGTTGCGACGCAAGGGTTCACGAACACCTGCCCGCCGCCGCCCGCTCCCGTCCAGCCGACGGCCGCTCCGACGCAGCCGACGACCGCTCCCGCGCAACCGACCGCCGTGCCGCCCGCGCCGACCACGACGCCGACGCCCGCGCCCTGCACCGCCGAGGGCTGCGTCTGCGCCACCGGCACCCAATCCCCCTGCGACGACGGGCTGGTCTGCTGCCCGACGACCGACCTGCTGGGCGGCCCCGGCGTCTGCCAGACGCAGGCCGTCTGCTATCCGAACTCCTGCCGGGCCAACGGCCGCGCCTGCCCGCGCTCCTGCAGCACGGACGAGGCGTGCCCGAACTGCTGCTCCAACTACTGCAACGCCGACGGCGTCTGCGACGACCAGTCGGTGGCCTGCACCGGCGAGGGGTGCACCTGCGCCACGGGAACGCAAGGCGCGTGCGATGCCGGTCTCGTCTGCTGCGGCATGGCGGGCGGCCTGCCGGGCAGCCAGGGCACCTGCCTCACCGAGGCCGAGTGCGCCACCCCCTGCACCGGGCAGGGGTGCGACTGCGACAACACCGACCCGAACGCCTGCGACGCGGGCCTCGTTTGCTGCGCGGTGCAGTCAGGCTTCATCTGCGCGACCGAGGAACAGTGCGGCATCACCCCGACGCCCGCACCCTGCACCGGCGAGGGGTGCACCTGCGCCAGCGGCACGCTGGGCGCGTGCGACGACGGGCTGATTTGTTGTGCCCAGGGCGATCCGGGCGCACCCGGCACCTGCCAGACCGAGGCCAATTGCCCCGGTTCGATCTGCACCGACGTCGGCTGCCCTTGCAACGGCGGCGTCCAGAACGCCTGCCGCGACGGCCTCGTCTGTTGCCAGGAGGGCGAATCGATCCCCGGCGGCCCCGGCACCTGCCAGCCGGCGGAGGCCTGCGGCCCGACCTGCACGAGCAACGGCGGCGGCTGCGACGCCACCTGCAACTGGGGCGATGATTGCGGTGGCTGCTGCTCCGGCTACTGCAACGACAACGGCATCTGCGACGACGAACCGGTCAACACCTGCATCCCGGACGGCCAGAACTGCGGCAACACCTGTAGCTGGAGCGACGGCTGCGATGCTTGCTGCTCCGGGTTCTGCGACGGCGCCGGCAACTGCAACGAGCCGGGCGCGTCGGCCGGGGCCTGCGGCGACGAAGGGTGCGGTTGCCAGCTCGGCAACTCCGCCTGCGTCGGCGACCTCCTCTGCTGCGACGACGGCTCCGGCGTCACCGGCACCTGCCAGCCGAGCTGCTGAGCCGGGCATGCGGGCGGGCCCCCCCACCCCCGGGGGGGCCGGCGCGCCCCC
>JAFAEX010000028.1 GCA_023423795.1 Chloroflexota bacterium | reverse complement strand
GCCTCGGAGTGTAGCAAGCCCGCCCGTTGCGGGCGGGCCGACCGAGGCCCGACGTTGTGCGCTCCGCACAGGCGGCCGGCGGGGATTCCCTTCGCGGATACAATCGGCGGCCGGTCAGCGGCGCGACGGGCGGAGATGGCGGTGCGGGAACGGCTCCGGGGCGCGGCCAGCGGCACGGCGCTCGATCCGGCGCAGCGGTCGGCGCTGCTGTGGGTTTGCCTGCTGATCGGCGTGAACCAGCTCGGGTTCGGGGCGATCGTGCCGGTGGTGCCGCTCTACGCCTCCGCGTTCGGGGTGGACCCGGCGGCGATCGGGCTGGCGATCGCGATCTACGGGGTGGCCCGATTGTTCGCCAACGTGCCGGCCGGGCGGCTGGCCGACCGGCGCGGGCGAAAACTCATGCTGGCGCTCGGCGGCGCGGCGACGCTGGTCGGGAACCTGGTCTGCGCCATCGCGCCGGACTACGCGATCTTCCTGCTCGGCCGGTTCATCTCCGGGGCTGGCGCGGCGACGGTCATCACCGGCGCGCAAACCGTCGTCGCCGACGTTTCGGAGGTCGGCAACCGGGGCCGGGTGATGGCCCTCTAACAGGGCGTCTTCCTGTTCGCGGTCGGCATAGGCCCGGTTCCGGGCGGGATGCTGGCCACCCACTTCGGGTTGGCCGCGTCGTTCGCCGCGAATGCGCTGCTCTCGACGGTGACGACGGCGCTGGCGCTCTGGAAACTGCCCGAGACGGTCGGCATGCACCAATCGGGCGAACGGCGGTCCGCGCTGCCGCTGCGCGAACAGGTGGCGCTCTTGCGGTCCACTCCGGGATTCGCGGCGGTCGGATTCGTTTCGTTCTCGCTGGTCTTCACCCGCACCGGCTCGCTGTTCAACGTGGTTCCGCTGGACGCCGAACAGCGACTCGGGCTCGGGCCGGACCAGATCGGGCTGGCGCTCGGGTTCGTTTCCCTGCTGGGGCTGGCGCTGGCCTGGCCGTCCGGGGTGCTGGCCGACCGATTCGGGCGCAAGGTCGTCATCGTCGGGCCGACGATGGTGGCCGGCGCCGCCATGCTGCTGTTCGGCGCTGCCACCTCGTGGCCGGCGTTCGCGGCGGCGCCGGCGGTGTGGGCGGCGGCGGTCGGCATCGGCGGGTCGGTTCCCACCGCCTACGCGGCCGACATCGCGCCGCGCGGGATGACCGCCGCGGCCCTCGGGGCCTTCCGCACGCTGGCCGACGTCGGCTACGTGGCCGGGCCACTGGCGCTGGGCATCGTCGCCGGCGCGGCGTCGCCGCGGGCGGCCTACGCGGCGGCCGCGGCGATGACGACGACGGCCGCACTGGTCTTCGCGCGGCAGGCGCCGGAGACGCTGGGACGGCCGGAATCCGGCGGATAGGAACGGTTTCGCCCGTTTCCGGCGGCGATTGGACGGCTGCGCCGCTTGCGCTGCATTCCTGTGCCTCCGTATGATTGCCGACCAATTCGCATCAACGTATCCCAACACCGCCGAGGTCTCGCCAGCCCGCAACCCCCAACGGAGGGCCGGTTGCTGGCTGGAGCGCCGAGACCGACGACAGGAGGATCGCCCCGATGGTGGATTCCCGGATCGCCCGCTTCATCGCCGAGGCCAGCCGCGGCCGGATGTCTCGCCGCACCGTGCTGGACAACGGGTTCCGGCTCGGGGTGGCGCTGCCGACCCTTGCCGCGCTCGCCGCCATTGCGCCGGAGGCGGCCGTGGCCGCGCCGCGCCTGCGCGCGTTCGCCCGGCAGGACGGCGGCAGCGGCGGCACCTTCACTAACATCATCACCATCGGTACCGAGGACATCGACCCGCACTACTCCTACGCCACCCTCGTCTCCACGGTGGCGATGGCCGCCTACGAGATGCTGGTGCAGTACAAGGGCGAATCGACCTCCGAAGTCGCCCCGATGCTGGCCCAGTCGTGGGAGGTCAGCGACGATCTGTCCACCTACACCTTCACGCTGCCGGAGGGCGCCACGTTCCAGGACGGGACGCCCTGCGACGCGGAGGCGGTCAAGGCGTCGTTCACCCGCTTCCTCGATCTCGGCGGCGCCCCGGTGCTGGTGATCGCCCGGTTCATGGAATCGGCCGACATGATGGAAGCGGTCGATGCGACGACGATCCGCTTCAACCTCGGCAAGCCGCAGCCGCTGTTCCTGGCGGCGCTCGCCTCGCAGTACGGCCCGGTCGTCGTCAGCCCGACGGCGATGGACGCGAACAAGACCGACGACGACCCATTCGCCCACGAGTTCTTCAAGGCCAACGCCGTCGGCACCGGTCCGTACCAACTGGTCTCGAACTCGCTGACCGAGGGGCTGATCTTCGAGCGGTTCGAGAACTACCACCGGGGCTGGGAAGGCAACCACTTCGACCAGGTCATCTTCCGGGTCGTGCCGGAGGAGGCCACCCGGCGCCAGTTGCTGGAGCAGGGCCAGGCCGACGCGTCCGCCTACAACCTCACCACCGAGACGGTCAACGCGCTGCGCGAAACCGAGGGCATCACCGTCGTCGAGTACCCGACGACGGCGGTCGGCTGGGCGATCCTGAACGTGCCGCGGCTCGGCACCGTCGAGGCGCGGCAGGGCCTGTCCTACGCCTTCCCTTACGACGACGTCCAGAACTCCGTGTTCGCCGGCATGCTGCGGCGCACCGGGCCGATCTCCGACAACACGCTCGGCTACGACCCGGACGTGTTCCTCTACCAGACCGACCTCGAAAAGGCGAAGGAACTGCTGACCGCCGGCGGCATCGCCGAAGGCTCGACGCTGGAGTACATGTTCGACGCCAACGACGAGCGCGAAGCGACCGTCGCCCAGCTCTTCCAGGCGAAGCTGGCCGAGATCGGCTACAACCTCGAACTGTTCGCGGTGGACTACGCCACGGTCGAATCGACGATCTTCGGCGACATGCCGACCGAGGAGAAGCCGCACGTCATCGGCGGCTGGGGCTGGTGGCCGGACTACAACGATCCGACCAACCAGCTCGAACCGAACTTCACCGCCGCCAACATCGGCAACGGAGGTTCCAACGGCGGGGCGTGGGAGAACGCCCGGTTCGAGGAGATCATGGCCGAAGCGGTGAACTTCACCGATGAGGCGCGGCTGAACGAACTGATGAAAGAGGCCCAGAACATCATTACCGAGCAGGACCCGCCGGCCATCTTCTACGGACAGGTCGTGCGCTTCACGGTCCTGCGTTCCGACATCCAGGGGTTCGTCCCGAACCCGCTCTACCTCGACTCCTACAACTTCTACGACATGTCCCGGGCCGCGTCCTAAGGCGCGAGCGGGGCCGGACGCGGGCGGCGAATTTCGCCGCCCGCGTCGTCCCGAGGAGAACCGATGCTCGCACGCCTGATCGTCCGGCGGCTGATCTTCCTGGTGTTCGTGCTCTTCGGCCTTTCGGTCATCACGTTCGGCCTGTCCCACGTGGTGCCCGGCGACCCGGCGCGGCTGATGGCCGGCCCGCGCGCCAGCAAGAGCGCGGTCGAGAAGATCCGCGAAAAGTACGGCCTGAACGACCCCGTGCCCGTCCAGTACGTCAACTACGTCAAGGGCGTGCTCCGGGGAGATTTCGGCGACTCGTTCACGTCCCGCCGTCCGGTCAGCGAAGACCTCAAGCGGTACCTCCCGGCGACGCTCGAACTCGGGTTGTACGCCTTCATCCTTTCGACCGCGGTCGGCGTCCCGCTCGGGGTCGTGTCGGCGGTGAAGCGCGACAAATTGCCGGACCACCTCGCCCGGTTCGTCTCGATTTCCGGACTGGCCTTGCCGGTATTCTGGCTGGCGATCATGGCCCAGTTCCTGTTCTTCGGGAAGCTGGGCTGGCTGCCGGACGGCGGCAGATTGCCGATCGGCTACGAAACGCCACCGACAAAGACGACGCTCTACACGATCGACGCGCTGCTGGCCGGGCAGTGGGACACCTTCCTGCTCGCCCTGAAGCACCTCGCGCTGCCGGTGGTGGTGCTGGCCTACGGCTCGCTGGCGGTCATCACCCGGATGGTCCGCGGCGGCATGCTGGAGGTGCTGAACCAGGACTACATCCGGACGGCGCGGGCGAAGGGCATGGCCCAGACGGTCGTCATCAACCGGCACGCGCTGAAGAACGCGCTACTGCCGACGGTCACCTCGCTCGGCTTGCAGGTCGGGTTGCTGCTCTCCGGGGCGTTCCTGGTCGAGATCGTGTTTTCGTGGCCGGGCATTGGGCGCTATGCTGTCGATGCCATCCAGCGGCTTGACTACAACGCGACCATGGCGACCACGCTGATCATCGCGTTCGTCTTCGTGCTGATGAACCTGGTGGTGGACGTCCTCTACCTGTTCCTCGACCCAAGGATCAGCTACACGTGAGTGCAGAACAGGTCGCACCCGCCACCCCGTCCGTCGCCGCCGCGCCCGTCGCCGAACCGTCGGCGGGACGCCCAGCCACGTTGGCCGGCGCCGCGCCCCGGCGCGAGCACAACCAACTCAAGCGCAATCTCCACCGCTTCCTGATCCGCAACCGGCTGAACCTGGTCGGGTTGCTGATCGTGCTGCTGTTCCTGATCCTGGCGCTGTTCGGGCAGGCGCTCGCGCCGTACGACCCGTACGCGCAGGACATCACCGGCTCGAAGCTGCTGGCGCCGTCGCTCTCCCACCCGATGGGCACCGACGAACTCGGCCGCGACCTGCTGAGCCGGATCATGACCGGGGCGCGCATCAGCCTCCAGGTGGCCGCCGTGGTGCTCACCTTCGCGGTGACCTTTGGCACGCTCGTCGGCGCGGTCGCCGGTTACTTCGGCGGCATCGTCGATGAAATCCTGATGCGCTTCACCGACATGTTCCTCGCCTTCCCGGCGCTGATCCTCGCCATCGCCATCGCCTCCACGCTCGGGCGCGAACTCAAGTGGACGATGGTGGCCCTCTCCACCGTGTTCTGGCCGTGGTACGCCCGGCTGGTGCGGGCCCAGATCCTCTCGATCCGGGAGCGGGACTTCGTCACCGCCGGCGAGAGCCTGGGCATGTCCGGGCCGCGGCTGCTGTTCCGCCACATCCTGCCGAACGCGATCCCGGTGGTCATCATCCAGATCACGCTCGATGTCGGGTACGCCGTCCTCGCCACCTCGTCGCTGTCGTTCATCGGGCTCGGCGCGCAGCCGCCGTCCCCCGAGTGGGGCACGATGATGGCGACCGCCCGCAACTACTTCCGCGAGGCGTGGTGGTACACGACTTTCCCGGGCGTGGCGCTGACGTTGACGGTCTTCGCGTTCAACATCCTCGGCGACGGCCTGCAGGACGCGCTCGACCCGCGCTCCGGCAACCGCTGATCCACATCCGCTAACGCATGGTGCCGGGGAACCCGGCGATGCCGCTGTCCGGTTCGTCCTGCATGGGCGGGCCGGACAGCGGCATCGCTATGGTGAACGTCGCGCCCTGCCCGTGGGTGCTTTCGGCGGAGATCGTGCCGCCGTGCGCCTGCACGATGTGCTTTGCGATGGCGAGCCCGAGCCCGGTGCCCTCGGAGCGGCGGGCCTTGTCCCCCTTGTAGAACCGCTCGAAAAGGCGCGGCACTTCGTCCGGCGGCACGCCGGCGCCGTTGTCGGAGACCGAAATCTCCACCGCGCCGGGCCGGGATGCCGCCACGATCCGGATTTCGCCGCCGGGCGGGGTGAACTTGATCGCGTTGTGGATCAGGTTCAACAGCACCTGCTCGATGCGGGCGCGGTCGGCGAGGACGACCGGCAAGTCCGCCGGCGTATCGACGACGAGCGCCACCCGGGCACGCTCCACCTGCGACCGCAGGCGGTCCACCCCGCCGGCGATCAACTCGGCCGCGGGAATCGGCTCGACATCGAGGCGGACCCGGCCCGACTCCAGCCGGGCGAGATCGAGCAGGTCATCGACGATCAGCGCGAGGCGGTCGGTTTCGCCCACGATGCGCTGAAGAAAGCCGTAGGCAACGTCCGGCTCCTCGACCGCCCCGGCTTCGAGCGTCTCCACGACGAGGCGGATCGACGCCAGCGGCGTCCGCAGTTCGTGGGAGACGTTGGCGACGAACTCCCGCCGGACGTTCTCCAGCCGCCGCAATTCGGTCACGTCGCGCAGCACGACGATCACCAGCGCCTCATCGCCGGATTCCACGCGTTGGGCGGTCGCGTCGATCGCGCGGCCGGTGCGGCCGAGCCGAACCGACGCCGACCGCACGCCCGGCTCCGTTGCCGCAGCGCGGACGAGGGCGTCGAGTTCGTGGTCGCGGGCGGCCTCGACAAACGGACGCCCGGCGGTCGCCCCGGTCGCGCCCAGCATCCGGCGGGCGGCGGGGTTGAGCAGGAGGACGACGCCGCGCAGATCGACGATGGCCACGCCGTCGGTCAGGTTCGCCAGCGTCGCTTCGAGGCGGCCGCGCGTCCGCGCCAGTTCCTCCAGCGACGACCGGAGCCGGACGGTCATCAGGTTGAACGCATGGCCGAGTTCGCTCAGTTCGCGGGTATCCGCTGGGCGGACGGCGACGTCCAGGCGGCCACGGGCGACGGCGCCGGCCTGCTGGCGCAACTCCTCCAGCGGTTCCCCGATCCGCCCAGCGACGACGATGCCGACCGCGGCGACGAGCACGATGGCGACGACCGTCGCGCCCAGCACGAGGTTGCGCAGGTCGGCCATCGCGCCGTCCATGCCGCCCAGCGGCCGGCCGACGCGGATGACCGCCCCGGCGGGGTTCTCAACCGGCGCGGATACCCACAGGTAGCGAGAGTCCGAGAGACCGCCGTCGGCCGTGGGCAGCCTTTCACCGGACGCCGCCGCGTCTCCGAGGATGCTCCCGTCCCCGCCGACGATGACGACGCGCGCATCCAACGCGGTCGCCGCCTCGTTGGCGACCGCCCCGAGATCCTGGCCCTGGGCGTGGGCATCGGCAACGAGCAACGCGGCAAGTCGGGATTCCTGCCCGAGCGTGCCGGAGATGCGATCGACGTAGGTATCCTGCATCGCCCGTGCGAGGGCAAGACCCAGCACCGCCATCACGAGGGCGACGGCGACGGCGAACGTCAGCGAGAGCCGCCCGGCGAGGCTGTTCGGCAGGAGGTTCAGGCGCCGGGGACCGCGCCCGGTTTCCGGAGCAGCCGCCTCGCCCGCATCCGCTCCCCGTACTGCCCCGTCCAGCGCCACCTTCGCCTCCGCTGGCTTCGATCGCTATCGGCGGAGTATAGGCCGCTGCCGGTACAGACTTATCAACGATTGGTTGCGCGAGCGACGTGCACACGCCACCGCTCGGTGCCGCCGCAACGCCCCATCGTGTAGGGGAGGGATCTGTTGTAAGGTGCCGTAGGGTAGGAGCGGCGCGGTGCCACGGCGGCGGAGCGGGCGGCCGGGGGCCGCGGTAGCCTGTCCGGGTTCTTGGCGGAACCGGAAGGAGGCGGCCGTGGCACCCCGACGCAG
>JAFAEX010000021.1 GCA_023423795.1 Chloroflexota bacterium | reverse complement strand
CTGCGTCGGGGTGCCACGGCCGCCTCCTTCCGGTTCCGCCAAGAACCCGGACAGGCTACCGCGGCCCCCGGCCGCCCGCTCCGCCGCCGTGGCACCGCGCCGCTCCTACCCTACGGCACCTTACAACGGGTCCCTCCCCTACCACGACGGAGCCGGAGTCGCGGCAGGAGACGGCACGGCCCTCGCGGCGCGCTCCCCGTCCGGTCCTCCTCCGGCTGGGGCGGGGAACAGCGACCGCATCGGCGCGGCTACGTCCGAAACCCGATCCATCTCCAGCACCGCGTCGAGCACGGCCTCAGATGTCGCCTCGCCGTAGAGCGGCGCGATCAGGGTGTGGGCCTTGGCCCGCAATTCGGACAGCGGAGCCGGGTTCTCGGCGTTGCCGCGCGGGAAATCGCCGCCGGCACGCACGACGCGGCCGTCCGCCAGCGTGACGGATAGGCGAGCGGGCCACGCCGCCGGGTAGGCCGCCGTGAGGTCCGGATCGACGCGGACGGCGATGCGCGGCAGGAACGCGGCGATGGCCGGCTGCCGCACGCCGTCCGGGCCGAACCGCTGCGGCGCGAACTGCTCCAGCCCGGCCCGGCCTTCCAGCAGCGCGGCGGCGACGACGTAGGCGAGGCTGAACTTCGCGCGGTACGGGGTCGAGGGATTGGGTTCCTTCACGATCTCCCACCCCGGACCATAGGTCGCGACCTCGACCGCCACGATCTCCGCCGCCGGATCGGCGAGTCCGGCCCTGATTTCCAGCGCGGCGTCGATCGCGGTGTGGGTGTGGCCGCAGCAGGAGTACAACTTGTAGCCGTTTTCTTCGATCTTCCAGCGTTTTCCCAGCCCGTCCGTGATCCGGGCTGGGTCGTGTTCGGCGGAGGTGGCGCGGAAGAAACCGCGCTCGCCTTCGAGGATGCGCGTCGCGCCGGTGAAGCCGCGCGCCGCGAGGTCGGCGGCGAGGACGCCGTTGAAGGCGGCCTTGCCGGGGTGGAGGTGTTTGCTCATCGCGCCGTCGGCGTTGAACTCCCACAGCCCGGCCGCGGTCGTGCCGGCCGTACCGAGCGCGTCGAGCATCCGCGCCGCGTCCAGCCCGAGCAGCGAACCGGCCGCCGCCGCCGCGCCGAACGTCGCCGCCGTGCCTGTTGGATGGAAGTAGCGGTAATGGCTGGGATTAACCGCTTCCCCGACGCGCAACGCGGCTTCGTAGCCGAGCGCGACCGCCAGCAGGAACGCCCGCCCATCGGCGTGCTCCCGCTCGGCGACGGCCAGCGCCGCCGGCACGATCGGGGCCGCGCCGTGCACGGTCGAGCCCTTGTGGATGTCGTCCAGTTCGAGGATGTGCCCGGCGACGCCGTTGGCCAGCGCGGCGACGGCGGCCGACGCGCGCGCGTTCGGGAAGACGGTCGCCTCATCGGCCTTTCCGAGCCCGCCGGCGACCTCCCGCGCGATCCGGGCCGGCGGTTCGTGGGCGCCCGCCAGCACGGAGCCGAACCAGTCCAGCACCGCCAGTTTCGCGGCGGCGACGGCCGACGGCGGCAGGTCGTCCCAGCCGGCCTCGGCGAGGAATTCGGCGAGGATGCGGGAGACCGGCTCCCCACCGTCCGTAGATGCCGGCATCGTGCCGATCGCGGTCGTCGCCATGTTGCGTTCTCCCCACGCCGGGCCGTCGTCGCACTCGTATGCTCGCATGACGGCAATGTGCCGTGGGGTTCCCATGCTTCGGCTGCCCGCTGACCCTCAGCGCTCGGAACCGTGCCGAATCCGGCCGCGCCGCGGCCGGCGCGGCCGTCGTGCCCACCCCGGAGGGGCTTTTTGATGCCGGCCCGAGGATGCATCTCCGAGTCATCCGTGGCCAGTCTTCGGATCGGCTACCCGGCGGACAGCAGCACGGCCGACAGCGGCCGCAGGTCGATGCCATTCCCCCCTGGTGCGGACACCCCGGTGCCGCCGAAGCGGTCGTCCCCGGTCGCGAGGACCGGCGACCACGCGGGGTCGCCGGAGGGCAGCCCCAGCGACGCGGGCAGATCCGCCCAGGCGACGCGCGCCGCGTCCGGGCCGGTGTTGGCCAGCAGCAGCCGGTGGCCGTCGTCGGTCCAACGGTGGAGCGCGAGGACGGCATCATCGAGGCCGGCGGCGCGGGTGCGGGCGCGGTCCTGCACCCGCAGCACCGGGTCGTCCCGGCGCAACCGGAGCAATTCGGTGTAGAGCGCGAGCATCGGCGCGTTGGTCTCGCGCTCGGAGAGGTCGAGTTTCGAGCGGAGGAACGTCGCCTCGTCCTGCGGGTCCGGGACCGGATCGGGGTGATCCTCCGTGCGGCCCAGCCCGCCGAACTCCTTCTCCCGCCCAGCGCTGACGAGTTTGCCCAGGTCCGGTTCGTGGTCGGTGAAGTACTGGAACGGGGAGGATGCGGCGAACTCTTCCCCCATGAAGATCAGCGGCGTTTCCGGCGAGAGCAGGTGGATCGCCGCCGCCACCTTTGCCGCGTCGCGCCCGACCAGGTGCTCCAGCCGCTCCCCGAAGGCGCGGTTGCCGACCTGGTCGTGGTTCTGGGTGCAGAAGACGAAGGAGCGCGCCGGCTCGTCGCACAGCCACGGCGCGGCGACCCCGGCGCCCTCGGCCGTGCCGTCGGCGTGCCGGTCGAGCGAAACCCGGAATCCCTCGGTGATGGCCTGCGCGATGCCGTCCGCCGTGCCGGAGTAGCCGGCGAAGTAGCCCGATCGTTCGCCGGTCAGGCGGACGTGCAGTTCGTGGTGGAAGCCGTCGGCCCAGACGCCGTCCAGCCCGTGGCCGCCGCGGTCGCGGTCGTGGATCGGGGTGGGGTCGGGGCGCTCGTCCTCGGCGATCAGCACGACCTGCCGACGGGACGCGGCGCGGGCGCGGTCGCCCAGTTCGGCGAGGATGTGGGTCGGGGAATCGTCGAGGATGGCGTGGGTGGCGTCGAGCCGCAATCCGTCGAAATGGTAGTCGGCCAGCCACGACAGCGCGTTGCCGATGACGAAGTCGCGCACCCGGCGGCTGCCGGGGCCGTCGTAGTTGATGGCCTCGCCCCACGGCGTGTGGTGGCGGTCGGTGAAATAGTCGGCGGCGAAGGCGCGCAGGTAGTTGCCGTCCGGCCCGAGGTGGTTGTAGACGACGTCGAGGATGACGCCGATGCCGGCGGCGTGGGCGGCGTCCACGAGCGCCCGCAGATCCTCCGGCCGGCCGTAGGGGCGTGTGGGCGCCCAGAGGGAAACGCCGTCGTAGCCCCAGCCGCGCTCGCCCGGGAAATCCGCCACCGGCAGCAGTTCGATCGCGGTGACGCCCAGCGCCTTCAGGTGGGGGAGTTGCCCGATCAGCGCGCGGAACGTGCCCTCCGGGGTGTAGGTCCCGACGTGCAGTTCGTAGATGACGAGCCCGTCGGCGGAGAGGCCCGGCCAATCGTCGTCCGTCCAGGCGAACGCGGGATCGATCACCTCCGACGGACCGTGCACGCCCTCCGGCTGGAAGCGGGAGGCGGGGTCGGGGAAAGCGTCGCCGCCGTCCAGCCGGTAGCGGTAGCGTGCGCCCGCGCCGATGCCCGGCACGACGCCCTCGTGCATCCCGTCTGCCTCGCACGCGAGCGGGTAGACGCGCGGTTCTCCTGACCCCTCCAGCGCGACTTCGACCGATTCCGCGTTCGGAGCCCAGACCCGGAAGCGCACGCCCTCGGGAACGAGGGTTGCTCCGAGCGTGCGCGGGTCGGCGTCGCCGGTCTCGTGCGTGTGGTGCGTCGTCGTGCCGGCGTCGGCGGTTGCCATCGGTGCTCCCCGTCCCCATGTGATGCGCGTGGCGAATCGTCGTGCGTCCAACCCGAGCTGACAGCGCGGTGGCGCCGCGGCGTGGACGGTTTGGATCTATGCACGCTTCTTGCCGCGGGTCATCTCCGTGCGGAGGGCGGTCCCGTAACGGTCGCGATGGTGGCGGTTGCGTATTCGATGCGGGCACCGCCCGTTCTCAACCCCGGAGGGGTTTCGTTCCCGTAGCGCGGGGATTCACCCCCGGGCCGCTACTGTTCCGCAACCAACGCGCCCACGCGCCCGCTCAGCGCGCCGCGAGGCGGGCCAGCAGCCGCGCCAGCATGCCCGACCGCTGCGCAGCCGCCGCAGCCCGGCGGTCTCGCGCGGCGGTCGCCATCGCCTCGTTCATCTTTCCAGTCGCCAGATCGAACAGCATCGTCTCCATCGTCCCATCCCCCGTTGCGCGCTCGTAGCCCGGCCTCCCGGGCATGCGTCGAGGATGGCGGCTGGCGGCGGGCAGGACTGCCAGCCGGGGAACAGCGGCGCTGAATGTTTCGCGACAGGCCGGGCGATGCGGGATGCAGGACGGCGCGGGACGGCACGGGTTGCGCGACGTTCGGCTGATCGGTGCGGACTCCGTTCGTCGTTCGCAGGGGAGGGACCTGTGCCTTCCCGCGTCGGTTTGCGGCCCCGGGCAAAGGAGGGCACAGGTCCCTCCCCTACGAACGACGGCGTAGTGCGACCTGGCGGAGCGGCGGCGATCGAACCGTTTCCGCGTTACCCGGCGACGAGCAGCGCCACCGGCAGCGTCGCCAGCACCCGCGCCAACGGCAGCGCGCCGGACTCGGCGGAGAATTCCTCCCCGGTCAGCGCGTCGCGCCAGCGGTGGCCGGCAAGATCATCCGGCAGCGGCAGCTGGGCGTCGCCCCAGTCCGCGCCGAGCGGGAAGCGCGCGTCGCCGCCGGTCAGCCCGGCGACCAGCCGTGGGGCGATGGCGATGACCGCCTCGTCACCGTGACGGCGGGCGAAGGCGAGGGCATGCTCCGCCCGCTCGCCCTCCGCCGGCAGCGGCAGGTAGTCGCCGCGTGCGAAAAGATCCGGGTGGTCGCGGCGCAGGGCCAGCCCGCGCTGGGTGAGCCAGAGTTTCACGCGGCCGTCGTCCCAGCCGGACAGCAGGCCGGCCGAGAAGCCGGGATCGGGGTCGTCGTGGGCTACCAGGTCGCGCAGCAGCGCGGCGCGGGCGGCGTAGTCCACCGGCCGCCGGTTGTCGGGATCGACCAGGCTGAGATCCCAGACCTCCGTCCCCTGGTAGATGTCTGGCACGCCGGGGGAGGCCATTTTCAGGGTCTGCATCGCCAGCCCGTTGGCCGCGCCGAGCACCGCGACCGTGTCCCGGAACGACGCGAAGTCGGCGAGGAACACCTCCGATTGCGCCGGGTCCAGCGCGCCGCGGACGAAGCGGTCCAGCGCCGCCTCGTACCCCTCGTCCGGCCCGATCCAGCGGGTGGCGACGCCGGCCTCCCGCGCCGATTTCAGCATCGCGGCGGCGATCCGCTCGACGAACGCATCATCCGGCTCGGTCATGCCCGGCGGCCACGCACCGAGGATGGTCTGGTAGAAGAGGTATTCGTCGTTGCGCGACGGGGCGGGCTCGCCCTCGATGCGGGTCCGCAGGCGGCGGTTCAGCCGCGCCCAGCGGACGATCGCCGCCCTCCACTCCCGCGGCAATTCGGAGAGGACCGCCAGCCGCGCCCGCACGTCCTCGGATCGCTTGGTGTCGTGGGTGGACGAGGCGAGCAGCCCGTGCGGCCAGCGTTGCAGCCGCTCGGCGTTGGCCTGGTGGAACGCCTCGGGCGAAACGCCGAACTCCATCGGGTCGCCGCCGACCTCGTCGAGCGCGGCCAGCCGGACGTCGATGTAGAAGGCGGTGTCCTCCAGCCCCTTGGCCATCACCGGGCCGGTCAGTTGCTGGACCTTCATCGCGAACCGGCAGCGCTCGGCCCGCTGCTCGTCGGACAGGTCCGGCGTTTCGGACGGGGCGTGCCGCAGCAGGACGGCGCGCAGGAAGGCGAAGACCGAGGCGTCGATCTGGGGCGCGCGCCGCCGTGCCTGCACGATGGCCGCCTCGACCGCGCGGCGGTCGGTGTCGGCGACGATTCCCTCGCCGCATACCATGTAGGTGCGGTAGATCGGGAAGCAGGCGATTACCTCGCGCAGCGCGTCGCGCAGGGTGTTGAGGGTGAAATCCCGCGTCCGGCGGTCGTGCTCGGAGATGCGGTTGAGGGCGCGGGCCAGCACGTTCAGTTCGGAGGCGAAGGCCGTCCGCAGCATCCGCAGTTTCTCGTCGTGGACGAGGTCCGGGAACGGCTTCGCCTGTCCGGTGAAGCGGGCGTAGAGGTCGGCGAACGGCTTGCGCCCGGCCGGATCGACCAGCACCCCGGTGGCGAGGCGGGCGAACTCGTAGCCGACGGTGCCGTGCACCGCCCAGTCCTCCGGCAACTCCTCGCCCGGTTCGAGGATTTTCTCCACGACCAACCAGAGCGGCAGCGCGTCGCCGGGGTCGTGCCCGGCAGGCGACTCGGCATCGCTTCGGCCGGCGTCGCCGTTTGCGGACTCGTCCGGTGCGGCGAACGGGTCCTCGCCCTGCAGCGCCCGCCCAGCCGCCGATTGCAGCGCCGCGAAATAGCCGGCCGGGTCCCACAGCCCGTCCGGGTGGTCGATGCGGACGCCCGTGACCTGCCGGGAGGCGATCAGGTCCATCAGCAGCGGATGGGTGGCGGCGAAGACGGCCGGTTCCTCCTGCCGCAGCCCGGCCAGTTCGTTGATCGCGAAGAAACGGCGGTAGTTGATCTCCTCGGCCGCCGTACGGAACGAGGAGAGCCGCCAACTCTGCTCGCCCAGCAGCGCGTCGAGGTCGTCGAACGAGCGCGGGTCGCCGGGTTCGCCGTTCAGCCCGGCGACGGCGTCGGCGATCGCCCCGGCGACGGCGGGATCGGCCGCAGCGATCTCGGCCAGCCGCCGCCTGGCGACGACCTGTTCGCGCCGCCGCTCGGCGACCGCGTCGGGATCGGTTTCGTGCTGCGTGGCCAGCCGCTCGAAGGCGGTGACGACCGAGAGGAACTCCAGCAGGCGCGGGTCGTCGTCGGCGAACGCCTCCTCCAATGCCGGCTGGGCGCGCCGCAGGATGGTCGTGTACGAGGGCGGGGCCAGCGGCAGCGGGGTTTCGTAATAGTGGAGCGCAAACGATCCCGCGTCGGCGTCGAAGCGCAGCGGCAGTTCGCCCCGCTCCAGCACCAGCCCGTAGGCGTCGCCGAGGATGGGCAGCAGCACCTTGCCGCGCAACTCGGGCTTGAGCGGCTGCCAGTCGATGTCGAAGAAGGGCGCGTAGGTCGACGTGCTGCCGTTCTCCAGCACGTCCTGCCACCACGGGTTGGCGCCGTTGGCGATGCCCATGTGGTTGGGCACGAAGTCGGCCAGCAACCCCATGCCGGCCTCGTCCAGCGCCGCCGAGAGGGCGTCGAAGGCGGCGCGGTCGCCGATCTCCGGGTTCAGCGCGGCGTAGTCCACCACGTCGTAGCCGTGGGTCGAGCCGGGGCGTGCGGTGAAGACGGGGGAGGCATACAGCGCGCCGGCGCCGAGGTCGCGCAGGTAGGCGATGATTTCGCGGGCGTCGGCGAACCCGAAACCGGCGTGGAACTGGACGCGGTAGGTGCTGGCGGCGGGTGTGGCCATTGGCGATGGTGTGCCTTTCGTGGGCGCTGGAATCGTGTGAACGACCCCGAGTGAACCCGGGGCTCATATCACGAAGCCCCTCCGGGGCCGAACATGACGGATCGCCGCCCTTCGCGACAGCCGGCTTCAGCCGGCTTTGTCTCCTCGGCCCGGGGCTTCAGCCCCGGGCCGCTCGTGCCGCGCGACCCCTACACCGCCGCGCCGACCGGCTCCGGCTTCGCCGCTTCCTCCGAAACGGCATCCGCCACCGGCTGCGGCCGGCGCAGCAGCATCAGCGAGCGGCCGGGCAGGTCGAACTCCTCGCCGGCCGCCAGTTCGCGGGAGCCGTCCTCGATCGCCGGCTGCGTGGTGTCGATGACCACACCCCACGGCGCGGCGTGGCCGTCCTCCGGCAGGCAGAAGCGGACCGGCTCGTGGTGACCGTTGAGCAGGATGAACAGGTCGTCGTCCACCAGCCGGTTGCCGGCCTCGTCGGTTTCGGTCAGGGCGTTGCCGCCGAGGCGCATGCCGATGGCGCGGACCCACCCTTCCTCCCACTCCTGGTCGGTCATCGGTTCGCCGTCCGGGCGGAACCAGGCGAGATCCTCCACCAGCGAACCGCGGATCGTGCGCCCCTGGAAAAAGCGCGGGCGGCCGAGGCTCGGGTGGCGCTGGCGCAGCGCGACGAGGTCGCGGGTGAACTGGAGCAGCGCCCGGTCCCGCTCGTCGAGGGTCCAGTCGATCCAGGTGATCTCGTTGTCCTGGCAGTAGGCGTTGTTGTTGCCCAGTTGGGTCCGGCCGACCTCGTCGCCGTGGGCCAGCATCGGCACGCCCTGCGAGAGCAGCAAGGTCGCCAGCAGGTTGCGCCGGGTCTGGTCGCGGGCGTCGAGGATTTCGGGATCGTCGGTCGGCCCCTCGACGCCATGGTTCCACGACTGGTTGTCGTCGTGGCCGTCGCGGTTGTCCTCGCCGTTGGCCTCGTTGTGCTTGTCGTTGTAGGAGACGAGGTCTTCCAGCGTGAACCCGTCGTGGGCAATGACGAAGTTGATCGAGGCCGAGGGCCGGCGGCCGTCCCCCTGGTAGAGGTCGGAGGAGCCGGTCAGGCGGTAGGCGAGTTCGGAAACCCCGACGTCGCCGCCCTTCCAGTAGGAGCGCACGGTGTCGCGGTACTTGCCGTTCCACTCGCTCCACAACCACGGGAAGTTGCCGACCTGGTAGCCGCCCTCGCCGACATCCCACGGCTCGGCGATCAGTTTGACGCCGCCCAGCACCGGGTCCTGGTGGATGACGTCGAAGAAGGAGCCGAGGCGATCGACGTCGTGCAGTTCGCGGGCCAGCGCCGAGGCGAGGTCGAACCGGAACCCATCGACGTGCATCTCCAGCACCCAGTAGCGCAGGGAGTCCATGACGAGTTGGAGCACCTGCGGGTGCATGGCGTTGAGGGTGTTGCCGGTGCCGGTGTAGTCCATGAAGAAGCGCGGATTGTCCGGCATCAGCCGGTAGTAGCTGGCGTTGTCGATGCCGCGGAAGGAGAGGGTCGGGCCGAGGTGGTTGCCCTCGGCGGTGTGGTTGTAAACGACGTCGAGGATGACCTCGATGCCGGCGGCGTGGAAGGCGCGGACCATCGCCTTGAAGTCGGTCACCTGCCCTCCGGCGTCGCCGCGGGAGGAGAAGCGGGCCTCCGGCGCGAAGAAGCCGATGGTGTTGTATCCCCAGTAGTTGCGCAGCCCTTTTCCCAGCAAGTGGGCGTCGTCGAGGAAGGCGTGGGTGGGCATCAACTCGACGGCGGTGACGCCGAGCGACTTGAGGTGGGCGATGATTGGGGCCGAGGCCAGCCCGGCGTAGGTTCCGCGCAATTCCTCCGGCACCTCGGGATGCCGTTCGGTCATGCCCTTGACGTGCAGTTCGTAGATGACCGAATCGTGCAGCGGCGTGTTCGGGCGGCGGTCGCCGGCCCAGTCGAAGACGCCGTGGGTGACGACGCCCTTGGGCACCCCCCGCGCCGAATCGCGGTCGTCCCGGTTCAGGTCCGGGTCGGTGCCGCCGAAGGCGTAGCCGAACACCGGCTGTTCCCAATCGACCGTGCCGGCGATGGCGCGGGCGTAGGGGTCGATCAGCAATTTGGCCGGGTTGAACCGGTGCCCCTGCTCCGGCGCCCACGGGCCGTCCACGCGGAAGCCGTAGCGCTGGCCGGGGCCGATGCCGGGCAGGTAGGCGTGCCAGACGCGGGCGGTCTGCTCGCGTAGCCGCACGCACCGCTCGTCCTTGCCGTCCTCGTCGAACAGGCAGAGATCGACGCGGGTGGCGTGCTCGCTGAAAAGGGCGAAATTGGTCCCTTCGCCGTCCCAGGTCGCCCCGAGCGGAGAGCGGCTACCGGGCCGCACGATGAGCGGCGTGGTCATGCGTTTGGTGCTCCGTGGCTGGCGTATTGCATCCGTACGCGGATCGGATTCTGACGGCGGAACGCAAGACGCGGGCCAGCCGGGACGGAGTGGCGAGTGGCTGGTGGTTGGGCGCGGACGCGATCGGTGGTCCGGTGGTGGTGTGCCATGATCGGGCCAGCCGGGGTGGGCCTCGGTCAACCGGGCGCGGGAGGGCAGGGGCGTGGGCGAACGGAACGCGGCCGCGAGCAGTCGGACGTCGGCGGTGATCGCGGCGCCGCGCGAGGCAATCTACCGGGCGTTCACCGACCCCGCCGCGCTGGAAGCGTGGCAAGCGCCGGAGGGGATGACCGCAAGGGTGCACGCCTTCGACGGCCGGGCCGGCGACGGGTACCGAATGTCGCTCTTCTATCCCGCGTCGGAGCCGTCGGGCGTGGGCAAGAGCGACGAGCGGGAGGATCGGTACACGGCGCGCTTCGTGGATCTCGATCCACCGGCGCGGATCGTCGAGGCGATCGTCTTCGATACCACCGACCCCGCCTTCGCCGGCGAGATGACGATGACGGTGACGCTCGCCGAAGTCGAAAACGGCACGGAGGTGACCGTCGCCTTCGACGGCCTGCCGCCGGGCATCCGGCCGGAGGACAACGACGCCGGCACGCGGTCGTCGCTCGCGAACCTGGCCCGCTACGTCACCACTGGGACGTCGGCCGCATAAGCGCGCGTTTCGGAACCGCCGCCGCCATTGGGCATGTGGGGCTGGTTCACCGCACCCGTCCTGCCGCCGCGACGAACACGGCCGTCCCCGGGCCGCGCGGCCCGGGGACAGCGATCCAACCAGCAAGAGGCAAAGAGATACAGCCCCGACGAACCGGCGACCACCGCTCCCCCGACCGGACGCATCCCCGCGGCAACGCCCCGCAACGGCCGCGGTTCCGACGCCCGATCCCGTCGGGGCTGGTATCGCCGGCGAACCCCGCAGAACGCCGACGCCCGGTGCCCTCCCGGTTGGGGAGCCGGTGGTCGTTCCCCCGGCCCCTCGGGACTGTACGTACACTCTAGCGGGCGGTCGCGGGGCTGTCAATACCCCTCGTTTGCAGCTCCGAAAAGACGGATGGCGGCGCCCGCGAAACGGGACCGGCCGGGCGGGCGTTGCATGGGTAGGACGGCGATGCGGCGGTGGCCGAGGGAATCGGTTGCGGCCGTCCGGCGTCCATTATTCGGCGGCGGCTCGCCGCCGCCGACCGGTGAGGACTGGAAGCCCGACCGACGGCCCATCCGACGTGTTGACAAGTATCGCTGCCGATCCATAAGATAGGTTCGGCAGCATGCTGCAAATCCTGCGCATGGTGTCGGGGGAGGGCGGTTTCGACCGTCCGGTCGAGCCACGGTTCGGGCGCATCGGCCCAGGGGAGGAACGTCGGCCTCCCGGGCGGTCGAGGCGCTTCCCGGTTAGGCTCGTCAGCGGCGGGCATCCGGCCCGTCCGGAAGCCCGCGCCGCTGGTGCGGGTCGTGCAATCGGCCGGGAAGTGGGTCCGGTCGAAGCATCTCGGGGAGGAGAACGGGAACCATGAAGATCGCGCGCATTGCCATCGCTCCGGCGCTGGCGCTGACCCTGATGGGCGGCATCGCCTTCGATGCCAGCGCCAACGCCAAGGGCAACGTTGCCGAGTGCGGCGGCGTCACCATCTCGGGTGGCAGCGTCAGCAACCAGACCGACATCTTCATCAGCGCCGACGCCGGTACGTCGATCTCCGACGCCTCCGGTGGCAGCAACAACGTCGGCGTCACCAACGGCGGCTTCGACGTCGCCTCGGCCGGCAACGGCGGTGGCGCGGCCTCGTCCGCCAACGGCGGCGCGGTCAGCCTCGGCGACATCAACTCGGGCGGCAACGCCGGCAACGGCATCGTGGTCGGCGACACCGGCTGCGCGGTCGCCCCGGTTTGGGAAGAGAAGAAGCCGGCCAAGGAAGAGAAGGCGTGGGAGCCTGAGGCTCCGGCCGCTGAGGTCGTCGCCCTTCCGTCCACCGGCGTCGGTGGCATCGACGCCGGCCTGCTGTCGGCGATCGCCGCGGCTGGCGCGGCTGGCGCCGCGGGCCTCGGCCTGCGCCGCCGCTAAACCGGCCCCACGGTTCCGCGCTTGCCTCGCAGGCGCGGAACCTGGACCCGGAGCTTCGGGCCGCCCTCCCGTTCGCGGAGGGCGGCCCGTTCGCGTGTCCGAACCCGTGACTGGACGGCTATTGACGCTGCGGCAGATGGCTTGCTAGAGTGCGGGCGGGTGACCGGACGTTCCGGTCGGTCGGTGTTGCCGATCCGGCCGGTGCGGTTCGGGCGCCAGGGCGGTCCGCCGCTCCGGGGTTCTCGACGCACCCGGCGCCGCTTCGGCGGAACCGAAAACGAAACGCGGAACGTCGGCCGCGTGTCGTGCGTTATGGATGCCGGGCACGGACCGCAGGGGCGGGACCCGTGGCGTCGCTCGCTCGGCGGGTGCGCTGCTCGGGATGACGGCTGAAGCCGTCGCAACAGGGGAGGAGTCCGGAACGTGAGCATTTCGCGCGTTGCGGTCGTTTCGACGGCCGCGCTGGCCCTGGTGGTCGGCAGCTTCGGGATGGCCGGAGCCGAGGGTAAGGGCGGCGGCGGGAACGATGGCCCGGCCGTGGTCATCACCGGCGGCACCGTGACCAACACCACCAATATCGACCTGGCCGCCAACGGCGGTTCGGGCATCGCCGATGCGTCCGGCGGCAGCTTCAACGTTGCCACCGCCGGCGGCGGCGGCGGCGACGGCAGCGTCGAGACCGCTTCGGCCGGCAACGGCGGTGGCGCGGTTTCGTCGGCCAACGGCGGCGCCATCTCGGTCCAGGACATCAACTCCGGCAGCAACGCCGGTAACGCCATCATCGTCGGCAACACCAACGGCGGCGGTGCTGTCGAGAAGCCGGGCAAGCCGGGCGAGAAGCCGGGCAAGCCGAGCGGCGAGAAGCCCGGCAAGCCGGGTGAGGTCGTCGCCCTCCCGTCCACCGGTGTGGGCGGCATCGACGCCGGCCTGCTGTCGGCGATCGCCGCCGCGGGCGCCGCGGGCGCCGCGGGCCTCGGCCTGCGCCGCCGCTAAGGGCGAACAACCGGTTCGGCCGGTCCCGGCGTGTCGGACGCCGGGACCGGCGCGGAGCCACGGATCGGGGCAGGGCGCGAGCGCCCTGCCCCGGTTTGCGTTCTCGGTGACATGCGTGAGCGCCGCAGGTCAGCCTGCTGCGGACGCGCGGCCGTCGGCAAACGCTGGCATCACCTCGCGGACCAGCAGGTCCAGCGGCTCGGGATTCCCGAGGCTGGCCGGCATGATGTAGTGGTCGATCCCGAGTTCCGCCAGCTGGCCGATGTAGGCGGTGGCCTGCGCCGGTTCCAGACCGTGCCCGCCGTTCCCCGCCGGGACCACCGGAGGGCCGAGCACCGTCTTCTCGATGGCGTCGTAGTCGCGCCCTTCGGCCTCGCAGTGGTCGCGCAGCACGTCGAGTTTGTGGCGCAGCGTGGCCGGGTCCTGCGCGAAGAGGTTGCAGGCGTCGGCGTACTTCGCCACCAACCGCAGCGTCTTTTTCTCGCCGCCGCCGCCGACGAGGATCGGCGGGTGGGGTGTGGACAGCGGCTGCGGGTGGTTGATCGGTTCTTCCAGCGTGTAGTGCCGCCCGCGGAACGGCGAGGCGTCGTCTGCCCACATCTGCTTCGCGATCTGCAGCGTTTCCTCCAGCCGCTCGAACCGTTCGGCCAGCGGAGGGAACGGCACGCCCAGCCCGCGGTGCTCGCGCTCATACCACCCCGCGCCGATGCCGAGCCACGCGCGTCCGCCGGACAGCACGTCGAGCGTGGTGACGGTCTTGAGCAGGATGCCGGGGTGGCGGTAGGTGACGCCGGTCACCATCGTGCCGAGGCGGACGCGCTCGGTGGCCGCCGCCGCGAAGGCGAGCGCCGAATAGCCTTCCAGCATGTCCGTCTCGGCCGGGCCGACCATCTCGATCTGGAAGAAGTGGTCCATCACCCAGAGCGAGGCGAGGCCGGCGTCGTCGGCTCGCCGCGCGAGGTCGCGCAGGGCGGGTCCGATGCCGGCCGCGCCGCCTGGCGCGTCGAAAAGGGGGATCTGGATTCCGAATCGCATCGCGGCTCCTCGCGCCGCCGTGGTGCGGCGGCCGTGCGCGGCCCGGTTCCGTACCGGGCCGCCGGTGCTGTTGTACGCCGCGCCGCCGGAGCACGCTTTGTGCCGGCAGCCCATCGCGCCGGACGATACCGGGAGCCGGGCAGCGTCTGAAGGGGGCTGTCGGGCCGGGCTGGGCCTGGCGCGGCGCCATTTGGGCGGGCCTTGGGCAGCCTCCCCTGCACCAGGGCGGCGGTCGCGGCCTATACTCGCGCCACCCGCCCCGCACGCCGGGGCCGAACGACGCCACGACGACGCCGCGAGGTTCCGCCCGCGTGGGAGCGCCCCTCGTTCCGGCTGCCGCCGGCCCCGCCACCGCCGATCCTGCCGTGTTCGACGCCGCTCCGGTTGCTGCCGGACCGACGGCGACGGCGGGCGTTGCCCCGACGCGCGCCGAATCCGCGCGGCTGCGGATCACGCTGGAGGGTATCCTCTACGTCCTGCTGATCGCCGCCGCCGCGCTCACCCGGTTCTGGGACCTCGGGTCGCGGGCGCTGCACCACGACGAGAGCCTGCACGCCTACTACTCGTGGCTGCTGGCCACCGGCAGCGGCTACGCCCACGACCCGCTGATGCACGGGCCGTTCCTGTTCCACGCCAACGCGCTGGTCTACGCGCTGTTCGGCGCGACCGACGCCGCCAGCCGGTTCTGGATGGCCGTCTGCGGCACGCTGCTGGTGGCGTTGCCGTGGTTCCTGCGCGGCCCGCGCCAACTCGGGCGCTGGGGCGCGCTGATCGCCAGTTTCCTGCTGCTGGTGTCGCCCGCGCTGCTCTACCAGGGACGATACATCCGCCACGACACCTTCACCGTCGCCGGCGCGATGGTGCTGCTGATCGCGGTTGCCCGCTACGTGGAGCGGCCGGAGCGGCGCTGGCTGGTCGTCGCCGGAGCGGCGCTCGGGGTGCTGTTCACCAACCACGAGATCGTCTTCGGGCTGGTCGTCTTCTTCCTCGCGCCGATCGCGCTGGCGCTGCTGTGGGGCCGATTGCGGCCGCTCGTGCCGCTGGCGGTCGTCGCGCTGGTGGCGGCCGTCCTGATGGTCGCGCGGATGCCGGACCGCTGGCCGCTGCCGACGATTCCGTGGCAGAACCCGTCGCGGCAGCAGCAACTCGACTTCTACCGCGACGTGCTGGCAAACCCGCTGCCGTGGGCGCTGCTGCTGCTGGCGATCGTCACCGTCGCCGCCGCCGGGCTGATCATGCACCGCCGGCGCATCCCTGGGCGCGAAGGGGAGGGGTGGGTCGCCTCGTTGCTGGGCGACGCCGAGCCGGGCAGCGTGACCGCGGCGGTCGATGCCGCCTGGGCGGACCGGACCGGGCTGGGCATCGCGGCGGCGGTGTTCGGCGGCATCATGGTCGTCTTCTTCACGACGATGTTCACCAACCTCTACGGGCTGGTGACCGCCACCGTGGCCACCGACGGCACGCTGCTGTACTGGCTGGGCCAGCACGACTACCGGCGCGGCGAGCAGCCGTGGTTCTACTACATGCTGCTGTTCCCGCAGTACGAGCCGATCGCGGCGATCTTCGGCACGATCGCGGCGGTTGCCGTTGGATGGCGGGCGCTGCTGGTCGCGCTCGGCCGGCGGCTGCCGGGGCCGCGCTTCTTCTTTCACGGACTGCTGGCGATCTGGTTCGTCGCCATCTTCTTCTCGCTGACGTGGGCGGGGGAGAAGATGCCGTGGCTGGTGATCCACATCACGCTGCCGGCGACGCTGCTGGCCGCCGCCGCGCTGGGCGGGATGGCCGAGCGCTGGCAGGCCGCGCGGACGGCGGGGCGCGTTCGCGGCGGGTTTCCGTGGTGGGCGTTCTGGGCGCTGCTCGCCGCCGCCGCCGCCTGGTTCCTGCTCGCGGGCCGGTTGACCTACGGCGAGTTCGTTCCCTCGCCCCTGCCGGGCGGCTGGGAGCGGACGGTGACGCCGGAAGCCCTGCGCTGGTGGTGGCTGTTGGCCGTGCCGCCGCTCGCGGCGTTGGTGGTGCTGCTCATCGCGGCCGCGACCGGCGGTGCGCGGCGGGCGGGCGCGGTGGCGCTGGCCGCCACGACGCTGCTGCTGGCGCTGCTGCAGGTCCATTTCGGGTGGCGGCTCGCCTACCTCGAAGGGGACGTGCCGAAGGACATGCTCGTCTACACCCAGACCTCGCCGGATGTCCACCGGATGACCGGCGAACTGACCGCGCTCTCGGAGGCGATGACCGGCGGCACGGACCTAGAGATCTGGTACGACGACGGCAACGGGACCTCGTGGCCGATGCAGTGGTACCTGCGCGATTTCCCGAACCGGCGGTTGTTTTCGGCCAACCTGACCGCGCCGCCGGATGCGCCGGTGGTGCTGGTGGCCGGCGACAACTACCGCAAGGTCCAGGACTGGATGGGCAACTACACCGCCACGGAGTACGTGCTGCGGTGGTGGTTCCCCGAGGACCCGATCTACCGCAATTTCGCGCTCGCGCCGGAACTGAACCCCGGCCGCTCGGCATGGAAGAACGAGGCCCAGCCGCACGGCCCGCTCGACGTCCTGCGCTCGGTCGGCGACAGCATGGCGCAGGTGCTGACGCCGGAGGGCCAGCAGCGCGTCTACCGGCTGCTGATGTACCGCGACCTGCCGGCCCGGATCGATTCGTACCGGTACCGGATCTACGTCCGCAACGACCTGGTGCCGCTGTTCAACGAGATCCGGTACTGATTGCCGGCGAGGCGGTTGGCCTGCTCGGGGATGACGACTGTTGCCGTATGGATGCGACCGTCGGGAACGCCGGACCGGGGTCATGGCGGTTGCGAAAGAGGTGCGGCCATCGGCGACGCCCGCCCCGCCGATGCCCAGACTATTTTGGCAAACGCCATCATCACCGGGTGGGCCGCGCCGGTGGTCGCGCCAATGGTGCATTCGCCATCATCCTCGGTTTCCGTCGGCGCAACGGCCCGCCTTGACGCGCCCCGGCCCGGCCAGCCACGATTCGGGGCGTGAAACGCAACAGCCGCTACTTCCTTGCCGTCCACGCCCTGCTCCACCTCGCCGAACACGCCGAGACGGCGATGACGTCCGAGGAGCTGGCGGGCTGCGCCGGCACCAATCCGGTCGTCGTCCGGCGCACGTTCGCCGGCCTGCGGGAAGCGGGGATCGTCGCGTCCCGCAAGGGCCGGGGCGGCGGCTGGCAACTCGCCCGCCCGCCGTCCGAGGTGACGCTGGAGCAGGTGCAGCGCGCGCTCGGCGAACGGGCCGTCGCGGTGGAGGCTGGGGACGGCCGCCCCGGCTGCCTCGTCGAAGGGGCGGTCAGGAACGCGTTGGACGACGCGATGGCGGAGGCCGCCCGCGTGCTCGACGCGCGCCTCGCGCAGGTAACGCTCGCCGACCTCGCCGCCGACGTCCGCCGCGCGACCGGGAAGCCGTTCGCGATGTCGCCCGGCGGGCACGAACACGCAGCGATCGAACCGACGGCCGGGTAGCGCCGAACCGTCAGCCCGCGATGCGCCGGACCGCGACGACGTTGTCGGCGACCTCGCCCGTTTCTCCGTTGGGACCGGTGGCCGGTCGCCACGCCGTTTCCAGCCGCTCGGCTTTCCACGCATCGGGTTCCAGCGCAAGCGTAGCCATGATCTCCTCGGGCGTCGGGAAGCGGGCGGCCGGGTCCTGGTTCCCCGACCACGGGGCGACCGACGCGTGCTCGACGACGAGCAGCACGCCGCCCGGCGCTACCGCCCGCGCCGCCAGCGGCAGGAAATGCTCGCGCGGCAGGCCGACCGGCGAACAGACGTAGTGGGCCGACACCAGGTCGAAGTGCCCGGCGGGGAAGGTGCTACCGAGGTCGTGCCGTTCGGTCGCCATGCGGTCGCCGACCCCCGCCGCCTCCGCCCGGGCGGCAACCCGCGCCAGCGCGGTCGCGGAAACATCGACGGCGGTCACCCGCCAGCCCCGCGTGGCCAGCCACAGCGCGTCGCTGCCTTCGCCGCAGCCGAGGTCGAGCGCCGTGCCGGCCGGCAACGGCGAGGCGACGTCGATCAGGATCGCGTTCGCGCCGCCGTCCCACGGGCGCTCGGGTCGCTCCCGGTAGATCCCGTCCCAGATCGTTTCGTTGTCGGCGTCCGCCGCGTGGTGGTGGTGGTGATGGTGGTGCATGGTCGGGTTCCTCAATTCGTGCGTTGGCTGGACGTGTCACGTCGAGCGATGTCGCGCTGGGATGGCGGCAACCGAAGGGACTTCGAGTGCATTTGGCGCCATGCTGTCCGTCGTCATCCCGGGCTTGTCGAGGGATCTCGTTCACGAGTCGAGGAGTCGAAGAGTCGAGGGGGCGAGACGAGACGAGATCCCTCGACGGGCTCGGGATGACGGGGTGGTGGCGGACTGCGCCACCCGCTCTTACGCCGCGACGGGCTGCCCCGCCTGTGAGGCCCGTTCCCGCAGCGCCGTGACCTCGACGGCGGCTTCTTCCGCGACGAGGTCGGCGTTGATGTGGGCGCCCGCCATCAGGCCGGCGGCAGCGCTGCCGATGACCTGGGCCATCGGTTCGGCGACGTTCCCGGCGACCCAGACCCCGGGCACGCCGGAGGTTCCCGCCGGCCCGGCGCCGGGCACGCGGCTGCCGACGACCTGCCCGCCCATCTCCACGTCCTCTGCATGTAAGCCGAGGCCGGCGAGCGCCCCGAGGCGGGCCATCGGACGGGATGCGACGACCAGGACGTCGCGCGGCACGACCTCGCCCGACCGCAGGCGGACACCCACGAGCCGGTCGTCGCGGACATCGAGTTCCGTGACCTCCCCCTCGATGACGCGGATGCCGCGGGCGGCCAGTTTCTCGCGCTCCTCCTCGGGGAACGGCGGCTGGTCGTGGCGGAACACGACGACGTCGGCGGACAGCTGCCGCCACAGCAGCGCGGCGTGGACGGTCATCGGCCCGCCGGCGAGCACGCCGATAGCGCGGTCCTGCGCTTCCCATCCGTGGCAGTAGGGGCAATGCAGCACGTCCCGGCCCCAGCGCTCGGCGATTCCCGGCACCGGCGGCAACTCGTCGATCGCGCCGGTGGCTACCAGCAATCGGCGGGCACGCACGTCTCTGCCGTCGGCGAGACCGATGACGAAGCCGCCGTCGGGCTCCGCGAGGTCGCCGTCGAGGCGGCTGGCGGAGACCACCGACGCCGCGATCACCTGCCCGCCGTAACCAGCGACCTCGTCCCGGCCGATGGCAAGCAGGTCGGCCGGCGGCGTGCCCTCCCGCCCAAGGTAGTTGTGGATGTGCCCGGCCGGCGCGTTGCGCGGCTGGCCGTCGTCGATCACCAGCACGCGCCGCCGCGAGCGGGCCAGCGCCAGCGCGCCGGCCAATCCGGCCGCGCCGCCGCCGATGATGACCACGTCGTATCGATCATCCAGCATCGAGATATCCGGTTGTTCCATCGGCTGCTCCTCGTGCGCCGCACGGCGCGTGCCTCCCGGTGATCGGCCGCCAGCGTGGCCGGCTTCCGGGGCTGCCTTATCGTAACTGACATTATTACAATTATCGCCTGGCGTCAATCCCCTGCGCGACCTGCCGGCGAGATCGGGCAGTCCGTGTCGTTCCTCCCGGACCCGCGCGGTTGGGAGCGGCTGGACGCCGTTCTCGCGCCGAACGGGACGGTCAGGGCCGCCCCGGCCCTGGTTCCGCGATTGCCCCGTGAAGTCGGGCTGGCGACGGGGACACGCCTCGTTGGGAGGACGACGTGGGCGTCACCGATCGTTTCAGGCGTCGTCCGGTTCGGTGTCGGGCGGGTGGAACGCGGCCACCGGGAGCAGGACGAGCAGCGGCGCCACCAGCGCCACCTCGCCGAACCGGACCGCGGCGATACCCGCGGCGGCCGCTCCGGCCAGCAACGCCGCCCAGATGCCGAACAGCAGGGCCGCCCGGCGGAAATGGGTGTCCCAGGCGCCCTCGGCGTTGGGAAGCGGCCTGTGCATGATCCCCTTCGCCAGGTGGGCGGCCATCTGGTGCAGGGAGCCGGTCACGAAGCCGACGTTGACCGCCTGGCCGCCCACCCGGGCGATCGTGGTGTTCATCATGCCCATCGCCACGCTCGCCAGCGCGATGGCGAGCACGGCCGGCGGCGACCCGGCGAGCGAGAGGGCGAGGTCCGCCGCCAGCAGGACCGCGACCGCGCCGAAGCGGGCCCGCTCGTGGAAGCGCCACCCGGAGTGGGCGACGAACGTGCCGAGCATGACGCCGCCCACGAACCCGGCGATGGCGACCACGCTTGGCGCGGCCTGCGCCAGTTCGCCTTGCCCGAGCCGGAAACCGGTCTGGGTCGTGTTGCCGCTCATGAACGACAGGAAGGTGGCAAACCGGACCAGCCCGAAGGCATCGACGTAGCCGGCGACCGCGGCAAGCGCCGCTGCCAGCCATGCCTCGTTCCGAACCGACGAGGACGCCTTGTCGGTCATCGTCCGGACCTCGCGACCGTCCCCAGGGGTCGATCCCGCCGATGCGTGCATTGTCCCGGACGACGCGTGTCCGCGTCAGCACCGGCGCAGGAGAGGACCCCCGGCGGGAGTGCAGTCGGGCGGCGTCATGCCGGTCCGCAACGAAGAGGCGATCACGAGCGGGTTCTCGCGGGCGGTACGTCGGCGGACGGGGAGCGGACCGCGCGATCCGTCACTGGTAGGTAGCGCTATCGCCGCCGGTGACGTCTAACGAGGCCCCGATGACCATCCGGGCGTCGTCCGACGCGAGGAAGACCACGGCCGGCGCGATCGCCGCCGGATCGATCCACGGCACCCCGAGTGGCGTGCCGTGGATCGATCCGTGCCGCGGCCGCTTCGTCCGTGTCCTCGTCGCCGGTCGGCTACTGGCCGGCGTCCACGATCACCTGGGCGTAGCGGGCTTCGTGCCGGGTTATCGGCGTGTCGATCAGGCCGGGAACGAGGGCGTTTATCGTGATGTTGTGTTCGCCCCATTCCAGCGCGGACGACTTCACCAGCCCGAACAAACCCCACTTGGAGGCCGAATAGGACGCGCCGTACGTGAAGCCGCGGCGGCACTAGGTGGAGGCGGTGACGATGACCCGGCCGCCGCCGCGCTCGACCAGTAGAGGCGCGAAAGCGCGCAGCACGTTCGCGGTGCCGGTGAGGTTGGTGTCGATCTGGGCGGCCCAGTCGGCGTCCTCCATCCCCAGCAACGGTTTGATCGCCTGGACGCCGGCGTTGGCGAACAGGATGTCCAGCCCGCCGAACTCCCGGCGGACCCGGTCGGCGGCCTGGCGGAGCGCGCCCATGTCCCGCTGGTCGAGTTGGATCGCCAGCCAGCGCCGGCCGGTGGCCGCGACCTCGCGGCCGGTTTCGTCCATGTCGGCCGGCGTGGCCGGCTCCATCTCGAGGGTAGGGCTGACCGGTACGGCGATGTCAATCCCGACCACGTCGGCCCCGGCGCGGGCCACCGCCACCGCCGTGTCCCGGCCGATGCCGCGCGCCGCGCCGGTCACCACCGCGACCATGCCTTGCAGGCGTTCGCTCACGATCGGTCCCTCCATGCCCGCGCCGGCCAGCCGCGTCGTTCCGGCGATGCGCCGGGTGCAGGTGGCGCCTGCGTCGCACGTCCATTGGTACGGTCGGGAAGGAGGCAGCGCCGTAGCGCGTCGCGGGAGCCATACGCGATCGGGGGAGCGTCCGCGGCCGAGGCCCCGTGCGTTGGCATCGTCCGACCGTGCCCGGTGCGCCCGGGTGCCGCCATAATGATCCGGCTGTTGCCGCGCGGCGCATCGCCACGCCGCGCCCGAATCCGCCGCCCGCCGCCTGCCGGCGCCACGCCGCGAACCGCGAGGATTGCCGACCGTGACCGACCGCGCCGCCGCGCCGACCCCGTTCCCCGCCGAAGAGCTGCCCGCCGCGTCGCCGCTGGACCGCGCGTTCGAGATCCGCGGCATTTCGTGGCTGGCCGCCGCGTGGGTGGTCGTGCTGGCCGGTGCGGTCGCGCTGCGGCTGGCGCGGCTCGACCTGTGGGCGCTGGCCCCGCGCGAGGCGCGGATGGCCTTCGACGCCTGGCTGCTCTACACCGGGCAGCCCGCCCCGGCCGGCGATGCGATTCCGGCGGTCGGGCCGCTGCCGCTGCTGCTGGACGGCTTTTCGTTCTTCCTGTTCGGCGTGACGGACGCGACGTTCCGGCTGACCGACGCGCTGGCCGGGATCGCCATCGTGCCGCTGGCGCTGGCGCTGCGGCCGGTCGTCGGACGATGGGGCGCGTTCGGGATGGCGCTGCTGGCGGCCGTTTCGCCGACGCTCGTGTTCGCCTCGCGCACGGGGGACGGGCAGATCCTCGGCGCGGCGCTGGCGTTCGGGCTGGTCGTCGCCGTGGTCCGGCTCGGGCTGGAAGCGCCCGGCGATGCGGCGGCGGGCCGCTGGGCGGCCGGCGCCGGGGTGATGCTCGCGGCGCTGCTGGCGACCGGGGCGTCCGCGCCGTCCGTATTGTTGGCGCTGGCGGTCGGGGTGGCGCTCGCCGCCGCGCTGGAGCCGGACGGGGTCGTGCGGCGCGGCCTCGGGCGGCTGCGCGAGCGGCGGCTGGCGACGGGGTTCGCCATCGCGCTGGCCGCCGCGCTGGTGGTGCTGTTTACCCGCTTTTTCACCCACCCGGCCGGGCTCGTCGGCATCCCGGCGACGTTCGGCGACTGGTTCGCGCTGCTGACCCGGCCGAATGCGGCGCTGGCGACCGCGCCGGCGGTGATCCTGCTGACGCTGCTGCTCTACGAGCCGGTGGCGGTGCTGCTCGCCGTCGCCGGGCACCGCGTAAACGTCCGCGCCGGGGGCGACCGGTCGCTGCCCACGCTGTTCGCGGCCTGGTTCGGCTCGGCGTTCGTGCTCTGGGGCTTCACCGCCGGGCGGTTGCCGGAGCACGCCGTCCACGTCGCGTTGCCGCTGGTGCTGTTGGCTGGGATCGGGCTGGGTGCGTGGATCGCCACCACGGACTGGGCGTGGGTGCGGCGCGGTGGGGCGCTGCTGGCGTTGCTGATGGCCGGCTTCCTCGTTGCCGTCGCGGCGGTGGTCGTACTCCTGCACCGGGCCGGGCAGCCGGGGCGCGGGGCGGAAATCGGGCCGCTGCCGGCCGCGCTGGTGACGATGCTGGTGGTCGTGCCGCTGGCCTACGGCATCTGGCGGCTGCGCGGCGAGGCGCGCGCGGCGGGCGAGGCCGGGCAGCCGTTGCAGGTGGCGTTGCTGGTCATCACCGCCTTCCTGCTCGCCTACGGGGTGCGCTCCGCCGTGATGCTTTCCTTCGAGCGGGCTGGCACGGGGACCGAGTTGCTGGCGCAGCGGACGACGACCGGCGCGGTTCGCCCGGCGGTGGAGCGATTCGAGCGCCTGGCCCGCGACGTCGGCGTCACCGACGGGTCGGTGCGCGACGTCACCGGCGGCCACGCCCTGTCGGTCGCGGTGGACGAGGCGGTCGAGTGGCCGTGGCGCTGGTACCTGCGCTCGTTCCCGGACGCGACCGTGCTGCCGGCCGCCGAGGCGTTGGCCAGCGGCGCGCAGGTCGTCATCTCGCCGGACGCCGAAGCGGTGGCCGCGGCGGGCTACGCCGGGCCGGAGACGCCGTTCCTGACCGGGGTGCCGTCGAGCTATGCGAACCCCGACCTGCTGGACCTGCTGCGGCGGGTGATCGTGCCGGCCAACTGGTACGACGACCTGCGGTTCCTGCTCTTCCGCGAGGGCGTGGCCGTGCCGCCGCCGCTGCCGGTCACCATCGGGCTGGATCGGGAACTGGCGGCGCGGGTCCTGCCGGCCAGCGCGGGGCCGTACGCCCTCGACGAGCGGCCCGGGCCGGGCGCGGCCGAGGGGCAGTTCAACCAGCCCATCGGCGTCGCGGTCGCGCCGGACGGCACGATCCTGGTGGTGGACGGCGGCAACGCCCGCGTGCAGCGCTTCGATCCGGCCGGGGAGTTCCTCGGCATCTGGGGCGACGGCGCGGACGGAATCCGGCTGGCGCAGGCGGCCTCCGGACTGGGGCCGACCGGGATCGCGACCGACGAGGCGGGCAACGCCTACGTCGCCGACACGTGGAACCACCGCGTGCTGGCGATCGACCCGGCCGGCGCGGTCCTGTTCGAACTCGGCGGGCAGCAACCGGATGCCGGCGACGGCGCTGGGCGCATCGCGGCCGACACCGGCGACGACCCGGCGCGGGTGGGCGACCAGCCGGGCGCGTTCTTCGGCCCGCGCGGCATCGCCGTCGCCGCCGACGCGATCTACGTCACCGACACCGGCAACGAGCGGGTGCAGGTCTTTGACCGCGACGGGACGTTCCGGACCGCGTTCGGCGGCTACGGCACGGCGCCCGAGTACCTGATCGAGCCGGTGGGCATCGCGGTCGGCCCGGACGGGCTGGTCTACGTGGCCGACTCCGGCAACCAGCGCATCAGCGTCTTCACCCCGGAGGGCGAGCCGGTGCGGCAGTTCGTGGTCCCGTCGTGGCCGGCCCCGGACCCGACCGGCGCCCGCCCGAGCTTCCAGCCGTACCTCGCCTTCGACGCCGAGGGCCGCCTCTACGCCAGTTCGTCCGTCACCGGCACCATCGAGGTCTTCGCGCCGGACGGAACCCAGATCGACACCCTGTTCGTGGCCGGCGGCGAGCGGTTCGACCTGCCGATCGGGGTCGCGATTTCGCCGGGCGGCGAGGTGCTGGTCGCCGACGCCGGGGCGAATGCGGTGCTGTTCGCGCCGCTGTCGTCGGCCCCGCTGCCGGCGGCGGACGGGGAAGGCACGCCGGTGGTCGCGGCGACGCCGGCGGGGTAGGTGCGGTCCCGGCACGTCCGCCGGGGAGGATGTCCATTCCGGGTGCTGGCCGCGATAGCCCGGGAGCGGAGAGGCTTGCCAGAATGATGGGGACCACCCGGTGAAGGGCGCGCGATGACGTCGGCTGCCGGAAGGAGCCGTTCAACGGTCACGACGTCCGGGGATGATGGCGTTTGCCTAGTTGACGCGGATACCGGGCTTGGGGCGGGCGCGATGATGGGGGTTGCCAAACTACCCTGGCCACCGGCGACGCCCCGCCCGGGGCTGAAGGATCCGGGCGACGCCAACGAAGTCCCTCCGGGACTGAGCACGGGCATCGCGCACGCGTTCGTCGGTCTCAACCCCGGAGGGGTTTCGTTCCCGTAGCCCGGGCCGTCAGCCCCGGGCAGGCGCCGCTGGTGGCCGCATCAATTGAGCACCCCCCATCATCGCGCCCCTCCAGCCGGGCTGGGGTG
>JAFAEX010000003.1 GCA_023423795.1 Chloroflexota bacterium | reverse complement strand
CTGCGTCGGGGTGCCACGGCCGCCTCCTTCCGGTTCCGCCAAGAACCCGGACAGGCTACCGCGGCCCCCGGCCGCCCGCTCCGCCGCCGTGGCACCGCGCCGCTCCTACCCTACGGCACCTTACACCCGTGCCCTCCCGCGTTTGTACTCGGCTCGGGCCACGGGAGGGCACGGGTCCCTCCCCTACGACCGCACGGCGTTGCGGGCGGGCGAAACGGCCGCGAATAGCCGGTCTTCGTATGTGGCGTTCCCCGGTCGGGGCTGACATGCTGCACGAGTCGGTTAGCCGTTAATGGCATGGACGCGGGCGGTCGCCCCGATCCGGCCGCGGCCTGAGCGGGGTTCGCGCCATCGCGCTTTGGCGATGCGCCATGGGAACGGACGCGACCCCTCGACCCGGGCGTCACCGCCCGCGCGTTCGTCCATCCCCATGCGTTCGTATGAGAACCGCCGGCGGGTGGCGGCGTCGCGCCGGCAGCCTCCCAACTCGACGGGGACGCGTGGCAGGAGCAGGCGAACGCGCGTCTTGGTATCGTTACCATCGGGCGTTTCGCCTCCCTCCCACCGGCAGGCGGCGGGCCAGCGGGGTTGTCGTTGCCGTGTCCCGCCGTAGCGGCTGCCGACGAGGGCGCGCAGATCGACATTCGCCCGGTATCCCGGAGCCGGCGTCAGGCTGCACGCGTGACGGTGGTGCGGGGCGGAGTACGCGGCGGGGAACCCCGGAGAGCGCGGGATCGGGCGAGGAGGGGAGCGGCGGGGTGCAGGAGGACGGGCGGCAGCGGACGCGGTTTTCCGGCTGGCTCATGCTGTTCGTGGCCGGGGTCGCCGTCTTTCTCTCCGGGCCGGGGCAGACTTACGGGGTGTCGCCGTTCGTCGAGCCGATGCTGGCCGAACTCGGCTGGTCGCGCTCGCTGTTTTCGGCGGCCTATTCGGCGGGCACGCTGGTCAGCGCCGGCGCGCTGCTGCTGGTCGGCCGCCAGATCGACCGCTGGGGCAGCCGCTGGGTGATGGCGTTGGCCGCGCTCGGGTTCGGCGTCGCGCTGCTGACGATGAGTGCCGTGACCGGCGCGCTGACGCTGCTGGTCGGCTTTTCGCTGCTGCGCAGTTGCGGCTCCGGGGTGCTGACGCTGGGCGCGCGGACGCTCGTGCCGCAATGGTTCGTGCGGCGGCGCGGGCGGGCGTTCAGCCTGCTGGGGCTGGCCTCCACCCTCAGCCTGGCCGCGATCCCGCCGGTGAACGAGGCGCTGATCGGGGCGTTCGGCTGGCGCGGCGCGTTCCGGGCTTCGGCGCTGGTCATGCTGCTCGTGCTGTTGCCGCTGGTCGCGCTGGCGGTGCGAAACCGGCCGGAAGACGTCGGCCAGCACCCGGACGGGGAGCGGGCGCCGACCGGCACGGCTGGCGGTGAAGGATCGGCCGACGAGGGCGCGACGCTGAAGGAGGCGCTGCGGACGCCCGCGTTCTGGGGCCTGCTGGGCGCGAGCGCGGTGCCGTCGCTGGTGGTGACCGGGTTGGCGTTCAACCAGGTCGCCATCTTTACGGATCGCGGGCTGCCGGGGACGCTGGCCGCCGCCACCTTCAGCGTGGAATCCGCCGTCGGGGTGCCGGCCACGCTGCTGGCGGGCTGGCTGGTGGATCGCTACCCGCTGCGGTTCATCCTCGCGGCCGGGCAGGTCTGCCTGCTGGTCGCGATGGTGGTCCTACTGATGTCGAACAGCCCGGCGTGGGCGTTCGGCTATTCCGCGTGGCGCGGGGCATCGTCGGGGCTGTGGATGGTCGCGGCCGACGTGGCGTGGCCGGCGTGGTTCGGGCGCAAGCACCTCGGCTCGATCCGCAGCGTGGGGTTCGCGGTCGGGGTGGTCGGCGCGGCGCTGGGGCCGCTGCCGTTCGGGTTCGCCTACGACCTGCTCGGCGGCTATTCCCCGGCGATCGCGGCGCTGCTGGTGCTGCCGGCGGTGGCGACGGTGGCGGTGCTGCTCGCGGGCGAGGGCCGACGCGGCAGCCGGGTGGTCGCCTGAGGCGTGCTCCCGTTCGAGCCGGATTCGGTCCCCCGTTCCCGGTGCGGGCAGGACGCGGCAACGCCCCGCGACCAAACTCGGCCGCGGGGCGTCTCCGGTGCGGTTGCGAAGCCGGGTTCCCGCTACGGGGTGGTCCCGCCCATGCCGGCGGAGGAGGAGCCACCGCCGTAGTACGGGGTGGGCGAGCCGGTCACGTCGGTAGCGCCGGGGGAACCGGCGCGGCCGGCCGAGGCGGCGTCGCCGGGCATTTCGGAGACGGACGCGCCGCTCGCGCCGGAGGGGAACGGGCCTTTCCAGTCCGCGCCGGAGCGCTCGCTGTCGGAGCCGAAGGTGCGGGCGTTGTCGCCCGCCGAGCACTCCTGCCCGTAGGCGCCGCGCGAGCCGGAATCGGCGTGCTGGCCGCTGCTCCCGGACCCGCCCGAACCCATTAGGTTGTCGCGCATCGAGCCGGACCCGGACCCGAAGCCGGACGCGCCACCGCCGGAGCCGGAGGACGCCGAGCTGCCGGACCGCTGCGCCGCGCCGAGGCCGCCCTGTTCCTTCAGGTGCTTGGCGAAATCGGGGAAGGTCTCTTCGACCGTTCGGTTGAACTGGTCGGTGAGGGTGGCCACCAGCGCGCCGGTGAGCGAGGAGAGGGTGTCGTCGAGCCCGGCCTGCTGGGCGGCCTGCTTCAGCGCGCCCATGACGCCGCCGCCCTGGCCCTGGCCCTGGCCGCGGCCGTAGTGGTCGCCGCCGCCAAAGTCGCCGTAGCCGGGGGTCGCGCCGCTGGAATGGAGGGAGGCGCCGGTGGCGAGCCCCATGCCGATGCCCATGCCGACGTTCGCGGATGCGCCGGACGCACCGTGGGTGTCGTGCGCGCCGTGCCCGCCGTGCTCGCCGCGCTCGTGCGAGTGGGCCTGGCTCCAGTCGGTGCGGTAGGTGCCGTGCCCATGCCCGTGCCGGTGGTCGTCGTGCCGCCGGGACTTGTCGTCGCCGCCGAAGACCTTGCCCAGCAAGTAGCCGCCGGCGAAGGCGATGCCGAGCGCGGCGAGGGGCCGCTCGTCGATCTTCGTGGTCAGGTCCGCCTGCTGCTTCATCGTGCCCACCTTATCGACGACGACTTCCCGCGCCTGCGTCAATGACTGGTCAACGGTGTCCTTCGCCTGCTGGATCGATGCGTCCACCGTGCCGCGCACGGTCTCCTTGGCGAGGTTCGGGAGGTCCTGGACGCGGGCCTCGATCTGGTCGATCTTGGCCGCCGCGTCGTCGCGCTTGGCGGCTATTTCTTCACGGAGTTGATCTGCTGTTTGGCCCATTCCTGGTCCTCCTTCAGGGTCTCGATGGTCTGTTCCGGACCCAGCTTCGTCGCCGAAAGTTCCTTCTTGCCCGCCATCACCAGCACCGCGGCGACGACGATCAGCACCGCCGCCACGATCAGGGCGCTCGCCCAGAGGGGCAGCACCAGGGCCAGCGCGTAGGTCGCGGCCAGCATCAGGAAGATGAAGCCGACCAGCCCGACCACGCCGCCGCCGACCATCATCCCGGCCGCCTTGCCGGTGGCCTGGGCGTCTTCCTTCAACTCCGTCTTGGCGAGCGCGATTTCGGCCCGGAACAGGTCCTGCAGGTCGGAAACGACCCCGGAGACCAGCGCCCCGATGCTCTCGGCTTCCTGCTTCAGCCGTTCCGCCCCGGTGTCTCCGAAGGGCGGTGGCTGCCCGGCGTAATCGTCGTGAACGTGCCCGTGCATCGATCCGCCCTTCCCCCGTGGTTACCGGGTCGCCTTGGCGAGCAGGAAGCCGAGCCCCGCCGCCACCAGCAGCGCCTGCGTCGGCCGTGAGCGGACCATCGATTCCAGCCCGGCTACGATCTCGTCGCCGGAGCCGCTTTCCAGCGAACGGGCGGCGGATTCGAGCCGGTCGGCGACCATCGAAGCCTTCTGGCCCATGCCGTCGCCGCCCATCTCGCCGCCCTTGTCGCGCAGCAGGTCGGCCGCCTTGTGCAGCCCGCCGGCGGCCTTCTCGCCCGCCTGCCCGGCCGCCTCGCCCGCCTTGCCGCTGGCCGAGGCGAGTTGCTCCTTGACGGTGTCCATCGCGCCGGCCGCGCCGCCGCTCGAACCGTCGCTGCCGCTGCCGACGCTGGAGCCGGATCCGGAGCCCGCGCCGAACGCGCTGCCCGACGCCGCGCCGCTGGCGGAG
>JAFAEX010000302.1 GCA_023423795.1 Chloroflexota bacterium | reverse complement strand
CTCCGTCGCCTGCTCGGGATTCTCTTGCGATCCCGGAGGCGGCGCCCGGTCAGAAGCATCGGTCAGCAACCGAACGGATCGTCCACTTCGACGATCTCGCCGGATCGAACGTACACCCGAGGCACCCGGGGAGCGATGCCGCAGACGACCTCGTAGGCGATCGTGCCGGAAAGCGCCGCCACGTCCTCCGCGCGCGGGGCTACCCCGGACGGGTCGAAGCCGAACGCGATGACGTCGTCGCCTGTGTTGGCGGCGTGGCCAGCGGGGACGCGCACGACGCACTGGTCCATCGAGACGCGGCCGAGAACGGGCGCGGACTGACCGCCGAGCGATACGCTGCCGATCCCGGAAAGGGCGCGCGGGTACCCGTCGCCATACCCGACCGGCACCAGCGCCGCGCGCTCGTCCGCCTCGCTCCGGTACGTCCGGTTGTAGCCGACGGTATCGCCCGGGTGCAGGTCGAACACGCGGGCGATGCGCGAACGGAGCGTCATCACCGGCCGCATGCCTGCCGGGAGCGGGGCGTCCGGCGACGGCGCGATGCCGTAGATGGACACGCCGCAGCGGGCGATGCCCGCCTCTCCCGTCCAGCCGCCGAGCGTTCCGGCGCTGTTGGTGCGGTGCCGCAGGTTCGGCTCGATCCCGTGTTCGCGCATCCGGTCGAGCCATCGAGCAAAGGCGGCGTCCTGCTCGCGGGTGAAGGCGTCGTCCGCTTCGTCGGCACATGCGAAGTGGGTGTAGACGCCGACCAGTTCGAACCGGGAATCGGCGGTGATGCGGCGGGCGAGCGCCAGCGCGAGGTCCGGCTCGGCCCCGTAGCGGTGCAGCCCCGTATCGACCTTCACGTGCAGCCGCGCCGCCTCCGGCAGTGTCAGTTCGCTGGAGGCCTCGACCAGGGCGTCGAGGATCTCCTCGGTCGTCACCGTCAGTTCGAGCCGGTTCCGGAGCGCGGCGCGCGCCTCCACCGGGTCGATCGCGCCGAGGATCAGCACCGGGGCCTCGATGCCGGCCCGGCGCAGGGCGGCCGCCTCGCCGACCGTGGCGACCGCCAACCGCTCCGCGCCGGCGGCCAGCGCTTCCCGGGCGATTACTGGGGCGCCGTGGCCGTAGGCGTTGGCCTTGACCACGGCCATGAGGGACGCACCAAACGGCAGCAGCGAGCGCAGCACGCGGACGTTGCCAGCGAGCGCGTCGAGGTCGATTTCGGCGCGGGTCGCCCGCCCGGGCCAGGCGCGGCCCGGTGGGCGATCCCTGTCAGCCACCGCCGGCCTGCTCGAGCCGGGCGACGATCCGCACCAGGTCGGCCCGCGTCACCATGCCGACGATGGTGTTGGAATCGTCCACCACCGGCACCGGGTTGACGTTGCGTTCGCTCATCAAGGTGGCGACCTCCTGCAACGTGGCGCGGTCGCGGATGGTGTAGACGGGCGCGCTCATCAACTCGCCGGCGGTAACGGCGAGCGCCCGTCGGAGGTCGTCCTCGAACGGCGTGCCGGCGTCGGCCACCAGCATCGCGTCGAAGTACGGGATGACCGCCGGAACGCTGACCTCCGCCTCGCGGAAGACGATGTCGCCCTCGGTCACGATGCCGAGCAACTGGCCGTCGCCGATGACCGGGACGCCGGGCAGGCCGTGGTCGGCGATGGTCTTCGCCACGATCGCGATCGAATCGCTCGGGCCGACCGCGGGCACCAGCCGCCGCATGATCTGGGCGACCGTCACCCCGGAATCGTCGCCGCTCGTCACCTCGCTCACGCCGCGTCCTCCGCTTCGCGCTCCAGCGCCGCCAGTTCTTCCGCGATCGCCAGCGGCAGATCGCTCGCCACCAGGCCAAGCGTGCCGACCCGCTCCTCGACGCGGCGGGCGGCCCGCACGCCGGCGTAGACCGCCAGTGCGCCGGCGTCGATGGGCGCCAACCCCTGCGCGAGGAACGCGCCGATCGTGCCGGCCAGCACGTCGCCGGCCCCGGCGGTCGCCAGCGAAACCGGTGCGTCGTCGGCGACGAGCGTGTGCTCGCCGTCGGAAACCGCCGTGTGGCCGTACTTGAAGACGACCGTCTGGCCCCACGCCTTCGCCGCCTCGCGCACGGTGACGAGCGGATCGGCGATGAGGTCGGCCGATTCCTTGCCCAGCAGCCGCCCCATCTCGCCGACGTGCGGGGTCAGGATCGCCTGCCCCTTCGGCAGCAGGGACGGCCAGTCCGGCTGCTTCGAAAGCCAGTTGAGGCCGTCGGCGTCGATGACCATGGGCTTGCCGGCGGCCTGGGCGATCCCCTGCGCGGCCTCGTCCTCGCCGCCGGACGACGGCGCGCCGAAGCCGAATCCGATCCGGGGACGCGACGCCTTGCCTCCGAAGAGCGCGCCCATCAGCGCGTCCGCCGATTCGTCCTCGCCGAGCCCCGGCCCGATCAGCAGCGCGGCCGACTTGTCGATCTTCTTTTCCAGCAGGTCGAGCGCACGCCGGTTGCCGGCCGCTTCGCCCTCGGGCAGCGACAGCGTGGCCGCCTCCGGGACGTGGACGACGACCGTGCCGGCCAGCGAGCGCGGCACCGCGACGTTCATGATGCCCGCGCCGGCCCGCCCGGCCGCGAGCGCGGACAGGATAACCGCCCCGGCGAACCCGGGCGCGCCGGCCACGATGACCAGCCCGCCGACGCCCCACTTGTGGGCGCCGAAGGACCGGCGCGGCAGCACCTTCAGCGCATACCCGCGGTCCATTGCGGTGTCGTTCGGCCCCAGGTTCGGCCGCTTCGTCGAATCGTCCGGCACGCTCGTCACTCCCGTTCCGATTGCAGGTCGCCGCCCGGGCGGTCCGGCCGCCGCAGCGCGACAACGAAGGCCATCGCGTCCGTCCGCGAGTGGGTCAAGGAAACGTCGAAGGCGATCAGCCCCAGCCGGGCGGCCCGCTCCGCCGCGCCGCCGTGCAGCACGAGGATCGGCTTGCCCCGGCGGTTGGAGAGGATTTCCATCTCCTTCCAGCGGATGCCGCGGATGCCGGTGCCGAGCGCCTTGGAGGTCGCCTCCTTGGCGGCGAAGCGGGCGGCCAGTTCCGAAACCCGGCCCCGGTACCGCTCGCGTTCGCGCTCGGTGTAGACCTTGCGCAGGAACCGTTCGCCGAAGTCGTCCAGCACCCGCTGGATGCGGGCGATCTCGATGATGTCGGTGCCCGCCGCCACCAGCCCGACCCGTTCCGGGTCGAACTCGGGCTCGTAGCGCGTGCCCGTGCCCGTGTCCGTGCCGATCTCGGCGCTGGCGTCGTGTGCGTTCCCCATGCCGGTCCTTCCCGCGACGCGGTCCGCTCGGCGGATTGTATGGCCTCGGGCTATCCGACCGTCCCGACCGGACGGTATCGCGCCTCGAACGCGGCCTTGGCCGTGGCGAAGGTCCCGGCTTCGAGCGCGGCACGGATCGCCTCCATCTCGCGGGCGAGGAAGCGCAAATTGTGGATCGAGGCCAGCCGCAACCCCAGCACTTCGTTGGCCCGGAACAGGTGGTGGAGGTAGGCCGCGGTGAATCGGGTGCACGCCAAGCAGTCGCAGGTCGTATCGAGCGGCCGGTGGTGCTCGGCCCAGACCCTGGCGCGGATGTTGATTCGGCCTTCGGGCGTGAACAGCGCGGCGTTGCGCGCCAGCCGGGTCGGCAGCACGCAGTCGAACATGTCGATCCCGCGCTCGACCCCCATCCAGAGGTCTTCCGGCGAGCCAACGCCCATCAGGTAACGCGGCTTGTTTCGCGGCAACTCAGGTTCGACGACTTCCAGCATCGCGGCCATCTGCGGCTTGGGCTCGCCGACGCTGAGGCCGCCGACGGCGCAGCCGGAGACATCGGCCTCGGCCACGAAGCGGGCGCTGTCGCGCCGCAGATCGGGCTCCAGCCCGCCCTGGCAGATGCCGAAGAGGAAGGAGCCGCGCTCCGCCCCGCCGAGCGCGCGGTGGGCGACTATGCAGCGCTCCAGCCAGCGGTGGCTGCGCTCGGTGGCGTCGATCATCGCGGCGCGTTCGGCGGGCAGTCCCAGCACGTGGTCGAGCGCCATCACGATGTTGGAGCCGAACCCGATTTCGAGTTCCATCGCCCGCTCCGGCGTGAGCGTGTGCGGGGCGCCGTCGATGTGCGAGCGGAAGGTAACGCCCTCTTCGCGCACCTTCGACTGGTGGGCGAGGCTAAACACCTGGAAGCCGCCGCTGTCCGTTAGGATCGGGCCGTCCCAGCCCATGAAACGGTGGAGACCGCCGGCCCGGCGCAGCGTATCGAGCCCGGGGCGCAGCATGAGGTGATACGTGTTGGCGAGGATGATCTGGGCGCCGGTGTCGCGCACCTCGTCCGGCGTCAGCGTCTTGACGGTGGCCTGGGTGCCGACGGGCATGAACGTCGGCGTCTGCACGACGCCGCGCGGCAGGGTGAGTTCGCCGCGCCGGGCGGCGGAGCCGGGGTCCTCGGCGAGCAGGCGAAACGAGAGCGGGCGAACGGACTCGGCCGCGACGGGCGCGGTTTCGGCGACGGGCATCTTCATGCGGCAATGCTAGTGCGGGCGTGGCCTGGCGGCCAACCGGCGCGGCGCAAGGTCCGTCATTCCGAGCCGCCCATCGTCATCCCAGCCGCCCACTGTCATCCCGAGCCCGTCGCGGGGTCTCGTCTCCGCACGCCGCACGTAGCGTCGGACCACGAGATCTCTCGACGGGCTCGGGAGGACCTGACCGATGGCTCAGACGCCCCGGCTGTAAGCGGCGGCGGCGCGGCGCTTGCGGACCCGGGCCAGCGCGTCGTCCTCGGCGGACGGAGCCGACGCCCCGTTGGTGGAGACCGGGACCGGGCGCTTCGTCACCGGGCCGCGCAGCATATCGTCGCTGAGCGCCGAGACATCGGAGAGCGGGTCCTTCTTGGTGGCCCGCGGCAGGACGCTGGCCTTGCCGCCGGAGGAGCGCGTTGCTGCGGGCCGCGCCGGGGTCGGCTTCTTCGAACCGGAGGCGAGCGCCTTGGGCTTGCCCTTGCCCTTGCCGGAGAGGTCGCCCTTGACGCTGTCGGCGACGCCCTCGACCTCGTCCATCATCCCCTGCATTTCGCGGCGGACGGACTGCTTGATGTCTTCAACCTCGGCAATGGTCTTCTCGAACTCGCCGGTGAGGTCGGAGGTCATCGAGCGGAACTGGCGCACCCAGCGGCCCACCTGCCCGGCGAGTTCCGGCAACCGCTGGGGGCCGAAGACCACCAACGCGATCACCAGGATGATGAACATCTCCTGATACCCGATCCCGAACATGCAGGGTCCTCTGGTAGACGGCGGTGAGGCCGGTGCGGACTGGCGGGAACGTGGCAGAATCGACCGTCAAGTATAGCATCGGCGCTCAGCGCGCCCTTCGCCCCGGCAGGATGTCAACCCCCAATGAAGATGATCGCAGGGCTGGGCAACCCCGGCCGCGAGTACGAGAAAACGCGCCACAACCTCGGGTTCATGGTCGTGGACGAACTGGCGCGACGGGCGGCCGCCAGCGCCGGCCGCAGCCGCTTCAAGGCGGAGATCATCGACGCCACCATCGGCGGCGAACGGGTCGTGATGATCAAGCCGCAAACATACATGAACCTCAGCGGGCACGCCGTGCGCGAAGCAGCCGCGTGGTACAAGATCGCCAAGGCCGACATCCTCGTGGTCTACGACGACCTCGACATCCCGTTCGGCGCGATCCGGATGCGCGGCGAAGGCAGCGCCGGCGGCCACAACGGCATGAAATCCGTCGCCGAGCAACTCGGCGGCACGGCGATTCCCCGGATGCGGATCGGCATCGGGCGCGGCCACGGCGTCGCCGTCGCGCAGGTGCTGTCGCGGTTCAGCGCCGAGGAGGAGCGACTGCTGCCCGAGGTGATCGCCGGGGCGGCCGACTGCGTGACGCTCTGGCTGAAGGAGGGCATCGTCGCCGCCGGCAACCGCTGCAACCGCAAGGGGCTCGCGCCGGAGCCGAAACCCGCGCCAGCGGCGACAGCCACGCCAGCGGCGGGCACGACGCCGGCCACGCCGGAAACCACGCCGGCATGAACGACCGGACGGAGCACCAGACGAACGGGACCCGCGCACCACAGGCGTTCCGCTACATCGACGTGATGACCGCCTCGTTCGTGGCGGTGCTGCTGTTGTCCAACATCGGCTCGACCAAGATCGTCGAGGTCGGCCCGTTCACATTCGACGGCGGCACGGTGCTCTTTCCGCTGGCCTACATCTTCGGCGACATCCTTACCGAGGTATACGGCTTCCGGCGGTCGCGGCGGGTGATCTGGATCGGCTTCTTCTGGATCGCGGCGGCGGCCGGGTTCTTCGCCCTGCTGGACGCGCTGCCGAGCGCGCCTGGGTACGAACTCGGCGAGAGTTTCCGGGCCATCCTCGGGCAAGCGCCGCGGATCGTGCTGGCGAGCCTCGTGGCCTTCTGGGCCGGCGAGTTCGTCAACAGCACCGTCCTCGCCCGGCTGAAGGTCCTGACCGGCGGGCGCTGGTTGTGGACCCGCACGCTCGGCTCGACCGTCGTCGGTCAGGCGGTCGATACCGCCCTCTTCCTGGCGATCGCGTTCTGGGGCGTGCTGCCGATCGATTTGCTGGTGGCGGTGTTCGTTTCGAACTACGTCTTCAAGATCGGCATCGAAATCCTGATGACCCCGGCGACCTACGCCATCGTCGGCAAACTCAAGCGGGACGAGGGCGTCGATGTCTACGACCGCGAAACCGACTTCAACCCGTTCCGCTGGGCCGTGAACTGAGCCGATGCGCCGCGCGGCCCGTAAAATCGGGGAAGGAGCCGCGCCCAGACCGCCGAAGGAGATTCCGTGACCGCCGCTGCCGAATCGACCACGCTCGAATCCGCACCCACGCCCGCCGCGTCCGCGTTCGTCGTCGGGGCGGGCACGATGGGGCGCGGCATCGCCCAGGTCTGCGCCGAAGCCGGGCTCGACACATTGCTCTTCGACGCCGACGCCGCCAACCTCGAACGCGGCCACGCCGCCGTGCTCGCGGCGTGGGACAAACTGGCCGCGAGGGGCAAGCGCACGCCGGAGGACGTCGCCGGATACCGGGAGCGCCTGCGGACCGCGAGCGGCCTCGGCGACGCCGCGACGGCCGACGTCGTGATCGAGGCGATCTTCGAAGACCTTGACGCGAAGACCGCACTGTTCGCCGACCTCGGCGTGATCGCCCGGCCGGACGCGCTGCTCGCGTCGAACACGTCGTCGATCTCCGTCACCCGGCTCGCCGCCGCCAGCGGGCGGCCGGAGCGCTTCGCCGGGCTGCACTTCTTCAACCCAGTGCCCGTGCTGCCGCTGGTCGAGGTCGTACGCGGGTTGCTGACGAGCGACGAGACGGTCGAGCGGGCGGTGGCCATCGGCACCCAGATCGGCAAAACGCCGGTGGTCGTCAACGACGCGCCGGGGTTCGTCGGCAACCGCATCCTGCTGCCGATGATCAACGAGGCGGTCTTCACGCTCTCCGAAGGCGTGGCGACGAAGGAGGCCATCGACGAGGTGATGAAACTCGGCATGGCCCACCCGATGGGACCGCTGGCGCTGGCCGACCTGATCGGGCTCGACGTCTGCCTCGACATCATGCGGACGCTGCACCGCGACCTCGGCGACGACAAGTACCGCCCGGCCCCGCTGCTGGCGCGGATGGTCGCCGCTGGCACGCTCGGCCGGAAAACCGGGCAAGGGTTCTACACCTACGACCGCTGAGCCGACGCATCGGCGCGCATCCCCGCAGGACGGCCAATGAACGCCCACGCGACGACTGCCCTCCCCCACTCCGAGCGCGCGACCCCGATCCGGGTGCTGATCGCGAAACCGGGGCTGGACGGCCACGACCGCGGCGCCAAGGTGATGGCGCGCGCGCTGCGCGACGCCGGGTTCGAGGTCATCTACACCGGGCTGTTCCAGACGCCGGAGATGATCGCCGCCGCCGCCTTGCAGGAGGACGTGGACGTCGTTGGCCTCAGCATCCTCTCCGGCGCGCACATGGCGCTCTTCCCCCGCATCATGGCGGAACTGCGCGAACGCGGGCTGGTCGACGTGCTGGTCGTCGCCGGCGGCACGATCCCGGCCGAGGACGTTTCCGAGGTACGGGCGATGGGCGTGGCCGCCGTGTTCGGCCCCGGCACCTCGCTGGCCGAGGCGGTCGGTTTCCTGCGCGAGCACGCCCCGCGGCGTGACGGCGCGTCGTGACCGGAGAGCGATCCGCCGCCGAGGCCGCTGCGTTGCTCGTCGCGCGGCTGGACGCGGGCGACCGCCGCGCACTGCCGCGTCTCCTGACCCTGATCGAGAACCGGGATCCCGTCGGCATTGCGGCACTGGACCGGTTGTATTCCCGAACCGGGCAGGCGCACGTCGTCGGAATCACCGGGCCGCCGGGCTCAGGGAAGAGCACGCTGGTCGCGGCGCTGGTCGAGGCGGTCCGGGCATCCGGCCGCACGGTCGCGGTGGTGGCAATCGATCCGTCTAGCCCCGTTTCCGGCGGCGCGGTGCTCGGCGACCGGATCAGGATGATGGCGCGCCACGCCGACGCCGGGGTGTTCGTCCGTTCGATGGCCTCGCGCGGGAGAGTCGGCGGACTCGCGCCGGCGGCGGCGGGCGTTGTCCACGCACTGGACGCCGCCGGGTACCCGCTGATCCTGCTGGAAACGGTCGGCACCGGGCAGGACGGCATCGACATCGCGGCGCTGGCGCATACCGTCGCCGTGGTGCAGGTGCCCGGGCTGGGCGACGGGGTGCAGGCGATCAAGGCCGGGCAACTGGAGATCGGCGACGTGCTGGCCGTCAACAAGGCCGACCTGCCCGGCGCGGAGGAGGTTTCGCGGGCCTTGCGGCAGACCGCCGACGCCACCCATCGGCCCGACGGCTGGCGGATACCCGTCCGCAAGGTCTCGGCTGCCACCGGCGAGGGCGTCGAGGCGCTGCTCGCGGCCATCGACGGCCACGGCGACCACCTGCGGGCCGGAAACGGGTGGGATCAGCGGCAGCGGACGGCGGCGCAGGCGGAAATCCTGATCGGATTGCGCGCCGCGCTGGAGCGGCGGCTGGCCGGGGTCGCCGATGACGATTCGCTGGCGTCGCTGGTCGCGTCCGTCGCCGAGCGCGAAACGTCGCCCGATGCGGCGGTGGCGGCGCTATTGGGACTCCTCGACGCCGGCGCGGCGGGCGACGGCGGCCCGGTTGGCGATCAAGGCGGCGGTTGACCCAGCGCCGACGCCGTTGTCGACGTTGACGACGACCAGGCCCGGCGCGCAGGACTGCAGCATCGTGGTCAACGCGCCGACGCCGCCCGCGCCGATGCCGTATCCCACAGGCGTCGGCAGCCCGATCACGGGCACGTCCACCAGCCCGGCGACGACCGACGGCAGCGCGCCATCCATGCCGGCGGCGACGATGAGGACATCGACCCCGCCGGCCATCATCTCCTCCAGCGGGCGCACGAGCCGGTGCAGCCCGGCCACGCCGACGTCGTAGGCCTCGGCAACCGACGCGCCCATCTCGCGCGCGACCAGCGCCGCCTCGGCCGCGATCGGCACGTCGGAGGTGCCGGCAGCGAGGATGCCGATGCGGGCGCCGGTGGACGGCGCGAGCGAACCGGGGCGCGCAACGACGACGGCCCGCGCCGCCTCGTGCCGCTCAACCGCCCAATCCGGCCCGATGCGGGATTCGACCTCGGCGGCTGCTGCGGGAAGACAGCGGGTCGCTAGCGCGCGGCCCGCCCGCTCGGCGAGCCGCACCAGCGCGGCGGCGACCGTTGCCGCGTCCTTGTATTCGGCGTGGACGATCTCGGGTATACCGGTCCGCGCCCGTCGGCCGAAATCGAGGCGGACGGTAGGAACGCCGCCCTCGGAGGCGCCTGAACCGCTTTCGGGCGCGGCCAACGCGGCGCGCAGGTCGTCGAACGGGCTCGCGGCGCGGTCGTTCATTCCGATGCTTCCTCCAGCGCCCGCTCGACCATCGTGGCGATCTCCTCCTCCGGGGCGGGTTCGCCGCCGAGCACGAGGTGGGCGAGGAACTCGACATTCCCGGCCGGCCCGCGCAGCGGCGAGGCCGTCAGCCCGCGCAGGCCGAACCCGTCCCGCTGGGCCGCGCTGGCAACCTCCAGCAGCACCCGGCGGTGGATGGCCGGGTCGCGCACGACGCCGCCCTTTCCCACGTCGCGCCGCCCAGCTTCGAACTGCGGCTTGACCAGCGGCACGCACGCGCTGCCCGGTTCGAGAAGACGGGCGACCGCCGGCAGCACCAGCGCCAGCGAGATGAACGAGACGTCGATCGAAGCGAAGCCAACCGGCTCCGGCAGCGCGTCGAGGTTGCGGGCGTTCGTGCGGTCCATGACGACCACCCGCGGGTCGGTCCGCAGCCGCTCGACCAGTTGGCCGTAGCCGACGTCGATCGCGAAGACGCGGGTTGCGCCGCGCTGGAGCAGGCAATCGGTGAAGCCGCCGGTGCTCGCGCCGAGATCGGCGGCGACGAGACCGGCGACGTCGATCCCGAATTGGTCGAGCGCGTGGTCCAGTTTTTCGCCTCCGCGCGAGGCGAAGCGCGCCTTTTCGACCAGCGCCAGTTCGTCGCCGGGCTTGACGTTCGCGCCGGCACGATCGACCACCTGCCCGTTTACGGTCACGTCGCGGGCGAGGATCAGGGCGCGGGCGCGGGAGCGCGTCTCGGCCAGCCCGCGCGCGACGAGCGCTTCGTCCAGCCGCTGCCGGGCGGGGGTTTCGGTCACGACCGGCTCAGGCGCCCGCCGCGCGGCGGGCGAAGGGCGCGGTTTGAGCGTGACACAGGGCGACCGCCAGCGCGTCGGCGGCGTCGTCCGGCCGGGGGACGCGCTCCAATCCGAGGATCATCCGCACCATCTCGCCCATCTGTGGCTTGTCGGCCTTGCCGTACCCGGCGACCGCCAGCTTGACCTCCATCGGGGTGTATTCGGCGACCGCTATCCCGGCGCGGGCGGCGGCCAGCAGCACGACGCCGCGCGCCTGCCCGACGGCCAGCGCGTTGGTCACGTTGCGGGCGAAGAAAAGCTGTTCCACCGCCACCGTTTCCGGCCGGTGTTCGGCGATGAGCCCGGAGACGGCGTCGAAGAGATCGGAAAGGCGGTCCGGCATCAAGGCGGTCGAGGCGGTCTCGACCACGCCGAACGAGACCGCCCGGAACTGCGGGTCGTCCTCGACGAGGCCGTACCCGAGGCGGGCGGTTCCGGGATCGATCCCGAGGGTGAGCATCGGCTAGCCGACCTGCGCCATCACCTCGTCGGTGATCTCCAGGTTGGTGTGAACGGTCTGCACGTCGTCGAGGTCTTCCAGTTTCTCGACCAGCCGGATGACCTTGATGGCCAGGTCGGGCTCAGGGGTCATCGTCGTCTTCGGCTTCATCGTCAGTTCGGCCGAGGCGATCTCGTAGCCCGCGCCGCGGATGGCTTCCTGCACCGCGTGGAGGTCGGTCGGCTCGGTGTAAACCTCGACGCCCTCCTCTTCGGCGACGACGTCGCTCGCGCCGGCGTCGATGGCCACGAGCGCGATCTCGTCCGGGTCGGCCCCGTTCGGCTCGATGACGATGAGGCCGACGTGGTCGAACATCCAGCCGACGCTGCCCGATTCGCCGAGGGAACCGCCGGCACGGGTAAGGACGGCGCGGACCTCGCCGACGGTGCGGTTCCGGTTGTCGGTCATGGCCTGGATCATGACCGCCGCGCCGCCGGGTCCGTACCCTTCGTAGGTGATTTCGTCGAAGTTGTCGCCGCCGCCTTCGCCGGAAGCCTTGGCCAGGGCGCGCTCGATGTTCTCCTTTGGCATGGAAGCCGCCCGCGCCCGCTCGACGGCGAGGCGGAGTCGGAAGTTGTATTCGGGATCGGGCAGCCCCTGGCGCGCGGCGACGGCGATTTCGCGCGCGAGCTTGGTGAAGAGCTGACCGCGCTTGGCGTCGGCGGCGCCCTTCGCCCGCTTGATGGTGGACCACTTGGAATGGCCGGACATGGCTGGAACTCTCCCTGCGGGGACGGCGCCACGGCGCAGCGCGGAGTCGGCGAGCGAGCAAACCTCCAGAGTATACACCCCGTTCGGGAGAAGCCCGCAAACGATTTCATCCGACCCGGATGAGGACCAGCGACCGGACGGGATGCTTGAAATCTGCCTAAAGCTCCGCTACACTCGGGACAGTCAAACCTTCAACTCCAGCGCAGCAATCCGGTCGCATCGCCGCGAGGGGATCATGCCAGCCCGCACTGGTCGTTACCCGCCATCCGTCGCGCGTTCCCGGTAGAGCCCTCCGCGCCAGCGGTGGGCTTCCCATTTGCCGTCCCCCGCGCGATGCCCATCCTCCCCCAGCACACTCGCCAAGGGCAGAGCTCGCTCGCAAGGTGGTGAAGCGATTCATGGTTGCCAGCCTGATCGCCAAGGGCAAGGACCAGGGGTACATTCTGTCCGACGATGTCGTCGCCGCGTTCCCGAACCCCGAAGAGCACATCGACGGTCTCGAGGATTTTTATTCGTCGCTCGTGGCCGAGGGGATCGAAGTCCTCGAACGCGCGCCCACACCGGTCGTTGCTCCGAAGCCGGAGCCGAAGATCGCCGCGGTCGTCGCCCCGGTGCCGGACAAGGCGCCCGAAAAGCACGCGCCAGGGGATGACCTCACCGGCGGCGTCGGCGACTCGGTTCGCCTCTACCTGCAGGAAATCGGCGAGGTCGATCTCCTCACCATGCAGGAAGAGGTCTGGCTGGCCAAGCGCATGGACCGCGGCCGGCAGGCCGAACTGGCGCTGCAGGACCCGACCCTCACCGCCGACGAGCGCTATTCCTTCGAGGCGGACAAGCTCGACGGCGAGGCCGCCCGCTCCCACCTGATCCAGGCCAACCTTCGCCTCGTCGTGTCGGTGGCGAAGAAGTACGTCGGCCGCGGGTTGTCCTTCCTCGACCTCATCCAGGAAGGCAACATCGGCCTGATGAAGGCCACCGACAAGTTCGACTACACGCGCGGATTCAAGTTCTCCACCTACGCGACGTGGTGGATTCGTCAGGCGATCACCCGCGCGATCTCCGACCAGAGCCGCACCATCCGGCTGCCGGTCCACGTCGGCGAGACGATCAACCGGGTCAAGAAGACCGGGCATCGCTTGCAGCAGATCCTGGAGCGCGAGCCGACCCAGGAAGAGATCGCGCGGGCGATGGACGTGCCGGACGACAAGGTGCGGCAGGTCCTCGACGTGTCCCGCCACCCGGTGTCGCTGGAGGCTCCGGTCGGGCAGGACGGCGACGCCTTCCTCGGGGACTTCATCGAGGACGATTCGCTGCCGCAGCCGATCGAGCTGGCCTCGCAGGAGTTGCTCAAGACGCAGATCGCCGACGCCCTCGACAAGCTGACCGAGCGCGAGCGCAAGATCATCGTGCTGCGCTTCGGGCTCGAGGACGGTCGCTTCCGCACGCTGGAAGAGGTCGGCAAGGCATTCGGCATCACCCGCGAGCGGATTCGGCAAATCGAGGCGAAGGCGCTGCGCAAGCTGCGCCACCCGAGCTACAGCCGCAAGCTGCGCGGCTACCTCGAATAGACGTTAACCGAACGGAGTCGAGATGACGCGGGAGGGGCGGCGATGCCGCCCCTCCCGCGTTGTCGTGCTACAGCCGCGGTCGCCGTCCATCTGCTCACCGGAATGACCCGGGCGCTCGAGTGAATCCGTGGCAACCGCAATGCGATTCCAGCATCGCGGCCCGGCACGCCCGACGGTGCGGCGCGACCGTGACCGGACGACACGAGGAGGAACCGGACATGGACGCTCGCGGGGCGATGAACAGCGAGGGAACGGTGACCGACCTGGGCCTGCTCGCTGTGCGAGTGGTGGCCGGCGGGCTGCTCATGGGTCACGGCGCGATGAAGCTCTTCGGGTCCTTCGGCGGTCCTGGGCTCGAGGGCACGGCCGGTTGGCTGGAATCGATGGGGTTCACTCCGGCCAAGCAATGGGCCGCGCTCGCCGGGGCTTCGGAGTTCGGCGGCGGGCTGCTTACCGCGCTTGGCCTGCTCCACCCCATCGGGCCAATCGGCACCGTCGGGGCCATGTCCGTCGCTGCCCTGGACGCCCACGGCGGAAAACCGATCTGGGTCACGGAGGGCGGCGCGGAACTGCCGGTCCTCAACATCGCGGTGGCGTTGGCGCTGGCGACGACCGATCCGGGACGCTACTCGCTCGACAACGCGCTGGGAATCCGCGTACCGAAAGGCGTCGTTGGACTGGCTGCCCTCGCGGTGGCCGGCGGCATCCTCGCTTCGCAGTTGCGGGACAAGCCCGGCGCCAACAATGGCGAATCGGCCAGCAGCGACGAGACAACGAGCGCCGCGGTTGACGCCGATACCACCGACGAGGTGGTCGAAAACCGGGCGGGTGGGATTGCCTACGGCGACGGCGCGGGTTCGGGAGAAGCTGGCGCCTCGGCGTTGTAGCGAGTCACGCGAGTCATGTGGGGCGGCGCGTGAAGCAATCCGGCACGAGCCTGCTGGCGCGGAGACAACGGCCAGCGATCTACGACCCGTCCCATCGTGAGAAAACGAGCGACACGTTGTGGCCGCCAAAGCCCATTGAGTTGCTCATCACGTGGCGCAACGTGGCGGCGCGGGCCACGTTCGGCACGTAGTCGAGGTCGCAGTCAGGGTCCGGCGTTTCCTGGTTGATCGTCGGCGGCATGATCCCGTCGCGGATCGCCAGCAGAGAAACGGCCCCTTCGACCGCACCGGCCGCGCCGAGCATGTGGCCAGTCATCGACTTGGTGGAGCTGACCGGAATCCGGTAAGCGGTCTCGCCGAACGCGCCCTTGAGCGCTTCGGTCTCGAACTTCTCGTTGAGCGGGGTCGAGGTGCCGTGGGCGTTCACGTAGTCGATCTCGCCCGGCTCCAGCCCGGCGTCGGCCAGCGCAAGCCGCATCGCGCGGACGCCGCCCTCCCCGCCTTCCGGCGGCTGAGTGTAGTGGAACGCGTCGTCGGTCGTGCCGTAACCGGCAACTTCGCCGAGGATGGTCGCGCCCCGGGCCTGCGCGTGGTCGAGCGATTCCAGCAGTAGGGAAGCCGCGCCCTCGGCGATGACGAACCCGTCGCGCCCGAGGTCGAACGGGCGGCTGGCGGCCGCCGGATCGTCGTTGCGGGTCGAAAGCGCGCCCATCGCGTTGAACCCGGCGATAGAAAGCGGGGTGACCGCCGCCTCGGTCCCGGAGGCGATCATGGCGTCGGCCCAACCGCGCCGGATCATCTCGGCCGCTTCGCCGATCGCGTGGCCCGACGTGGCGCAGGCCGAAACCGGCGCGTAGTTCGGCCCCTTCAGGCCGAAGGTCATGGCGACGACGCCCGAGGCCATGTTGGTCAGGAACATCGGCATGAAAAAGGGGGAGATGCGCGACGGTCCCTTGTCGAGCAGGGTCGTCATCCCCTCCTCCAGCGTCGCGATCCCGCCCATGCCGCTGCCGACGATCGCGCCGACGCGGGCGGCGTTGGCGTCCGTGACTGCTAACCCGCCCTGCTCCAGCGCTTCCTTCGAGGCGGCGACGGCGAGTTGGGTGAAGCGGTCGGCGCGGCGGGCTTCCTTGCGGCCCATCGCGATCGTGGGGTCAAAGCCGCGCACCTCGCCGGCGAACCGGGTGGCGAGGGCCGAGGCATCGAACCGCTCGATCGCGGCGATGCCGGAGCGCCCGGCCTTGAGCGCATCCCACGCCGATTCGCGGTCGTTGCCGACCGGGCAGACGATGCCGATTCCCGTGACCACCACCCGAACGCGCCCGTCCGTCCGCTCCCGCGCCGCCATCCGCTCGCTCCCGTTTCCGTGCGTGGGGCGATCGCGGCCCCGTCCGCGGAGCATGCTACGACGATCCCGGGGTGCTGCCCAAGGGCGGGTGGCAAGGTTGTCCGGCCGCGAACGCCGATGGTACCCTCAGTGGACGCCGAGCCTGCGGTGTACGTGGTGTTTTTCGATGTCTTGAGCCGATATATCCCGAGTCGGGAGCCCCCAGCCGGTCGGTGTGCCGTCCGGGGCCGGGGCGCCCACCTGCTTATGCAGGTTCAAGGCTCCGTGGGCACACGGCACGCGCGGGTTCGGCTTTTCTCCTTCTGACTCCAATTCCCGCACCGGCTTGCCCTTCGCTCGCCCCGCCCGGAGGCGCTGCCATGATCGTGCTCGTCCACGGACCGGACGCGGCGTCCGCCCGCGCCAGGGTCGCCGAGGTGCTGGTCCAGCGCGACCCGGGCGGCGAGAACACGTCGTGGTTCGATGCCGCCGATACGCCCCTTCCCCAGATCGTCGTCGCCGCCGGCAGCGCCGGGTTCTTCGGCGTGGGCCGGGTCGTCGTGGTGCGCGACCTGATGGCGAAGGCCAGCCGCGGCAAGGGGGGAGCCGGCGCGTCCGGGGACGAACCGGCGGCCGGCGCGCTGGACCTCGCGCCGCTGTTCGCCGCGGTGCCGGCGGAGAACACGCTGGTGCTGCTGGACGGCGGGCTGTCGTCGCTTCCGGCAGCGGTGAAGAAGGCCGCGCCGAAGGACGTGACGGTCGTCGCCTGCGACCCGCCGCGTGGGAACGAACTGGTCGCATGGATCGAGCGGGCGGCGAAGGAGGCCGGCGGCGGCATCGAGCGCGAAGCGGCCCGGTTGCTGGCGGCGACGCTCTATCCACAAACCTGGCAGGGGAAACCGACCAACCCGCGTTTCGACCGGCCGCCGGACCTCGACCTGCTGCGTTCGCGGGTCGAGACGCTGGCGCTGTACGCCTACCCCGAACCGGTCAACGCCGGGCACGTCCGCGAACTCTCCCCGGGCGCGCCCGACGACCGCATCTTCCGGTTCGTCGAAGCCGCGGCCAACGGCGACGTCGGCGTGGCCGCGCGCGAACTGGAGCAGTTGCTGCGGGCGGGCGAAGAACCGGCCAAGCTGGTCGCGCAGGTGATGGGCCAGATCGAATTGGGCGCGGTCGCCGCCGCCGGCGCCGGGACCGATCCCGCCGAACTCGGGCGACGCATGGGGCTGGCGAACCCGAACCAGCTCGTCGCCATCGCCCGCTCCCAGCGGGAAGGCGCGGGCAAGCGGGTGCGGACGGCGCTGGAGACCGATCGCGCCTTCAAGACCGGGCGGCTGCGACAGCCCGCCGACGCCCTCGTCGCGCTAATGGTCGGGCTGGCGGCGGACGCAGCAGAGCCCGGCCGAGGCGGCCGGGCTCCGTAAGGATGCGGGTTCGATCCGCGCGGGCGGGTACTAGGCCTGCGCCCCGGCGGCGACCAGCTTGTTGTAGCGGGCCATCAGGCGGGACTTGCGGCGGGCGGCGTTGTTCTTGTGGATGACGCCCTTGCTCGCCGTGCTGTCGAGCTTGCTGATGGCGGCCTTGACCGCCTCCAGCGCCGCCTGCGGGTCGCCCTCGACGATGACCCGGTCGGCCTTCTTGACGTAGGTCTTGCAGGCGGTGCGCAGCGGCTTGTTGCGCGCGGCCTTCTTCTCAGCGACCCGGATCCGCTTCTCGGACGACTTGATGTTCGCCAACGCCAGTCTTCCTTCGCTACCGGGTTCCGGCCCGGCCCGAACGCATGACAACAGGACAGCGACGGATGCCGCCGCTTCAACCCGGGGATGGTACCAGACCCAGGCACCGGATCTCAACCCCGGCGCGGTTTCGCGTGGCCAGATCCGGCTCGGCAAAGCCGAGGTGCACACCCGGTTGCCCGGAATGCATGGGCGCCGCCCGGCCACGGCCGTTCCCGATTTGACACGCCCGGTGCGCTCCGCGCGGCGGGAGACGATCCCATCCGGACCGTAGCGTGCTGGAGCGCCGGGCGATGGGTCCGGCGGCATCGTTCGAGAAGGAGATTCGATGTCCAGTGGTCCGTTGCAATCGTCGTTCGCCCGCCTCCGCCCGCTCGCCCGGATCGCCGCGGTCTTCGCCGTGGCGTTCCTGCTGTCTTCGGCGCTGATCGATGGGGTCGAAGCGAAGCGCATCCCGACAGACGCCCCGATCGCCAACCGGGTCCAGAACCAGAAAGACCTGTGCGGCATCGAAGGCGGCGACTTCTCGTCCAAGGACACGGCCTTCGGCAGCACGATCACCAAGTGCAAGGGCGGCAACAAGGGCGACTGGACCTGCGTCAACACCGCGCAGAGCACCGATTGCCACAAGGGACTCGTCCGGCCGGACGAGAAGCCGGACACGCAGCCGAACGGCGGCGTCTACGACCAACCGGGCAACGCCCCCAACCACCACGCGGACGGCGGCATTGGCGGCGTGGCGAAGGCCTCGCAACGTCGCTAGGCCCATCGCGGGAGCCGGTTCGTACCCAGACCCGCGCGATGCCGGTACGCCCCGCAATCGCGCTTCATCATGGGAGCCGTGGGCCGCGTATAAAGCACACCGTCCGGCGAGGACCAGCCGGAACGTCCGATCCGGATCTGCACGGGCAGGCTCGAACGACCGGATCGCCCGCAATCAGGATCGATAGCCGTGCCGCTTCCGGCGGCGGGCAGCCGCATGCGTGGCACAATGACCCGGCGGCAGCCGCCGTTTCTCCGACGCCTCGGCCGGAATCATGAGCCAGCACACCGACACCCATCCGAATCCGGGACGCACCTGGCCGACGTGGCCGGCGCCGGGCATCCCGACCTCGCCCGAGGCGTGGCGCGCGCCGGTGGCGCGGCCGTCGCTGGTGCGCTCGGCCGGGATCGTGGCCGCCGCGTTCGTGCTGTCGCGCATCCTCGGGCTCGCCCGCGAGATCATCCTCGCCCGCCTCTTCGGCACCTCGGTGGAGTACAGCGCCTACGTCTCGGCGTTCCGGGTGCCCGACCTGCTGTTCCTCATCATCATGGCCGGTTCCTTCGGGTCGGCGTTCATCCCGGTCTTTGCCGGGCTGGTCGGCGCTGGCAAAAAGGACGCCGCCTGGCGGCTCGCCTCGACGGTGCTCAACCTGTCGGCGGTGGCGATGGCGCTGTTCGGCGCGCTGGCGTTCGTCTTCGCCGAACCGATCGTGCGCTACGTCGTCGCGCCGGGGGCCGGCGAGGAGGCAACCCGGCTGACGGTCGAGACGATGCGCATCCTGCTGCTCTCTCCCGTCTTCCTCGGGCTCGGCATCGCGGCCAAGGGCATCCTCGAAGCGCAGGACCGGTTCACGCTGCCGGCGCTGGCCCCGGTCGTCTACAACATCGGCTCGATCCTCGGCGCGGTGCTGCTGGCGCCGACGATGGGCATCCGCGGCGCCGCCGTCGGCGTGGTCGCCGGCGCGGTCGCGCACCTGCTGATCCAGGTGCCCGGTCTCGTCGCCACCGGGCTGCGCTGGCGGCCGACCATCGAACTGCGCACGGACGGGGTGGGCGAGGTCGGGCGGCTGCTCGGGCCGCGGGTGATCGGGCAGGCCGCGTTCCAGGTCAACTTCATCGTCGTCACCTCGCTCGCGTGGCGGTCCGGGCAGGAGAGCGTGGCGGCGATCAACTACGCCTGGCAGATGCTGATGCTGCCCCACGGCGTGCTGGCGCTCTCGATTTCGACGGTGGTCTTCCCGACGATGGCTCGCCTCTACGAAGCGGGCGACATGGCCGCGTTCAAGGCGGCGTTCGGCCGAGCCTTGAAACCGCTCGTCTTCCTGTCCCTGCCGGCCGCCATCGCGCTCTTCTTCTTCCGCGTCCCGGTCGTCCAATCGATCCTGCAAGGCGGGCGGTTCGACGCCGAAAGTACGGCGCTGGTCGCGCCGGCGCTGGCGTGGTTCGCGGCCGGGCTGCTCGCCTACGCGGCGGTCGAGGTGCTGACCCGCGCCTTCTACGCGATGCACGACACGATCACGCCGGTGGCGGCGGGCGTGGCGATCATCGCGATCAACCTGCTGATCGGCGTCCTGTTCGTGGACCAGTACGGGTACGTGGTGCTCGCGTTCGCGCTGTCGCTTTCGACGACGATCGAGGCCGTCATCCTGCTCGTGGTCCTGCGGAAGCGAATCGGCGGCTTCGCGCGGTCCGAGTGGCGGTGGCTCGGGCAGGTCGTCGGGTGCGGATTGGCGATGGCTGCGGCCTGCACGGTGCTCGGACCACCGGTCGCGGCGGCGACCGCGCCGGGCGTCGCGCCGCGGCTGGTGCAACTGGCGCTGCTGGCGTGCAGCCTCGGGGCGGTCGGGTTGACCTACCTCGTGGTCGCGTGGCTGCTGCGGGTGCCGGAGTTGCAGACGGCCATCGCGCAGGTCGCCCGTCGCGTACCGGGGATGGGACGGGTGGCGGCGCTGTTCGGCCAACGCTGACGGGAAGACCCCTTGGATCGGTCGGCGACAACCCCGCCGCCTGGCGGCGAATGAAGGAGGGCACAGGTGTAAGGTGCCGTAGGGTAGGAGCGGCGCGGTGCCACGGCGGCGGAGCGGGCGGCCGGGGGCCGCGGTAGCCTGTCCGGGTTCTTGGCGGAACCGGAAGGAGGCGGCCGTGGCACCCCGACGCAG
>JAFAEX010000300.1 GCA_023423795.1 Chloroflexota bacterium | reverse complement strand
ACGGTCACCTCCAGGAACAGCACCGGGTCGCCGGCCGGGATGTGGCTGGCCTCGCGCTCCTCGCGCTCCTTGAGCAGGTACTCGCGGCTGGAGCGCTCGTCCGGGTGGTTGGCGATCACCCGCAGCGCGCCAACCTGCCCGGCGTCATCCACGAAACGCAACGCCGCTTCGTCGAACACCACGTCGGTGGAGCGCAGTTCGGTCGCGCGGGCAACCCGCGAGACGAGGGAGACGGCCACGATGGCCAGGATGAAAAGGCTGGCAATCTTGAGGCCGTCTGGCCGGTCGTGGACGTTGACCGCGGTGGTGTAGACGAACACCACGGCGACCGCCGCGAAGCCCAGCGCGCGCAAACGCTGGCCGGCGCGGCGGGCGGCGAGGGTAACGGCGAAGGCGGCCGAGGAGATGAGCACCAGCACTCCGGTGGCGTACGCCCCACCCTGCGCCTCGACGTCGGCCCGGAAGACGACGGTGACGACGACCGCCACCGCGGTGAAGACGAGCACCATCGGCCTGGTCGCCCGCGCCCAGTCCGGGGCCATGCCGTAGCGCGGCAGGTAGCGGGGAACGATCGTCAGCAACCCGGCCATCGCCGACGCGCCGGCGAACCAGAGGATCAGGATGGTGGACACGTCGTAGACGGTCCCGAACCCGTCGCCGAGGAACTCGTGGGCGAGGTAGGCCAGCGCGCGGCCGGCGGCGGCGCCGCCCTCCTCGAACTCCTCGTGGGGGATCAGCACCGTCGTGGCGAACGAGGTCGCGATCAGGTAGCCGCTCATGAGCAGGGCGGCGGTCGTCAGCAGTTTGCCGGTGTTGCGGATGCGGCCGGCGGGGTCGGCCTCGGTGTCGCCGCGATCGCCGCGCACCAGCGGCATCACCGCGACGCCGGTCTCGAACCCGGACAACCCGAGGGCGAGGCGCGGAAAGACCAGCAGCGCGACCGCGATCATCATCACCGGGTTGCCGTGCTGGGTCAGCAGCGCGGCTCGCCAGTCGGCGACGACGACCGGGTTGGCGAGGACGTGCTGGAGGGCGACGGCGACGACCACGAGGTTGAGCGCGAGGTAGACGGCGACCAGGCCGACGGCGATGCCGATCGCCTCCTTGAACCCCTTGAGGAAAACGCCGCCGAGCAGCGCGACCAGGAACAGCGTGATCCCCACCCGTTGCCCATCGAGAAACCCCGGCAGGAACGGGTTTTCCAGCACGTGGGCGGTGGCGTCGGCCGCCGAGAGCGTGATGGTGATGACGAAGTCGGTCGCCACGAAACCGAGCAACGCCAGCACGAACAACTTGCCCTGCCACCACGACAGCAGCCGTTCCAGCATGGCGATGGAGCCCTCGCCGTGCGGGCTCTCGCGGGCCACCCGACGGTACACCGGCAGCGCCCCGAGCAAGGTGAGCGTAACCAGCACCAGGGTCGCCAGCGGCGACAGGTACCCGGCGGCCAGCGCCGCGATGCCGGGCTGGTAGCCGAGGGTGGAGAAGTAGTCCACCCCGGTCAGGCACATCACCTGCCACCACGGGTGGCGGTGGCCGGGCGCGGCGTGGGCGGGATCGGTCGCCTGCGGGCGGTCGCGCAGCAACCAGGCGCGGAGCGGATGGCGCGCTTCGGCAACGACGGGCACGGTGGCCATGGCGATGAGGAACCCTCCGATCGGCGGCACGTGCCGGGCACGATAGGAGGGCGCGCATCAGGGCCGCGTTTGGACGGCGGGGCGGGGCGTTAGAGGATCATCAGGATTCCGCTTCGGCGTCGGGTTCCGGGCTGAGCAGGGCGCCGACCGGAACCGGCAGGGAAACCCGCCGCCCCTGCTCTTCCCGGGTGAGAAACTCGGGCCGGATCGTGCAGCGGGTCGGCTGCACGTCCACGATGCGGACGGCCCGCCACTCCTCGGACGACCAGTCGGCGGCATACTCGGCAGCGGACGCGGGGATCGGCGTCGGCAGGCGGCACCACCAGCGCTCCGCCAGCGCGGCGAGCCCGGCCCGGTCGAGGAGGACGGCCGCGTCGGCCTCCGGCTGCGGCGGCCCGAGCGGCGTGCCGATGAGGCTGAGGGGCGTGACGAGGTCGCCGTCGCCGGCAACCGGCGCGAGATGGCCGACGGTTTCGCCGTCGGACGCGCGGCTGTGGGTGCGCCAACCGGCCGGGATCGCCATGCCGAACCTCCTCGTCGTGGGCGGGCCGCTCCGTCTCCGGGCCGTTCCCCGGATCGGAGCACCTGCACAATACTAATACAAACGACTATAAAAGAACCTATCGATTCGATCCAGCGGGAGGGAGCGGCGCGATGCCGTCCGGGCTGTACTCGGTGGACCAGGTGGCGGAAATGCTCGGGTTGCAGCCGCGGACGATCCGGACCTACGTCCGCTCCGGCCGGCTGCGGGCAACGCGGATCGGCAAGCAGTACCGCATCGCGCAGGAGGACCTCGACCGGTTCACCGCGGGCGGCGATGCGCCCGCCAGCGGCACGCCGGCCGTCGCGCCGGCGCGAATGGATGTGGACGTGTCGGCGTCGGTCCGCATCGACGGGATCGACGCGCGCACCGCGGACCGCATCGCCACCGCGGTCCTGGCCTCCGTGCGTTCGCGTGGGAGCGGCGCCGGCCTGCTCCGGGTCGAGGTCGTGCACGAACCCGAACGAAGCCGGGTGCGGTTCGTCGTGCTGGGCACGCCGGAGGAGACCGCCGACGTGATCCGGCTCATCGGCGCGCTGGCGGACGCGACGGCCTGACGGGGCCGCAATGCCGGCTCGTCGCACGCCGCGCCCGACAGCTTCTATGAAATCCTGCCGGTCGCTGTCGCTTCGCCCGCCCGCGACGCCGTGCGGTCGCAGGGGGGGGACCCGTGCCCTCCCGTGCTCGGAGCCGCGTACGGACGCGGGAGGGCACGGGTCCCTCCCCTGCGAACGACGAACGAATTCCCGCACCAATCAACCGGATTTCGTACTTGTTGCCGCCGTCGCGATGCGGGCCGTCCCACGGTTCCGGGCGCACCCACCCACGCGGGGCCGGATCGCGACGATGTCGAATCCGCCGGGTGAGCATCGACTACCGGGCGAGTGGGGACGCCGGTCCCGGACGTGCGTGGCGGCGATGGATGCCGGGGTTACGCTCCGGACGCGGCCACCAAACCACTCGACGACAGGGCACGGAGGCGACATGGACCAGGAGCGCATGCGGATGCTCGGGAGCGGGAGCGCGAAAACGAGCGCGCGCGGCGGAATGACGCGGCGAGCGGTGCTGGCATCGGCCGCGGCGACCGGGCTGGCGATGCTCGGCGGCCGCTCCGCGCTGGCGGGGCAGGCGACCCCGATC
>JAFAEX010000252.1 GCA_023423795.1 Chloroflexota bacterium | reverse complement strand
CCCCGCGGGCCGGGCGGGCCCCCCCCCCCCGTCGGCCCCGACTCGTCGCCACAGGAGCCCCGATGCCAACGCTGGTCACGATGCCCAAGTGGGGCCTCACGATGCAAAGCGGCACGATCACCGAGTGGATCGCCGCCGAAGGGGAATCGGTTGCGGCCGGGGCGCCGTTGCTCACGGTCGAAACCGAAAAGGCCGTCAACGACGTCGAGGCCCCGGCCGACGGCGTGCTGCTGAAGATCGTGGCCGCAACCGGGGTCGAGGTGCCGGTGAGCGGACCCGTGGCCGTCATAGCCGCGCCCGGCGAAGCGGTCTCCGACGACGAACTGGCGGCATTGCTCGCGGCCCACGCTCCGGCAGCGGGAGCGGCCGCGAGCAGCGGCGACGCGGCGACGGCTGGCGCGGCCCGGCAAGCCCGGGCGGCGGCGCGCGACAGCTCCGGCCGGATCAGCGCGTCGCCGGCGGCGCGCAAGCTCGCGGCGGAACTGGGGATCGACCTCGCCACCGTCGAGGCGACCGGCCCCGGTGGTCGCATCACCAGCGACGACATCGAGCGGGCGGCAGCAGCCCTCGCCTCGCAGGCCGCGGCGCCCCAGGAAACCCGGATCGAAGCGACCGAAGGCGGCGTCGGCTTGAACGCGCTGTTGGCGGGTCCTGCGGACGCGCCGACCCGGATCGTCTTCCTGCACGGCCTTGGCGGGTCCCTTTCCACCTGGGCCGCCGTGCTCGGGGATTTCGCGGAGGAGCACCGCGTCGCCGCGCTCGACCTGCCGGGCCACGGCAAGAGCGACAAGCCGGACGCGGCCGGTTACGACTACACCGTCGCCTCGCTGGCGCAGGCGGTCGGCGAGGCGATGACGGCGGCCGGTCTCGCGCCCGCCGTCGTCGTCGGGCACTCCCTCGGCGCGGCGGTGGCGCTGCAACTCGCGCTGGAGCGGCCAAAACTGGTTCGAGGCCTGGTGCTCATGAACGGCGCCGGTCTCGGCCCGGAGATCAGCGCGGAATTGCTCGATCTCGTGGCAGCCGAACCCAGCCGCGACGTGGCGCAATCGACGCTCGAACTGTTCTTCGAGGACAAGCGGCTGGTCAACAACCGCGGCATCGAGGACCTGCTGGCGAACCGCACCAATCCGGGCGCAGACGCGGCCCAGAAGGCCGTCGCCGCCGCCGCGTTCGAGCACGACGGGCAGAAGATCGACTTTGCCTCCCGCCTCGGCGAGGTGGCGACGCCGACCTACCTGATCTGGGGTGAGTTCGACCGGGTCGTCCCGGTCGGCCACGCCGCAAAGGCCGCCGAAGCGATCAAGGGATCGTGGCTCGACGTCGTCTCCGGCAGCGGGCACGTGCCGCAGGTCGAAGCGGCGGCGACCGTCACCGGTCTGGTCAAGCACTGGCTCACCAGGTTGCCCGAACCTGAACCCGAACCGGAGCCGGAGCCGGAGCCAGAAGCAGCGCCGGCCGCCGAAGCGGCAGCAGCCGAGGCCGCGACCGAATCGGCGGTGGTCGAGACGGAAAGCGAAGCGCCGGGCGATGAACAGCCCGCCGTCGAAGCCGCCGTCGAAGCCGCCGCGGACGGCGCCAAGGCCGCGGACGCGACGGTAGGCGACGGCGACGCCGACGCCGCCGGGAGCGACGCCAAACCGAGCGCGGCGCAGGCGTGAGCCACCGTCCGCTCGTCGGCGTCATCGCGAACCCCGCCTCCGGCAAGGACATCCGGCGGCTCGTCGCGGTCGGGTCGTCGATCGACAACACCGAGAAGATCGCCATCGTCCGCCGGGTCTTCGCCGGGCTGGCCGCGGTCGGCATCGGCGCGGTCGCCTACATGCCGGATACCTTCGGCATCGTGTCCCGCGCCGTCGCCGCCGCGCCGACCCCGTTCCCGGCCGAACCACTGCCGATGGTCTGCCTCGGCGTGCCCGGCGACACGGAGGAAGCCGCGCGGCGGCTGGCCGACATGGGCGCGGCCGCCATCGTCACCCTCGGCGGCGACGGCACCAACCGCATGGTGGCGCGCGGTTGCGGCGACGTGCCGCTGGTCCCGATCTCGACCGGAACGAACAACGTCTTCCCGCGCTTCGTCGAAGGCACGCTGGCCGGGATGGCGGCCGGTGCGGTCGCGTCTGGCGTCGTCCACAATACGCCCGAAACGCCGCTCGTCGTGCGCCAGCAACCACGGCTGGTCGTCTCCGTCAATGGCGAACCCCGCGACATGGCCCTGATCGACGCGGTAACGACGCGCCAGGGGTGGATCGGCGCGCGCGCCGTCTGGAAACCGGAGCACCTGCGCGAAGTCGTGCTCTCCTGCATCCTGCCGGCGGAGATCGGGATGGCCTCGCTCGGCGGCCTGCTCTTCCCCGGCGCTTGCGGCGGACCCGCCGGAGCCGCCATCGTCGTGGACCAGTCGTCGGGGCGGCGAATCCATGCACCACTCGCCCCGGGTCTGCTCCCGGAGGTGGGCATCGCTTCGGCCAGGTTGCTCGGCCCCGGCGAAACGATCGCGCTGCAACCGGGGCCATGCACGATCGCCCTCGACGGCGAACGGGAGATCGAGATCCTCGATTCGGGCCGCAGCATCTCGGTAGCGCTCGACCCGCAGGGCCCTCGGGTCGTCGAGATTGCCGAAGCGATCCGGCAGGCCGCCGCCGCGGGCGCCTTCGCGGTCCCGGACAAGATTCCCGGTTGACGACACCGTTCCGCGCCTGCCCACGTGTGCGACTCCGGCCGTTGTCGATTGTGGCCCGCTCCTTCGCCGGGTGTTCGCTTCAACCTTGTTTCCGTCGGCCGCGAGCCAGCCCGGAGCGGGAGGCGCGCGAGGGGAACGAAACAAGACCGGGGCTGAGCAGGGCGAACGCCGCGGCGATGCTCGCGCCCGGAGCCTGACTCACGATCCCGACGCCGTCTCGCCCACTGTCATCCCTCGACACGCTCGGGATGACACTGGGCGAGACGGCGTTTCGCGCCACGTCCTCAATCCCCGCGCGTCTTCTTGGCATAACCCAGCGGAGCGTTCCCCGGCGGGCTGTGGCGCATCGGCCGTAGCCGCCTCACGCCTCCGGCGGCGTTTCCTGCGCCCACGGCGCGAGATCCTCGTAGGCGGCGGCGGCGCGCAGCACCGACGCATCTTCGTGCCAGCGGCCGACGATCTGGAGGCCGACCGGCAACCCGTCGTCGCCGAATCCGCACGGGACCGTCGCCGCGGGCTGGCCGGTGAGGTTGAACGGGTACGTGAACGGCGTCCAGTCCAGCGGGGTCTCGTCGCGGTCGTCCGTGCGCGGCGGCTCATCGAGGCCGGCAGGGAACGCCGTGACCGGCAGCGTCGGTGTCAGCAGCAGGTCGTAGCCCTCGAAGAAGCGGCGCATCGCATCGACGTACCCATTGCGCGCCTGCTGGGCGGCAGCGAGATCGGTCCCCGAGTACCGCGCCGCCCGTTCGATCACGCGGACCAATCCGGGATCGAGCAAATCGCGCACGCGGTCAAATTTGTCCTGGAAGTAGCCGCCCAGCGCGCAGGTCCACATGGCGCCGGCGTAGTCCCACGGGTTGGCAATTCCGGGATCGACTTCCTCCACGGTGCACCCGAGTTCCCTGAACCGGGCCGCGGCCACGGCGGTCCGCTCGGCAACGTCCGGGGCCACGTTTGCGTAGCCGAGCGTCGGCGACCAGGCGACGCGCAGGCCTCGCACGTCCGGCGCTTCGCACGCGGCAAGGTAGTCCACCCCGCTGGACCACGAGAAGCGGTCGCGGGCGTCCGCCCCGGCCATCACATCAAGCATCAGGGCGGAATCGCGCACGGTGCGGGTGATCGGGCCGTGGTGGGCGACATCGCCGACCGCCGACGCCGGCACCATCGGAACGAGCCCGAACGACGGCTTCAGCCCGAATACGCCGCAGAACGCCGCCGGGATACGGATCGAACCCGCGCCGTCCGTCCCGTGCGCCAACTGGCCGAGGCCAGCAGCAACCGCCGCCGCCGCGCCGCCGCTGGAACCGCCCGCCGTGCGGCCGTGCTGCCACGGGTTGTGGGTTGGACCGACGACGCGGTTGCCGGAGTCACCTTTCCACCCAAGCTCCGGGGTGTTGGTCTTGCCCAGCATGACCGCGCCCGCCGCGTAGAGCCGCTCGACCAGCGGCGGGTCTTCGTCCGGCACCCAGTCCGGGTCGAGGAGCGATCCTCGGGTCGTCCGGATGCCCTTCGTCGGCGTGATGTCCTTGATCGACATTGGCACGCCGGCGAGCGGTCCTGCGTCGCCGCGCCGGTAGGCGGCCTCCGCCTCGCGGGCCTGCGACCGCGCGAGGTCGCCGGTGACGGTCACGTAGGCGACGAGACCGGGGTTGAGCCGCTCGATCCGCCCGAGGACGGCTTCGGTCACCTCCACCGGCGACAGGTCGCCCGCCGCGTAGCGCGACCGCAGGTCCAGCGCCGACATGAACGCAACCTCGCGCTCGGAATCCGCCATCCCGTTCCTCCCCTGCCAGATGTTCGACCGACCGCAATGCGCGCCATCGTAGCCGCAGCCTCGGACGATGTCACCGCCACCCCGGAACAAGTCCGGACCGCAACCCAAACGTGGCGTTTGGGCAGGCGAGCGCAAGCATTCTTCTGGGATATGTCGCACAACACGCCCGATCTCCAGGCTTCCTCGGTGTCGGATGGAGATTTGGCGGAAACCGGCGAACCGAGAAGCGGGGTAAGGCCGGGGTCCAGTAGGCGCACTTGGTGTCATCCGGCGAACGGGCCGGAGGTGTACGCTATCGTGAACGGTGCAGCGCGCGGCCAAGGAGAAGAGGCCGCCGCATCTCCAGGCGCATCGACTCCGCGACCGGCGGCGTCGCGGGAGGGTTCATGGCGCGGTTTCGCACGCTGGCCGTCGCGGCGGTGGCACTCCTGCTGGCCATCGGCGGCCTCTTGCCGATCGCCGGCGCGCCCGCGGCACAGGGAACCCTGCCGTCCCAGCCGAACATCCTGCTCATCCTGACCGACGACCTCGACGGCGCGGCGATGGCCGAACTGCCCAACGTGCGGCGGCTGCTGGCGGATCAGGGAATCACCTTCCCGAACTTCTTCGTCTCGTCCCCCAACTGCTGCCCATCCCGAGCCAGCATTTTGCGTGGTCAGTTCGCCCACAACCACGGCGTCCTCCGCAACTCGGGCAAGGACGGCGGCTTTCGTACCTTCCACACGCTGGACCGCGAATCCGAAACCATCGGAGTCTGGATGCAGCGCGCCGGGTACCGCACCGGGCTGATGGGCAAGTACCTGAACGGCTACCCAACGGGCGTTCGCGACACGTGGACGCCGCCCGGCTGGGATGAGTGGGCCGTTCCCCTGCGCAGCGGGTACCTCGACTACGAGATGAACGAAAACGGCCGCATCGTCGAGCACGGGTCGTCGCCGGAGGATTACCTGACCGACTTGCTGGCCGCCAAGGCGACCGCCTTCGTCACCGACGCCGCCGCGGACGGGCAGCCCTTTTTTCTCTACCTCTCCCCGCGCGCGCCGCACAGCCCGACGACGCCCGCCGAGCGCCACGCGGGAGCCTTCGCCGGCGCAGCCGCCCCGCGGCCAGCGAGCTGGAACGAGGCCGACGTTTCCGACAAGCCGAACTTCGTTCGGACCCACGTCCGGTTCGATGATACGGTCGCGGCGTCCATCGACGAGGAATACCAGCTCCGGCGCGAGGCCATGCTGGCCGTGGACGAGATGGTCGCCAGTCTCGTCGGCGCGCTGGAACAGGCCGGGACGCTCGACCAGACCTACATCCTTTTCGCGTCGGACAACGGGTTCCACCTCGGGGAGCACCGCCTTCCGTCGCGCAAGGGCACGCCCTATGACGAGGCGATCCGCATCCCGCTGATCGTCAGGGGTCCCGGCGTGCCGCAGGGCGCGGTAGACGAATCGCTGGTGATGAACGTCGATCTCGCGCCGACTTTCGCCGCCCTCGGCGGGGCAACGGTCCCGGACTGGCTGGATGGCCGCTCCCTCGCGCCCCTGTTCGCCGGGTCCGACCGGGGAACCCGCCGGGTGGTGTTCGTGGAGGACTTCGGTGGCGAAGGCTCGCGCCGCAAGTTCAACCGCCCGACCAGGCGGAAGCGAGGAAACGGCATCCCGCCGTTCCGCGCCCTGCGTACGCCGGATTTCCTGTACGTCGAGTACGCCTCGGGCGAGCGGGAGTTGTACGACCGGCGGGTCGATCCGTACGAAATGGAGAACATCGTCGATCGGGCCGCTCCGAGGAGCCTCGTCGCCTTCTCGGAACGGGTCAACCAACTCGCCGGGTGCGCCCGCGACCGCTGCCGCGACCTGGAAAACGCACCGCTGCCGAAGATCGGGCCGCTCTCGGACCGGGAGTCGGGCGCGATCCCGGCCGCGCCAAGGGTGAGGGTGCTGCCCGTCTCCGCCGACGTCTCGGTATCGGCGGACGGCGATGCGCCCATCGGTGACGAACCCATCCTCACCATCGGCGGCGACGGCGCGCCGGGCGAAGCGTTCGTCCGCTTCGCCGTACTCAAGACGGAGCAGCCGATCAGGTCGGCCACGCTGCGCGTCCACGTCGTTGACGGCGCGCCAATACCGGACGACATTTCGGCCTGGGCCGTCGATCCAAATTGGGGCGAGGTCGCGGTGTCGTGGTCCGACCGGCCCGCCCAGAACGGTGGCCGGGTCGCCCGCGGCGCGGTCTCACGCCAGGATGGCTGGATCGACTTCGACCTCGCGAAACTCGTTGACGGCCCGGGCATCTACGCGCTGGCGATCCGGTCCGAGTCTGAAAGCGCCACCGCCATCTGGTCGCGCGATGGGGACGTGCCGCCCGAAGTTCGCATCACGACCGGCGATTTCGGCGCGTTCGCCTACGGTCGCCGCTCCGACATACCACGTACCTCGAGCGGCAAACGCGAGCAGAAGAACACGCGTGAACGCGGCGAGGACGATCGTCGCGAGAACAGGGGTGACCGAACACGCGATCGGCGGGAGAATCGCCGCTGACGCGCGGTTCGACCGAACCCAGACCCGGCCGGCGACGGAAGGTGGCTGACGATGCACGACAGGCATGCACACTCGTCCGGTGGCCAGGCAGGCCATGCTTCGAGCGATTCGTCGGCCGAGTGGCGGCCGGCGCTGGACCGGGCTTACGCGCTGGCGCTCGATTACCTCGGCGGGCTGCGCACCCGCCCGGTCTCCTTGCGCCCGGAACCGGCCGACATGGCGGCCGCGTTCGATCCCGCCCTTCCCGAGCGCGGCTGCGATCCGGCCGAGGCGGTGGCCGAATGGATGGCGCGCGCCGAGCCGGGAATCGTCGCCTCCCCGGGGCCGCGCTTCTTCGGCTTCGTCAACGGCGGCTCCACCCCGGCGGCGCTTGCCGGCGACTGGCTCGCCTCGGCGCTCGACCAGAACGCCGGCCTCTGGCTGTGCAGCCCGGCGGCGGTGCAGACCGAACTGGTCGTGCTGGACTGGCTGAAGGACCTGTTCGGGTTGCCCGCCGCCTGGTCCGGCGCGTTGACCAGCGGGGCGACCATGGCCAACATGGTCGGGCTGGGCGCCGCCCGCCAGTGGGCCGGCAACCGGCTCGGGTTCGACCCGTCGCGCGACGGGCTGAGCGGCAACCCGCCGATCCGGGTGATTTCCACGACCGAGATCCACGCCAGCGCCCGCAAGGTGCTGGGCACGCTCGGGCTCGGGCGGGCGCGCGCGGTCGCCCTGCCGGCCCCGCACGGTGCGGTCGATCTCGCGGCGCTCGACGCGGAGATGGCGCGGCACGCCGGGCCGGTCATCGTCGTCGCCAATGCCGGGGAAGTAAACTCCGGCGCGTTCGACCCGATCGGCGCCATCGCCGAGCGCTGCGCGTCCCACCCCGGTGGCGCCTGGCTGCACGTCGATGGGGCGTTCGGGCTGTTCGCCGCGGCATCGCCCCGCCTGCGCCACCTCGTCGCCGGAATCGAGCGGGCCGACTCGGTCGCTGCAGACGGACACAAGTGGCTGAACGTGCCCTACGACGGCGGGTTCGCCTTCGTGCGCGATGCCGACGCGCTGCGCGCGGCGTTCGCGGTCGATGCCGCCTACCTCACGCCGGCGCCGGGCGCGCCGTGGGACCCGTACACCCACGTGCCGGAAATGTCGCGGCGGTTTCGCGCGCTGGCCGCCTGGTGCGCGCTGCGTGCCGCGGGGCGCGAGGGGTACCGCGCCCTCGTCGAGCGCTGCGTGGAAAACGCCGCTGGATTCGCCCGCTGGGTCGAGCACGAACCGGGGCTCGAACTGGTCGCGCCCGCCCCGCTGAACGTCGTCTGCTTCCGGGTCGTGCCGGTGGGCGCGAACCCGGACGACCTCGACGAGATCAACCGCGCCGCCGTGGTCGCCATCCAGCGGGACGGTCGAGCGTTCGTCAGCGGCACCCATTGGCGCGGGCAAGCGGCCATCCGCGCGGCGTTCGACAACTGGATGACCGGGCCGGACGACGTGCGCCTGTTGCAGGACGCCGTGCGCGACGCGGCTCGCGCGGTCAGCCCGTAGCGCCGCCGGGCGCGCCGCCGGCAAGTGGTTCGTCGGCGGGCGGCTCCATCCGGTATCCGATGCCGGGAAACGTCGAGAACAGTTGCGGCGTTTCCGGCCGGGATTCCAGTTTGGCCCGCAACCGGCTGACCCACGTCCGGAGGTAGTGCACCTCGCCGCGAAACTCCGGTCCCCAGATTCGGGTCAACAATTCGCCGTGGAGCATCACCCGGCCGGAGTTGGCGGCCAGTTGTGACAGCAGTTCCCATTCGGTGCGGCTGAGCCGCACCTCGTCGCCGCCCACCAGCACCCGCCGCCGTTCGAGGTCGATCTCGACCCCCGGATAGGTCATCACCTGACGGGCGACGGCGGGCGTCGCTCCCGCGCTGCGCCTCAGGACGGCGGTGACCCGGGCCGCCAGTTCGTCCGGGTTGAACGGCTTGGTCACGTAGTCGTCGGCCCCGCCCTGCAGCCCGCGCAACTTGTCGGCGTCGCCGGCGCGCGCGGTAAGCAGGATCACCGGAGTCTGCGCGGTCATGCGGATGCGGCGCAGGGTCTCGAAGCCGTCCATCCCCGGCATCATCAGGTCGAGGATGACGAGGTCCGGGCGCTCGCGCTCCAGCACCTCGAGCCCTTGTTCGCCGTTGGCAGCGGTGACGACGCCGAACCCGTCGCTCAGCAACTTGGCGCGCACCAGCCGCACGATCGCCGGTTCGTCGTCGATGACCAGCACCAGGTGTTTCCGCATGGTCGCTCCCGCATCGGTCGCGGCGGTCCGCCGCGTGGATGATCCGTCGCCCCCGGGTTCATGCCTCGTCGTCGTCGCTCCAGCCGGTCGCCACCGGCAGCGTCACCGAAAAGGTCGCGCCACGGCCCGGACCGGGAGAATCGGCGGCGATGCTGCCGCCCTGCGCTTCCACCAGCAATCGGCTCAGGTAAAGCCCGAGGCCCATGCCCCGCACGGTCGGGTCCGCGCCCGGCCGCCGGAACCGCTCGAAGACCTCGGCCACATGCTCCGGCCGGATGCCGACGCCCTCGTCCTCGACCGCCAGCCGGATCGTGCCGCCCTCGTGCCGCCCGACGGTGCGCACCGCGCCGCCCTCCGGCGCGTACTTGACCGCGTTCTCGTACAGGTTGCGCAGCACCTGCGCGAGCAATTCCGGGTCGCCTTCGGCCGGCGGCAAGTCCGGCGGCAGGTCGGTGACGAAGCGATGCCGGGGCGAGCGCCGCGCGACCTCGGCCGAGACCGTGCGGGCCAGCGGCGCGAGCAGCACCGGCTCGGTTGCCGGGTCGAGCCGCCCCGCCTGGATCGAGGCGAGGCTGAGCATGTTGCCCAGCATGCGGTCGAGGCGTTCGCTCTCGATGGCCACGTCCGCCAGCAGTTCGCGCCGGGTCTGCTCGTCGATGCTGTCCCCCTGCCCCGCCAGCAACTGCGCGCCGCCGTGGATCGCCGTCAGCGGCGTCCGGAACTCGTGCGAGATGAGCGACAGGAAATCGTCCTTGATCTGTTCTGCCTGCCGCAGCCGGGTCACGTCCTGGTAGACGACCACGGCGCTCTCGACCTCCCCGTCCGCGTTGCGGAGGGGAGAGGCCTGCGCCAGCACCGGGATCTCGGTTCCGTCCCAGCGCCGGATCAGCAGTTGCCGGTTGCGGACCACCTCACCGCGCAGCGCCCGCCGCGCCGGCCGGGCTTCGGACGGCAGCGGCGAGCCGTCCGGCTGCGCGATCTCGAAATCCCGACCCGGCGTCGGCAGCGATGCCGGTGGCGCGTCCTCCCCGAGCAGCAGGTCGATCGCGGCGGCGTTCGCCAGTTCAACCCGAGCCTCCGGTCCGGCCTGGATGAGGACGGCGGCCAGCAGGTTGTCGAGGATGACTCGGAACTGGTCGCGCTGCTCCTCGGCGCGGCGGCGGGAATCTCCCAGCTGGCCGTGGAGGCGGGCGCGCTCGATGGCGGACGCGGCATGCGCCGCCAGCACCTGCACCGCTTCGAGGTCGTCGGTGGTGAACGGCTTGCCGTCGAGGCGATCCGTCAGGTAGAGGTCGCCGAGCACGCGGTCGCCGAGCACGATCGGCGTGCCGAGCAACGTCGTCATCTCCGGGTGGTTCGGCGGGAACCCGTGCGAGCGCGGATCGGCCGCGATGTCCGGCACCAGCAGCGGTTTCGCCTCGCGGATGAGGACGCCGAGCAGGCCGTGCCCCTGCGGGATCGGGCCAAGGGCGGCGCGCTGCTCCGCGGTGATGCCGGACGTGACGAAGGTCACCAACCAGCCCGTGTCGTCGGCGACGCCGAGGGCGGCGTACTTCGCGGGAACAACCTGACGGGAAAGGTCGACGATCCGCTGCAGCACGCCGGCGAGGTCGAGGTCGGAGGCGACCGACAGCGCGGCTTCGTACGCGGCGATCAGTGCATCGCGCCCGTTCGCTGCCCCGTTCGCCGGCTCACCCATTCCCCGCGACCTCCTCCCACGCGCCGATCGTCCCGGCCAGGTCCGGGTTCACCAGCGGCTCGGCGCCCCAGACGACCGCCCGGGAGCCGTCCGCCAGCAGCACCGAATGCAGGGCGGCATCCCAGTCCACGGTAGCCCATCGGCCGCCGATCAGCATCCCCGGGTCCAGCGAAAACTCGGCATCGCGGACCTCGTGCGTCCGCCAGACCGGGTGATCCACCCGGTAGCGGAACGTCGCGCCGCTCCAGCCGCGGTCGAATCCCCAGTAATGTTCCTTGAGGAAGTGCTCCTCGCTGGCCGGGTCCGGGATCGACGACTGGGAGTCGGCAACCACCCGGATGCGCCCCCGGATGTCGCCGCGCGCGAACGCAGTCGTCGCCACGATAGCTTCCGGGCCACGTTCGACCTCGTGCCGAATCCGGGCGAGATAGTACGGCTGCCGGTAGAGCGCCCGCGCCCCGAACGCGATCACGGGCACGGGTACGAACTCGCGCACGAAGACGGCGGCGCGCATCGAAGCGCGGCGCACGTAGAAACGAACATTGACTTCGCCGAACCGTCCCGCACCGGGAACCTGGATGCCGTGGACGCGGGTATTGGCGAAGGTGAAGGCGACGAGCGACACGAGGTGCCGGTCGGGCGCCGTGTCCGGCGTGTCGAGCACGCTCCCGGGCGGCACGTACGGCCGCAGCAGGGCGGGATCGACCCGGTAGTTGACCAGCACCACGTCGCGCCAGTCGGCGGTGAGGAACGGGCGAGCCATGATCGCGCCGGACCGGCGCTACTCCTCGTCGCCGGCCGCGCGCAGCAGCATGACCGGCGCGGTGGCGTGGCGCACCACTTCCTCGGCAACGCTGCCGATGAACCAGCGGCGGACACCGGTGCGCCCGTGCGAGGCCATCACCAGCAGGTCGCCCGGTTGCAGCGCGGCGACGATCTCGCGCGCGGCGAGCCCTTCCCGCAGTTCGGTCGTGACCAGCAACCCTTCGCCGGCCAAATCCTGCTGCTGGGCCGCGAGGTAGTCGCGGGCCGCGATGCGCTCGTCCTGCACCGCGAGATCGAGCGCGGTGTACTCCATCCCGAGTCCGAACGCGCCGTACTGTTCGAGCCGCCCGAGGTCGATCACCCGGAGCAAATGCAGCCCGGCCCCGAAGACGCGCGCCATCCCCGCCGCCTCATCGAGGGCGGCTTCGGCGAGGTGCGAACCGTCCAGCGTCACCACGACCCGTTGGAACATCCGGTTGCCCGGCCCGCCCGGTTGCGTATCGACCATCGTTCCCTCCGTCGAACCGCGTCGCCATCCAGCCGGTTTGTAGACTACCCGAGCGGAACGCACGACGGCACGGGAAGGAGCGCGACGTGGACGACGCCCGCGAGGCTCGGATGCTGGACGGCCTTGGCAACCCGGCGGCATATCCGTGGTCGCCGCCGTCCGTCCGCCGCATCGACACCCACGTCTCACGGGTGTTCATCGCCGGCGAGCGGGTGGTGAAGGTGAAGCGTGCGGTCGATCTCGGATTCGTCGATCACCGCACGGCGGAGTCGCGGCGGCAGTCGTGCCTCGACGAGGTCCGGCTGAACCGGCGGCTGACCGACGGCGTCTACCTCGGCCTCGAACCCGTGACCGAATCGCCCGGCGGCGCGCGGATCGGCGGCGATGGCCCGGTGCTGGAATGGGCGGTCGTCATGCGGCGCCTGCCCGCCGAGGGGATGCTGGATGCGCTCCTCGCCTCCGGTTCGGCGCCCGGCGACCTCGCCGAGCGGCTGGCCGCCCGGTTGATCCCATTCCACCAGCGCGCCGAACCCTGCGGCGACGACCCGGCGGCCTGCGCCGAGACCCAGGCCGCGGTGCTGCTGGACAACATTGCGGCGCTGTCGGACCTGCCGCCCGGTCAGCGCGACCCGGGCGTGCTGGAGCCGGTCGCGGCCGCGATGCGAGCGTACCTCGCCGAATCGATGGGCGTGCTGCAAGGCCGGTGCGCCGACGGCTGGGTGCGCGAAGGACACGGCGACCTCCGCTGCGAACACGTCTGCCTCGAACCGGGAACACCGCCGCAAATCTACGACTGCGTGGAGTTCAGCTACGAGTTGCGCTGCGCCGATGTCGCCAGCGACCTTGCCTACCTCCTGATGGACCTCGACCGGCTCGGCGCGGCGGGCGTTTCGGCCGACCTGCTGGACCGCTACCGCGCGGCCGGGTTCGACCTGCCGGACCCGCTGGTCCGCCTCTACCGGGCGCACCGGGCGCTCGTGAGGGCCAAAGTGTCCGGCATCGAGGAGGCGCAGGGAACGGGCGATCCGGTCGCGCTCGGCGCTGTCGCGGCGGAGTACATCGACCTTGCCGCGGGAGACGTGCTGCGCGCCGGCCCGATGCTTGTGGCGATGACCGGCCTGAGCGGCACCGGGAAATCGACCGTGGCCAAGCGGCTGGCGCGGGTGCTGCGCCAGCCGCGTTTCCGCTCGGACGAGGTGCGCCGGGCGCTGGACGCCGAGGCAGGAGAACGCTACGACGCCGCGATGACCGGGCGCACCTACGACCGGCTCCACACGCTCGGTCGCGACGCGCTGCGCACCGGCGGCGCGATCCTCGACGCGACGTACCTCGATACGGCAGCGCGCGAAGCGGCAGCCGCCGCAGCGCGGGAGTCGGGCGTGCCGTTCGTGCTGGTCGAGACCACCTGTTCCGAAGGGGATGCGCTGGCGCGCATCGCGGCGCGGGCCGCCGCCGGGATGGACCCGTCGGAAGCGACGGTAGACGTCTACCGGCTCCAGCGCGCGGCAATCGCCGCAGCCCCGCCTGGACTACCGGCCGGCACGATCCACGTCCGGATCGACACTTCCGGGGTCCACCCCGCGCCGCTCGGTCCCCTGCTCTCGCCACTCGACACGGCAGGGCTCATCGGCTCGGCGCTCTCGGGCGGGTGACCGGACGGACCGTCGTCGGCAGTTCATCAGCCGCCAAGACTCGTGCCGACCACGCGGCCGACGACGAACGTGATCGCGGCCGCGGCCAACCCGAACAACACCTGACGCATACCGGATGCGAACGCGTTGCGCCCGGTGATCACCGTGATCGCCGCGCCGATGGCAAACAGCGCAATCACGCTCAACCCGACGCTCCAGGCCGCAGCGATCAGGCCCTCGGTGAAGAAGAACGGGAGGACCGGCACGATCGCCCCGATCGCGAAGAGGAAGAACGAGGTTGCCGCGGCTTCCCAGGCCGACCCGCCCAGTTCCTCGGGATCGACGCCGAGTTCCTCGCGAGCCAGCGTATCGAGCGCCACCGCCGGGTCGGCGATAAGCCGGCGGGCGAGCGCATCGGCCTGGTCGGGCGGCAGCCCCTTCGCCTGGTAGATCAGCTTGAGTTCCTCGGCCTCCTCCTCGGGCGCCGCCTCCAGCTCGTCGCGCTCGATGCCGATCTGGTGCTGGAACAGTTCGCGCGCGCTTTGCACCGAGAGCCACTCGCCCAGCGCCATCGACAATGCCCCAGCGAGCAGGCCCGCCAACCCGGTGACGAGGATCGAGCCGCCCGCCAGCTCGGCGCCGGCCACGCCCATGACCAGGCTGGCGTTGGAAACGAGCCCATCGTTGGCACCGAGGACGGCCGCGCGCAGCGCGTTTCCGCCGCCGCGGTGCCGCCCTTCCAGGCGGGCGACGACGCTGCCGGAAAGACCGCCCGGCGGCGAACTCGCGACGATGGCGGAGAAGACGCGCGCGTGGGAACGCTCGTCGCCGGGCATCCCGGCTTCGGCCGCCTCGGGTTGACTCCGGTAGCGGTCGGCATCGGCACGTTCCCGAGCCGATACGGTCGAGAGGACGAACTCGGGGCCAAACCGCCGGGCCAGCGAGATGAGGACCACGGTGCGCCACCCCGGTCTGGGGTCGGGCGGCGCGGCGCCCCCCGCCGCGAGCTTGCGCCGCCAGATGTCGGCGTGGCGCTCCTCGGCCTCGGCCAGCCGCCTGTAGACGGCTCGCAGGTGTGGGTCGTCGGCCAGATCCGCCAGGGCGCGGTAGAGCGCCGCGCCGTCGATTTCGCTCTGGAGGTTCGCCCGATACCGCTCTCGCGCGTCATCACTCATGGCGACCACCCATCCCGTCGGGAGTCCCCGGCTCTACCTGCCCAGGCTCCCCGCGCCCGCGGAACGCACGGCCGCCGGTCCAGAACCGCCGTTCCGCTTGCGCGGGACGACCGGCACGGCCGAGACGGTTCCCCGGCCCGGCGCGGTGAACGTGCCGGCCAGCACGACGGCCAGCAGCGTGAAAGATGCGGCAGCGATGGCCTGCCCCGCCACGGGCAACCAGACCGGGCCGCTCCCCAGCGCCCGCCATGCCGCGCCGATAGCGGCTAGCACCACCCCGGCCGTCAGCAACACCACCTGGGTATCGGCGAGGCGTGGCCAGCGCAGCGCCCGCCCGGCGAACCGCGGCCCGAGGTAGACCGCCGACCCGGAGACGAGCAACCCGGCGAACCCGAACAGGTTCAAGTCGGCGTGGGCGACACGCAGCCGCGCCCCGAGCGCCGGATCGAGCGCAAAGGCGGCACCGAACCCGACGCCCACAAGCAGGAGCACGCCCGCGGCGATGAACGCCCCGCCGGTCGGGCGCGGCAGCCCGCGCAGCAGCGGCGCGATGTTGCCGAGGAAGAGCGCGACCGCCAGCGCCTGCACCGGCCCGGCGATCGCGAACAGCGGCGCCCAGCCGGTCGCGAGCGCCAGCAGCATCAGCGGCAGCCCTGCCACCACCAGCCACAGGTGCCAGCGGATCGGGGCGACGGCGCGCCAGCGGCCGGTCGTCCAGCGCGGCAGGACGTGGTAGCAGACCCCGGAGGCCATGGAGAGGAAGAACCCGAGCAGCAGGGCGTGCGCGGTCACGAGATCCCAGCGGCCGAACGGCAGCCGCCAGACCGCCGCGGCGAGCGCGATGACGAGGGCGACCAGCAGGTACGCCCCGGCCATCGACGTGAACCGGGTGGCGACACGGTCCACCTTCTCCTGCTCGGGGAACGGCAGCGGCGGCGCGGGGGCCCGCCCGACCGGTTGCCGCAGCAGGACCGCGATGTTGGCGGCGAACAGCACCGCCCCGGCCAGCACGGCGACGCGCCCGGCGACGGCCAGCCACGAAAGACCGGCCGCAAGCCCGGCGAAGACGGCCCACCCACCACCGATGGCGAGGATGACCTGCGCGCGCAGGCGCGGCTCGGATTGCCAGGTCCGCCGGGTGAAGACGGGCACGATGCGGATGTTGACCGCGAAAACGATCGGGATGATGCCGCCGAGCATCGCCAGCGCGACCGCCGCGCTCCAGAGCACCGGCCGCATCGCCGCCGCGCCGGCGGCCGCGGCGGCGACCGCGAATGCGATCGCGGAGGCCACCATCGTCGCCGGCACCAGAAACCGACCCATGCCCGTTACCCCTGTTTCAGCGGCCGGCGCGGGAAAGCGCCGGCCGAGCGGATTCCTTGTGCGCCGTCGGCCGAAACCGGCGGCGCGTGGGCGTCGGGCGTGATGCGGCTAGCTCGCCGAAAGGATCGCGATCGCGCCGTGGGCGGCGTGGCCGAACGCGTGGTTGACGGCCACGTACTCGCCCGGCTCCTCGACCGTGAACTCGACGCATGCCCCGTCGCCCGGACCGATGGTGATCGATTGCAGGCCCGTCAACTCGTTGGCCGGGTTGGCGTTGACGTAGGCCTTGTCGAAGATCGCGCCGACAACGTGGAAACTCGACCAGACGTTCGGGCCGGCGTTGACGACGAAGATGCGCACCGGCTCGCCGACCGCGATCTCGATCGGGTTCTCGACGTAGAGGTTCGCGTAACCGTTGAAGCAGACGAAATCGGCCATGCCGTGACCCAGCATCTTGGTGTAGTCCGGCACCATGACGCCGTTTTCGCCTTCCTTCAGGTAGAAATCGGACTGGACGAACACGAGTTCCTGCGCCGGGCTCCACCCTTCGGCCGGGTCAACGATCATCGCGCCGTACATGCCCGCGCCGATGTGCATCAGCACCGGCGGCGTCCCGCAGTGGTACATGAACGCGCCGGCCGTCGTCGCCGGGAACTGCCAGGTGAACTCCTCGCCGGGCATGATCGTCTTGTAGTTCACCTCGGGCGGCGTCTTCGCGGCGTGGGTATCCAGCGAGTGCGCCGTTGACGCGGTTTCGTCCACCCGGAAGGTGAAGTCGATCGTGTCGCCCTGCCGCACCCGAAGCGCCCGGCCGGGCACCGTGCCGTCGAAGGTCCACGCGGCGTAGGGCACGTCGTTGGCGACGTAGACGGTGGCATCGACAGCGGCGACGGTGATCTCCTTGTCGCCGGCCTCGACCGGAGCCAGCCAGGGATCGTAGAGGGTGAACTGCGGTTCGCCGGTCGGCACCGGAGAAGCATCGCCGGTGGAGGGCGCCTGCGGATCGGAACCGACCGTTTCGCCCGGTGGCGTCGGCAGCGTTTCCTGCGCGGTGACCTTGCCGGCGAAACCGGCCGCGGCGGCGGCGGCGAGACCCAACCCGGCGCCGCCTCGCAGCAGCGAACGCCGGTCGGCCAGGTTGGCGGCGATGGCCCGCTCGAGTTCGTCGGCGGCGCCGAACGGCGCGACCGGGAGACGGACGAAACCCATGGTCGATCCTCCTGCCTGCCGGCCACCGTCGCCGGCTATGAGAACGCGCGGGCCGATGACGGCGCCGCGCGTTCCCACCCGCAGGGTCTATTCCTCGACGATCAGGACCGTCACCATGCCGAACATGCCGTGGGCGCTTTCGGCGTGGGTGAGCACGTGGCAGTGGAAGGCCCAGATGCCCGGCTCCGTGCAATCGACGAGGACATCGATCCGTTGCCCCGGGTCCACGCCGATGGTGTCGGCCATGTACGGCGTGGGCAGCAGCCAACCGTCCTGGGCGATGACCTGCTGCGGCATCCCGTGCAGGTGCATCGGGTGGATCATCTGGCCCTCGTTCATGTAGCGGACCAGGATCTTCTCGCCCTTCTTGGCGGTCAGCGGCTGGGTGGCGGGGAAGCCCTTGCCGTTGATGGTGAAGCCGCCGATGTAGCCGTCGTTCAGGACCATCGTGTATTCCTTGTCGAAGGCCGGCCGGGTGGACGGGTCCTTCGGCTCCACGATGAACGCCCCGAGCAACCCCTTGCCCACCTGCTCCGCCGCGTTGTGGTGGGAGTGGTACATGTGCGAGCCGGCGTTGCCCTCGCGGATCGGGAACTCGTAGGTGTAGGTCTCGCCGGGCTTGATCGGCGGCTGCGTCAGGTAGGGCACGCCGTCCTGGTCGTTCGGGACGATGAGCCCGTGCCAGTGCACCGCGGTGCTCTGCGGCATGTTGTTGGTGACGTGAACCCGGATCTTGTCGCCTTCGGTGACGCGGATTTCCGGGCCCGGCAGCACGCCGTTGTACCCCCACGCCTCGACCGTCTTGCCCGGGGAGTACTCCCACTCCACGACGTCGCAGGTCAGGTTGAAGACCTTGACGTCGCCGTCCATCTCGAACTCGAGCGGCTGGCCACCGAGCCCCTTGGTCTCCGCCGGGAAGGACTTGACGCCTTCCTCGTGCATGGCGTCCATTTCGTCGGCGGACATCCCGTCCTCGGCCGCCGCCGGGGCGCCCGCGACGTCGAGGTGGCCCGGATGCATGACGGCCGCGGTGGCGCGCTGCGTGCCGACCGTGGGGGCGATGGCCGTGGCCACGGCGCCCGCGCCGGAGAGGCCCAGCAGCCCCATCATCCGCCGCCGGTTGACCCGATCCGCAATCAGACCCATGGTGTCCTTACCCTTCTTCGTGGGCCGTCCGGCCCTTCGAACCCTCGCTCTCTACGCGGGTAAGGATGCACCGCCGTGGGTGTGACCGTTGTTGCACGGCGGGCCGTCCGTGTTGCAGTTCCGTGTCAAATTCGGCACGACGTCCCGGCTCGTTTATCGGCTCTTTCGGTCCTACCTATTCCGTCGGCTCCGGCCATGCGGAAGGACACCCTGTCCGCACCTGATGGCATACCGTATCCGACCAGGCTTGCCGCGGAATCCGGTTCGACCGCGACGGGCTCGATTGCTCGGGCGGTCGCAGGTCGCCGGGGTCTCGGCCACGCGATCCGGCTACGGTGGAACGCTGCGCCGGCGATCTCCCAATCAGATCTCGAAACGGCCGCGAAGAAATGGGGAATTCTCCCCATGATCCGTCTACCGCCCCGGCCTGATAGTACGAGCGGACTTCGCAGCCACCGCAGGAGCCGCCACATGGATACCGCCGTTCTCGACCGGATCGCCCAACGTCTCGCCATTGCCCAGTCCAGGTCAGTGTCCCGACGCGCGACGCTCGCGTCGGTCGTGGCAATCATCGCCGGGGTGACAGATGCCGCGGCGGGCCGGAAGAAGAAACCCGGCAAGAAGAAGCCCGGGAAGAAGCGCTGTCGCAACGGTCGGGTCAGGTTCGGCGGCGTATGCCTGTTGCCGTGCACCGACGCGATCCAGTGCCCCAATGATCCGTTCACGACGTGGTGCTGGCCAACCCTGGACGGCCGCCGCCGGTTCTGCTCGGACCTCGGCGCGAACCTGAGCGACGTCTGCGACCTCGATTACCGGCGGTGCTCGTCGCCCAACGATTGCGGCGCGGGTCAGGTGTGCCTCTCGACCGCCTGCGGAGCGCGCTGCATGGACGCCGTTTGACCGCTCGGGAAGCGGATTCGCGGCAACACCGAGAGCGCCGGAACCCGCGGGGCAATGCCGATTGGTGATACGGTGACGGACGGATGTCGCCAACCAACCGGGTTCCGTTTCGCCGGCGTCTGTCCGGGTGGTCCCACAATCCGCTGGTCGGCGTTCGGCCGCGCCGATTCGCTGATCCCGCACGACGATGACGCATCCGGCAGTCAGCGCCGTGCAACAGCGTCCGTGCGAACCGTTCGCGCCATGCGGGGGGCGCTCCGGCCCGGCCAGGACGCGAGGCAGTCGGGAAGCGGCGATCAGGGATGATCCAGCGCAGCCACCGCCCGGCGTCGGGCCTCGATGGCGAAGGCGACGATGAGGCCGCCGAACGCAGCCGCGTAGACGCCGACCATGACGGTCAACGCGGGGCCGCCGAGGTACGGCCGGGCGAGGAGAAGGACGCCGAACAGGACGGTTGCTGCCCCGGCGAGGGCCCGCAGCCATTCGTCGGGGATGGCGTCGCGCCGCTGGATGGCCTCCCCCGCCTGGAGGCCGCCGACGAGGATCGCCCAGAAACCGACGAGCGTGGTGGCGACCGTCGCGGTCGGGCCGGGCCAGGCGAACGCGGCGACGGCGAACGCGATGCCGGCGACACCCTCGACCAGTGACGTCCGGCCCGGCCCGTCGTCGCCGCGCAGACCGGATACGATCGAGACGATGCCGTAGACCAACGCGAACGCGGCGAAAGCGAACAGGGTCGTGTCCAGGGACGCGCCGGGCCACAGCAGGACGACGAGCCCGAAGGCGAGCGCGAGCGCGCCACGGAGCGCGACCACCCGCCAATCCGGGAGGGCGAACCGTTGGTCCGTGGCCGCGCCGCCGTCCATGCCATCGCTCCCGTCGGCTACCGGCCGCCCGCGCCGCCGGACGATCCGTCGGCCGGCTTCTCCTCGTCCAGCTTGGTGCGGGCCTCGCCGAGCATCTCCCGCGCCTTCTGCGCGAGGTTGTCGATCGCGCCTTCGAGGCGGTCCAGCGTTTCGCGCAGTTGCGGCTTCGCTTCCTCGAACTGGTCCTGCGCGATGCGGCCGACCTCGGCCGCCAGCTTCTGGGCGTCGGCCCGCAACTTCTCGAGCGATTCCTGCAACGCGTCGTCCGACGCGCCGCCCGGCTTGTTGTCCTCGGACATGCCCGGCCTCCATCCTGCGGTGTCGCCGCAGGCGCGCTCGCCGGCGGCGCGCTTCCGCGCGCACGAACGCCGGCTGCGGCATTCTACGTGGACAACGTCCGCGCCCGCGCCGCGGTTCCCGACCGAGCAGGAGGAGCAGCATCCGTGTCGCACCCGTCCACTCCGAGCGCCGTGCCGCCGATCGTCTCGGCCGACGAGGCGGTCCGGCTCGTGTCCTCCGGCGACCGCGTCTATCTGCACGAAGTCGCGATGACGCCGCACGAGTTGCTGGACGCGCTGGTGCGGCGGGCGGGCGACCTGAGCGGCGTCGAGGTGGTGGCGCTGCACACCGAAGGGGCCGCGCCGCACACCGAGCCCGGCGTTTACGAACACATCCGGCACAATGCGCTGTTCGTCGGGGCGAACGTGCGGGCGGCGGTCAACGACGGGCGGGCGGATTACACGCCGGTTTTCCTGTCGCGGGTGCCGGCCCTGTTCCGCAACGAGACGCTGGCGCTCGACGTGGCGCTCTTGCAGGTGACGCCGCCGGACCGCCACGGGTTCTGCCGGCTCGGCACCTCGATCGCCTGCGCCCGCGCCGCCGCCGACAGCGCGCGAACGGTGATCGGCCTGATCAACCCGCAAGCGCCGCGCACGATGGGCAACTCGGCCGTGCACGTTTCGCGGTTCGCGGCGCTGGTGGAGACCGACCGCCCGCTGCCGCACGGCCACGCGGCCACGATCGGTCCGGTCGAGCAAGCCATCGGGCAGCACGTGGCGCAACTGGTGCCGGACCGGGCGACGCTCCAGATGGGCATCGGCGCGATCCCGGACGCGACGCTGGCCTGCCTGACCGACCGCGAGGACCTCGGGGTCCACACGGAGATGTTCTCGGACGGGCTTGTTGAATTGGCCGAGCGCGGCGTCATCACCAACAAGTACAAGACCCTGTATCCGGGACGGATTGTGACCTCGTTCGCGCTCGGATCGCAGAAACTCTACGACTTCGTGGACCAAAACCCGTTCGTCGAGTTCCACCCGTCGGACATCGTGAACGACACGCGGGAGATCCGGCGCAACGACCGGATGACGGCGATCAACTCGGCGATCGAGGTGGACCTGACCGGGCAGGTGGTCGCCGATTCGATCGGCTCCTCCATATACAGCGGCATCGGCGGCCAGATGGATTTCATCTGGGGCGCGAACCTCGCCAACGGCGGACGGGCGATCATCGCGCTGCCTTCGATGGCGAAGGGCGGCACGGTGTCGCGGATCGTGGCCGCGACCAAACCGGCCTCCGGGGTGGTAACGACGCGCGGCCACGTGCAGTACGTGGTGACGGAGTTCGGCGCGGTCAACCTCGCCGGGCAATCCCTGCGCCGCCGAGCCGAACTGCTGACCTCCATCGCCCACCCGGACGCGCAACCGGACCTGCGGGCGGCGGCGTTGGCGCGGCACTGGTCGCTGCCGGTGACGTAGCGAGGGCCGAGTGCCGAGGGCCGAGTGCCGAGGGCCGGCCACGTCCCGAGGGCGTCCGCCACGTCCTGAGGGCGTCGGCCCCGTCCCGGCCCTAAAGGACCGGGCTAACGAGGAAAGCACCCTGAAGGGCACTACGAACCGCGTCTTCGTCAGGGCGCTTCAGCGTCCTTTCCGTTCTCAGCCCGGTCCTTTAGGGCCGGGAGGTTCGGGAGAGCGCGAACGCACCCCGCACTCCGCCTCGCTCACCCCGTGTGCTCATCCCGGTAGATGCCCCGGTACCCTTCGCCGGCGGGGCGGGCGAGGCCGAAGAAGACAAGTTGCACCAGGCGCGCACCGCGCTGGACGCGGAAGCCGGCCGGGTTGAGCACGCTAAGCAGCGAGGTGGAGCGGCCCCGGTAGCCGGCGTCCCAGACGGCGGTGTGCAGGGTCGCGCCGCAGCGGCAGAGGCTGGAGCGCGGGCGGCCGAGGGCCATCAGGTCATTTGGCAGATCGACGATCTCGTTGTAGACGACCTGGTAGATGCCGGGCGGCAGATCGACGAATCCGTCGGCGTCGAACGGGACCTCCTCGTAATCGGGAAGGACGCGGCCGGCGTTGTCGGCGGCCAGCACGCCACCTCCGGTGATGCGGGCGACGGAGCGCAGCGAAAGGTCGATGCCGTTCGGCTGGACTTGCTCATCCAGATCGGCCCACTCGGTCAGCAGCGGCGGCTCGCCCTGGATGCGGGCGAGGAGATCCTCGCGGCCCAGCACACCGGGTAGCGTTGCGCCGGTCGTCGTTTCGTCGGACATGCTCGTTCCCCCGCACGGCGCGTCGCGTTCAGGCGCGCCGGATGACGTTCGTTCCTCTGCGGGGACGGGCAGGCTAGCACGGCCGGACTCTCGATGCGACGGATTGCGCGCCGAAGGGGAACGTCCGCTCATCCGAGTTCGAGCGCAAGCGGCGGAGTGTCCGGTTCGCGGCGCTGCGTAGACTCGTTGATACGAGGACGGATGCAGCAGGAGGACAGCGATGCAGCCGATCGTCCATGACCGCGAGCAGGCGACGACCGACGTTCCCGACGACGAGGCGATGTGGACCGCGGTCGTGAACCGCGATGCCGCCGCCGACGGCACGTTCTGGTTCTCAGTCCGCACGACCGGGGTCTACTGCCGGCCCTCCTGTGGGGCGCGGCGGCCGCTGCGGTCGAACGTGCGCTTCCACGCCACGCAAGCCGACGCCGAGCAGGCGGGGTTCCGCCCCTGCAAGCGCTGCCGGCCCGACGAAGCGCCGCTGGCGGAGCGGCACGCGGCGGCGGTGGCGGCGGCCTGCCGGTTCATCGACGAATCCGAAACGATCCCGGCGCTGGAAACGGTCGCGGCGGCAGCCGGGATGAGCCCGCACCATTTCCACCGGGTGTTCAAGGCGGCGACCGGGCTCACCCCGCGCGCCTGGGCGGCGGCGCGGCGCGGTGCGCGGGTGCGCGACGAACTTGAGCGCGGCCGCAGCGTCACCGCCGCGATCTACGACGCCGGGTTCGCCTCCAGCGGGCGGTTCTACGAAGCGGCGGGAAAGGTGCTGGGGATGACGCCGGGCGCGTACCGCAACGGCGGCGCGGGCGAGGCGATCCGTTTCGCGGTCGGCGAGTGCTCGCTCGGCGCAATCCTCGTCGCCGCCAGCGACGCCGGGATCTGTGCGATCGACCTGTGCGACGACCCGGACGCGCTCGCCCGCGACTTGCAGGACCGGTTCCCGGCGGCGACGCTGGTCGGCGACGACCCGGCGTTCGCCGAACTGGTCGCGCGCGTGGTCGGCGTCGTGGAATCGCCGGGAATCGGGCACGACCTCCCGCTCGACATCCGGGGTACCGCCTTCCAGCAGCGGGTGTGGCAGGCGCTGGCGGCGATCCCACGCGGCGAGACGGTCACGTACGCCGAGATCGCGTCCCGGATCGGCGCTCCGGATGCGGCCCGCGCGGTGGCCGGGGCGTGCGCGGCGAACCGGCTCGCGGTCGCCATCCCCTGTCACCGGGTGGTGCGCCGCGACGGGGCGCTGACCGGCTACCGCTGGGGCGTGGAACGCAAGCGCGCCCTGCTGGACCGCGAGGCCGTCGCCTGAACGGCGGCCACGGGACATGGGGCGGAGTTTGTTCGGTGATTATTCAGTATTGATTCGGCGCGGTTTCCCCGTGTTCATGCGAGAACCGGTTTTTTCGGCGACCGCCCGAACGCCCTGGGGACGGGGAACGTGATTCCATGAGCCGTTCCGGGACCACGCCGGTGTCAACCAACCCGTCGTCCCCCCCCCGTACCGGGGACAACATGCGCCACGCCAC
>JAFAEX010000236.1 GCA_023423795.1 Chloroflexota bacterium | reverse complement strand
GATCCCTCGACAGGCTCGGGATGACGCGATCGGGGGAACGCCCGGGGATGATGGCCGTTGTGGCAACCGCCTTCATCCCCGGGCGGGCAAGACCGGTGGTCGAACCAGGAAAGCAACCTCCACCATCCCGGGCGTCCCGACAGCCGGAACCATCGAGATTCCGCCAACTCCGGCCCAGCGCCGCCCGCACCCCGCTCCCGGTCTTGCCAACCCGCCGACCCCGTGATAGGTTGTGAACATCTCACGGCGCGCGTGAAGATGCGACGGCTGCCCAACGGTGGGCGGCCCTGACGGCATCGACGGACGTTTCCCGTTCCCTTCCTCGCGGTTCCTGTTCGGATGGCGGCCCGGCGACCACGGCGGTCGCGGCCGGCGCGCAGACGGAGGACTCGGATGAATCGCTCGGATCGCCCGCTCTGGATGGACGCCCTCGGCGTGCGCCGCTCCCGCCGCCGGATCATGCAGGCCGGCGCCGGCGCCGGCGCGGCCCTCGCCGCCTCGCGCATGGAGGGCAACTGGCGCCCCGCCGCCGCGCAGGACAGCGCCGCCGCCGACGTCACCGGCGAGTTCAACTGGAAGCGCTCCGAAGGGACCACCATCCGGGCGCTGCTCAACGTCCACCCCTACGCCGACGCCCTCAAGGCCAACCTGCAGGCGTTCACCGACCTCACCGGCATCACGGTCCAGTACGACGAGTTCCCCGAAACCAACTACTTCGACAAGCTCACCGTGGACCTGCAGTCCGGCCAGGCCACCTACGACGTCTTCATGCTCGGGGCCTACATGGTCTGGCAGTACGGCCCGCCGGGCTGGCTGGAAGACATGAACCCCTGGATCCAGAACGCGTCCGCGACGAACCCGGACTACGATTGGGAAGACATCTACCCGAACCTGCGCACCAGCACCAACTGGAGCATGGTCGTCGGCGAACCGCTCGGCAGCGGCGGCCAGTACGCCCTCCCCTGGGGCTTCGAGGCCAACACCGTCGGCTACAACAAGGAAGTCTTCGACAAGGTCGGCGTGGAGCCGGCCGAGACGCTCGACGAGCTGGTCGAGCTGGCCGCGAAGCTGAAGGCGGACGCGCCCGGCGCCGGTTTCCCCGACATGTACGGCATCGCCACCCGCGGCTCCCGCCAGTGGGCGACGATCCACCCCGGCTTCATGACCCAGTACTCCCGCGAGGGCGGCAAAGACTTCGAGCTGCAGGACGGCCAGTTGGTGCCGGTGATGAACTCCGACATCGCGGTTCCCTTCCACGACAAGTGGGCGACCATGATGCGCGAGTCTGGTCCCGCCAACTGGACCAACTACTTCTGGTACGAAGTCGGCACCGACCTCGGCGCCGGCAAGGCGGCGATGATCTACGACGCCGACATCCTCGGCTTCTTCCAGAATCAGGACAGCGCCAACGCCGGCAACATCGCGTGGCACCCGGGGCCGGCCGGTCCCGACGGTTCCTACGCCACCAACCAGTGGATTTGGTCGCTCGGCATGAACTCCAAGTCGGCCAACAAGGTGCCGGCGTGGCTCTTCCTCCAATGGGCGACCGGCAAGGAGCACCTGACCTACGCCGCCGTCGAGGGCAACCAGGTCAACCCGGTCCGCACCTCGGTGGTGGAAGACCCCGCCTTCCAGGAAAAGATGTCCGCCAACGAGGGCTACCTCGATACGTTCAGCACGGTCATCGAGGACACCAGCATCCTCTTCACCCCGCAGCCGGCCTTCTTCGACGCGACCACCCTCTGGGCCGGTGCGCTGCAGGAGATCTACGGCGGGGCCGACGCCAAGGAGACGCTCGACTCGCTGGTCGAGGAGATCCAGAGTTCGATCGAGTAATCCTGCAATCGGGTGCGAGGGCGGCGGTGGCGCTTGTCGCCACCGCCGCCCCGTTCCCGTCATCCCCGGAACGTGAACGTACGAGATCCCTCGACAGGCTCGGCATGACGGCGGAGCCGGGACGACAGCGGCGCCGGGGTGACGGTGGATCTGGGATGACGGCGGGAGCCGGGATGCGAACGAGGAACGGGACCAGACCATGATTGGCGCGGCGCAGGCGACCCCGCCGAACCCAACCGAGGGCGTCGTTTCCCCGAAGCGGCGGGCCGCCCGCCCCTACTGGCTGGTGCTGCCGGCCATGCTGCTGACGATCGGGATCCTCTACCCGTTCGTGCAGGGCGTCATCTACTCGCTCCAGAACTTCAAGGCCACCCGCCCCAACCCCGAATTCATCGGGCTGGCCAATTACCAGCGCATCCTCACAGACGACAAGTTCTGGGAATCGGTGCTCGTCACCGCCCAGTTCGCCATCGGCGCGACGCTGGTCGAGACGATCCTCGGCGTCGGCGTCGCGCTGCTGCTGGTGCGCTCGACGCGGATCAGTTCGGTCCTGGAGCGATTCCTGATCCTGCCGCTGATGGTCGCGCCGATCATCGCCACCATCATGTGGCGGCTGATGATGCAGCCCTCGGTCGGCATCCTGAACTACATCCTGCGCCCGTTCGGCCTCGGCAACATGGCCTGGACCGACACGCCGACGATGGCGATGTTCAGCGTGATCCTCATCGACGTCTGGATCTACACCCCGTTCGTCGCGCTGCTGGTGCTGGCCGGCCTGCGCTCGCTCCCGTCCGCGCCCTACGAAGCGGCGGCGGTCGAGGGCGCGCGGTTCTGGTTCACCTTCCGCTCGCTGACCTTGCCGATGCTGTGGCCGTACATCCTGGTCGCGGTCATCTTCCGCTTCATGGACTCCATCAAGGTCTTCGACATCATCTTCGCCCTCACCGGCGGCGGCCCCGGCAACGCCACGATGGCGCTGCAGATCCGCGCCTACCAGGAGGCGATCCCCTTCTCCAACTTCTCCATCGGCACCACCTACATGGTCATCCTCTGGGTCATCGTCTACCTCGCGACGAGGGGCCTCATCTCCGTGCTGGGGCGGGCGCAAGCCCGCGCCGCCGGCGTCTGAGCGGGAGCGGACCACGATGGCGACCACCGACACCCGCCCTCCGGCGACGCAATCCGGCCCGGCTCCCGGCGCGGCTCCCGCGGGAATTCACGAGGACATCCCCGCGCCACGCCGCGAGAAACCGCGCGTCACCGTCGGCGGCATCGCCCTCGACGCGCTGACGATCGTGTACTTCCTGTTCGCGCTCTTCCCGCTGTTCTGGATCTTCCTGCTCTCGCTGAAGTCGCAGGACCAGTTGTTCACCACCTACTTCGCCTTCGATCCCACGCTGGACGCCTACCGCGCCGTGCTCGGGCTGGCCGCGGCGAGCGAGAGCGTCCCCTTCGTGCGCTTCTTCTTCAACAGCATCATCGTCTCGGTCGGCGCGGTGCTGGTGTCGCTGCTGGTCGGCGTGCCTGCCGCCTACGCCTTCGCCCGCTACACATTCCGGGGCGGCAACGACATCCTGTTCACGCTGCTCTCGTTCCGGTTCGCGCCGGAACTGATGGTCATCATCCCGCTCTACGTCATCTACCAGCGGCTGCGCCTGTTCGACACCCACCTTGGCCTGATCTGGGTGTACCAGTTGATCACGCTGCCGCTGATCGTCTGGATCCTGCGCTCGTACTTCCAGGACCTGACGCCGGAACTGGAGCAATCCGCCCTGCTGGACGGCTATTCGCGCCCGCAGGCGTTCATGAAGGTCGTCCTGCCGCTGGTGAAGCCGGGGCTCGCGGCGGCCAGCCTGCTGGCCTTCATCTTCGCCTGGAACTCGTTCGTCTTCCCCTTCATCCTGACCGGCTCCAACGCGCAGACCGTCACCGTCGGCGCGCTCTCGTTCATGGGCGGCGCAACCCCGCGCTACAACCTGACCGCCGCCGCCGCGCTCATCAGCCTCATCCCGCCGCTGGTGCTGGCGCTTTCGATCCAGCGCTACCTCGTCCGCGGCCTGACGTTCGGGGCGGTGAAGGGGTAGGGTGAGGGGTGCCGTTCGATCGCCGTAGCGGCGTGTCCCGGGGCTGAAGCCCCGGGCTGAAAACACAAAGCCGGCTGAAGCCGGCTACCGCCGCTGCCGTCGATCGGTCGTTCTCAGCCCCGGAGGGGCTTCGTGATTTCAGCCCGGGGCTGAAGCCCCGGGCCTACACCGGGCCATTGCCGGGACTACACCGGGCTCACCCGTACCCGGATCGCCCGCATCGGGGAAGCCACCGAGGGAGACCAGACACGATGGCGACGCTGGCGCTTCGGGGCGTCCGCAAGGACTACGGCAAGGTCGTCGCCCTCAAGGGCATCGACCTCGACGTGCGCGACGGCGAGTTCTTCGTGCTGCTCGGCCCCTCCGGCGCCGGCAAGACCACCACCCTCAAGTGCGTGGCCGGGCTGGAGGAACCCACCGCCGGCCGCGTCGAGATCGGCGGCCGCGACGTCACCGACGTGGAGCCCAACGCGCGCCGCGTCGCGATGGCCTTCGAAAACTACGCCCTCTACCCGCAGGAAACCGTCTTCGACAACATCGCCTTCCCGCTGCGCTCGAAGCGCTACTACAAGGAACCGACCGAGGCCGCCGCGATCATCGACCGGGTGACGACCACGCTCGGCATCAACCACCTGCTGAAACGGCTCCCCCGCGAACTCTCCGGCGGCCAGAAGCAGCGGGTGGCGCTCGCCCGCGTGCTCGTCCGCCCGGCCGACGTGCTGCTGCTGGACGAACCGCTCTCCCACCTCGACGCCAAATTGCGGGCGACCATGCGCGCCGAACTGCGCTCCCTCGGCGAGATGCACCGCACCACCAGCCTCTACGTCACCCACGACTACCTCGAAGCGCTCGCCCTCGGCGACCGGATCGCCGTGCTGCGCGAAGGCCAACTGGTGCAGGTGGGCACCCGCGAGGACCTGTGGCTGCGCCCGGTCGATACCTTCGTCGCCCTCGCCTTTGGCCAGCCGAACATCAACCTCGTCCCCGGCATCGTCGCGCATGCGAGCGGCAGCGCCCGCTTCCGCAGCGACGATGGCGCGCTCGACCTCCCGCTGCCGCCGGTCGCGCTGCCGGACGGCGCGAACGTCACCCTCGGCATCCGCCCGCGCGACCTCGTGATGGGCGAACAGCCGGGGATGCTGCCGATCCGCGGGCGCGTCTACGTCGTCGAACCGCTCGGGCGCCAGAACGAGGTGACGCTGGAAGTGGGCCGCCATCGCATCGCGCTGGTGACGCCGAGCACCGATGTCTCGCCGGACGAAGCGGCGACCATCTCCGCGCCGCCGGAGCGCATCCTGCTGTTCGACGGGGCGACCGGCGCACGCATTCCACTACCGCACGACGAAGCGGCGGCGCCGGCCGGCGGGAACGGATCGATGCCGCTGGAGGTGGCCCGTGGCTGAGCGGCGCGACATGACGCTGGACCGGCTCCGCAAGGTCTTCCACCGGCGCGGGCAGGAGCCCGTGCTCGCCGTCGGCGGGGTGGATCTCGTCGTCGGCGAAGGGGAGCTGCTCGGCCTGCTCGGGCCGTCCGGCTGCGGCAAGTCCACCACCCTGCGGATGATCGCCGGGCTGGAAGAGCCGACCTCGGGCGACATCCGCATCGGCTCCCGCTCGATCGTCGGCCTGCCGCCGCACGAGCGGGACGTGGCGGTCGCCTTCGAGAACTACGCCCTCTACCCGCCGCTGACGGTCGAGGAGAACATCACCTTCGGGCTGCGCGCGCGCAAGGAGCCGAACGCCGCCGCTCGCGCCCGCGAGGTGGCCGATAGGCTGGGCATCGCCCACCTGCTCGGACGCAAACCGGGCGGGCTCTCGTCCGGGCAAAAGCAGGCGGTCAGTCTCGCGCGGGCCATCGTCCGCAAGCCCTCGGTGCTGCTGCTCGACGAGCCGCTCTCCCACCTCGACGCCTCGGAGCGGGATTCGACCCGGCGCGAACTCAAGCGGCTCCAGCGCGAAACCGGCTACACCACCGTCCTCGTCACCCACGACCAGCAGGAAGCGCTGTCGCTGGCCGACCGCATCGCCGTGATGAACGCCGGCGTCCTGCAACAGGTGGGGACCGCCGCCGAGGTCTACGACCGCCCGGCCAACCTGTTCGTCGCCGATTTCGTCGGCGAACCGCGGATGAACCTCCTTTCCGGCCGGCTCGTCTCCACCCCTGCCGGACTCGCCGTGGCGCTCTCGCCGGACGTCATCGTGCCGCTCCCCGGCGCGACGCTCGACGGGCAGGACCGGCCGGTCACCCTCGGCATCCGGCCGCAGGATCTGCACATCGACGACCCCGCCGCGCCGGGAGCGGTCGCCGCCAGCGTCTTCGCCTACGAACCGTTGCAGGAAGTCGGCCGGCTCACCGCCAGCCTGCCCGGCGTCGAGCAGCGGCTGGTGATCGAAACCCACCACGACTACTGGGCCGGACCCGGCGACCGCGTCGGCCTGCGCTTCGACCCGCTCCGCACCCACCTCTTCGACGGCGCAAGCGGTCTGCGCCTCGATTGGCGGGAGGTTCCCGACCCGGTCGCCACGCGGTAAGGCGCGCTCGTCGTCGCGTCGATCCAGTCTGCTTGGGGATGATGGCGATGGCCGGACCATCGTGATAACCGCAAACTGGCTTCGGCTGCCGCGTTCGACATCGACACCGAAGTCCACAACCTTGACCAAATCGTGCAAGTTCACCCTTACGAATCACGTCCAACCCCGTTCGTTCGGCCACCATCGATACGCGCACGTCCCAGATCGATCGGAGGAGCACCGCACGCATGCCCACGGCAGAGCCCGCGCACGTCCCCATCGCGACCCTCGTCGCCGGCGACCGCTTCGTCCTCAACCGGCTCCTGCTGGACGCGCTGGAGGCCGAAGCGCCCGGCCGCCTCGCGATCCGGGAGCACGGGTTCGGCTGGCCGATCGAACCGTTCGGGCCGGTCGCCGAGGTGCACGAAGCCTCCGGCACCGAGGACGAACTGCTGGCCCTGCTGCCGGGCATCCGGGTGGTCGTCACCGAGATGGCCGCGATGACCGAGCGGGTCATCGCCGGGGCGGACGCGCTGGAACTGATCGTCGTCTGCCGGGGCGGGCCGGTGAACGTCAACCTTGCGGCGGCGACGGCGCGCCGGATTCCCGTCTGCTATTCCCCGGCGCGCAACGCGAGCGCCACCGCCGAGTTCACGGTCGGGCTCATCCTCGCCGCGATGCGCCGCCTCGCCGAGGGGCACAAGGACCTCTCGGACGGGCGCTGGCGCGGCGACTTCTACGCCTACACCGACGCCGGATCGGAGATCGAGGGCAAGACCGTCGGGCTGGTCGGCTACGGCGCGGTCGGCAGCCGGGTCGCCCGCGTCATGCGCGCCTTCGGGGCCGAGGTGCTGGTGGCCGATCCCTACGTCGATCCGGCGCAGGTCGCCGAGGTCGGCGCCACCGCCGTCACGCTCGACGACCTGCTGCCGCGCGCACACGTCCTCAGCCTGCACGCGCGCCTGACCCCGGAAACGCGCCACATCATCGGGCGGGAGCAGATCGCCCGGCTGCCGCGCGGCGCGGTGCTGGTCAACTCCGCGCGCGGCGGCCTGCTCGACTACGACGCGCTCTGCGACGCGCTGGATTCCGGCCACCTGCGCGCGGCGGCCCTCGACGTCTACGACCCGGAACCGCCTCCGCCCGGTTCGCGGCTGTTTGCCACCCCGAACCTCGTGCTCACCCCGCACATCGCCGGCGCCAGCCGCGAGACGGCCGAGCGCGCCGCCGTCATCGCCGCCGGCGAGGTCGGCCGCTGGGTCCGCGGGGAACCGCTCCGCTTCGTCGCCAACCCGGACGCGCTGCGGTAACCGCGACATCCCCTTTCGCGACAGGGCGGCCATCCGCCACATCCGCACAGGCTGCGATTGCGGATGTTGCCGAATCCGTTCGGATTCCGGGCGATGGACGGCGAGACGACGGCGTTTTCCGGATCGATGCGGACACGGCCCAGAAGCGGGGGCCCCCAAAAAAGCCCCCCAAACCCCCCCGGGCCCCCC
>JAFAEX010000220.1 GCA_023423795.1 Chloroflexota bacterium | reverse complement strand
GGGGGGCCGCCAGCACGGTGCCGGGGCCGACCGGACCGGCGGGCGCGGCTGGCGATCCGGGGGCCACGGGTCCGCAGGGCCCGGCCGGGCCGACCGGGCCGCAGGGGGAAACCGGCAACACGGGCGCGGCATCGACGGTGCCGGGGCCGACCGGGCCGCAGGGACCGGCGGGCAACACCGGGCCGACGGGACCCGTCTCGACGACGCAGGGGCCGACCGGGCCCGCCGGGCCGACGGGTCCGGCGGGAAGTTCCGCGGCTCCCGGCTCCACCACGCAGGTGCTGTTCAACGACGCAGGCGCGGTCGGCGCGGACGCGGGGCTCACCTACAACAAGGCGACCGACGCGCTCGCCGTGGCCGGGCCGGTCACCATCGGCGGCGGCGCGGCCATCGCGCAGGTGCTGTCGGGAACGACGACGTGGAACCCGGCCAGCGTCGGCAACGGCGCGGCGGTCGCCACCACCTTCACGCTCAGCGGCGCAAGCGTCGGCGACCCATGCTTTGCCGGGTTCACGGGGGTGACGGCGGTCGGCTGGGAAATCAGCGCGTCGGTCATTTCCACCAACACCGCTTACGTGGTGCTCACCAACCGCACCGGGGCCACGCAGGACCTTCCCAGCGGCACGGCGCGCGTCGTCGTCTTCAAGATGTAGCAAGGGAGGCCGGATCGTGCCGGTGACGATCGAGTTCGAGGACGGCGAATCGCAAGTCGGGCCGACCGGGCCGGCGGGTCCGACCGGGCCGAGCGGCGGACCGACCGGTCCGACCGGACCTGCCGGGCCGATGACGCCGGTCGGGGCGGTGGTGCTGTGGCCGGGCGCGGCGCTGCCGGCGGGCTGGCTGGAGTGCGACGGGTCGGCGGTGTCGCGCACGACGTACGCGGCGCTGTTCGCGGTGGTCGGCACGACCTACGGATCGGGCAACGGCAGCAGCACGTTCAACCTGCCGAACCTGACGGGCCGGTTCGCGGTCGGGCAGGACGCCGGGCAGGCGGAGTTCGACGTGTTGGGGGAGAGCGGCGGCAGCAAGAGCGTGACGCTGACGAGCGCGCAATCGGGGCTGCCGGCGCACGGCCACGGGGCGACGGGGCTGACGATCGGCGGCGGCGACCACGAGCACACGCAGACCGAATACACGTTCAACATCACGTCGAACACCTCGGTTGGCGGTAGTGCCGGGCGCATCACCGGCGTCGTGCCGAACGCGGTTTCGACGAGCGGCGGCGGGGCGCATGCGCACACGGTCGGCGGGACTACGGCGAACAACGCGGCGGCGGACGCGGCGGCGGCGCACGAGAACCTGCCGCCGTACCTGGTGCTGCGCCACGTGATCCGGGCGCTTTAGGGAGCGGTGGGCGGCCCCGGGCGGGCTCGGCGCCGGCGGTGGGCCTGAGATGGGGCACGTCCTATGGCTGATCTCGTTGCAGGATGCGGGCGACCTCGGTGGCGAGGCGATTGCGGGCGTGCCGTGGGCGCTGCTGCTCGGGCCGTTCGGGCTGACCGCCTACCTGCTGTGGGACAACTGGCACCTCAAGCAGGACAACAAGGAGTTGCGGAAGGCGAGCGAAGAGATGGCGAAGGCGGCCTTGGCGGCATTGAAAAAGGTCGGCGACGGGTGATCGGATTCCTCGCTTCGGTGGCCGACGCGGTGGCCGACGCGGTGACCGGCCGGCGGGCGGCGCAGACGCGGCGGGCCGTGGCGGGGCTGCGGCTGACGACGGAGATCGCGGAGGCGGTCGGGCGGGGGTCGCCGCCGGACGAGGACGCGTACCGGCGGGCGGCGCGGCTGCTGGAGATCGACCGGGACGACGCGCTGACGAGCATGTTCGGCGAGAAGGGGATGGGCCGTGTCGCGCACGATCGTTGACTGGTACATCGTCGCCGGGTGCCTCGGGCTGGCGCTGTTGTCGGTCTACTGGGCGGCGGCGGCGAGCGACGTGCGGCGGCGGCTGGGGCTGGGGATGTTCCGGTACCGCGACCTGACGCCGGCCCAGCGGTGGCGGGTGGCGGTGCCGCACTGGTTCGTCGCCAAGGCGTTGTTCGTCCTGTGGTTCGGCGGGGTGATCGGCGCGCGGCTGCTGACCGGCCACACGCTGGGCAGCGACGAATTGATGCGGTGGGTGCTGGCGGCGGTGGTGACGTACTGGTTGATCGCCAAGGCGGTGGCGCTGCGGACGTGGCTGGCGTTGCCGGAGCGCGACATGGCGGCGCACGCGGAATACGGCGCGGACGTCGGCCGGGTGCGCGACGCGGCGCGGATCACGGACGACTAGCCCTCCGGCAGCCCGCGGGACGGCGCTACGGGGCGAGAACGACGGCGGCGGCGTGGAACGCGAGGTGGCCGCAGCGCCCGCAGACCGTCGCGACCGCCGGGAGCCCCAGCGCGCCGGGGAGGCCCTCGTCGCCGCCGGACGGGCCGCCGAGATCGAAGAGCAGCGGCATGAGGCTGGGGCGTGCGCCGTCGCCGCAGCGCGGGCACGGGCTGCCGGTGCGCTGGGCGAGGTAGCGCTCGGCTGTGGCGAGGTCGTCGGCGGAAAGCGGCGCGTTGACGTTCATCGATCCTCCCTCGGACAACGGACGACACGGACGGGCGGTCGGGGGGGCTAACGGCGGTCGCGCCGCTTGAGGCGTCCGCGCTTGCGGCGCTTGCGGTACTCGCGGCGGTCCTGCTTGCGGCGCTTGCGCTTGGCGCGGGGGCCGTTCGGGCGGTCGTTGCCGGTCGTGCTCGCGGCGGGTTTCGGCAGCGCGCCGCCGCCGCAGACGCCCAGCCACGGGTTGACGTTGAGCGGGCATGGCGTGCCGTCGCAGCAGCGCAGGCCGACCGTGCAGACGCCGCCGGTCGGCCTGCAGATCCCGACTTGGGCCGCGGCGCCGCGCGGGCGCAGGAACGGGAGCGCGGCGGCGACGCCCGCCAGCGCCGTCAGCAGGCCGCGCCGGCCGATCCGCCGCACTATCCCGTCGAACCGGTCAGCGTCCACGCTTCTCTCCCTTCGCGCGCTTGGCGGCGGACAGGCCGGCGGCGTTCTCGCCGGGCTGGTAGACGACCACCCGCCGCAGGGCGGCGTCGGTGACGAGCAGGCGGCCGTCGCGGTCCACGGCGACGCCGACCGGGTCTTTCAGCGCGCCGAGCGGGCCGGCCGAGGTGATGGTGGTCAGCAGGTCGCCGTCGAGGTCGAGGACGGCGATCCGCTTGTTGCCGCGGTCGGCGACGTAGAGCAAGTTGCCGTCGATGGCGAGGCCGTGCGGGTTGCGCAGGTCTGCCCCGAAGGCGCGCAGGAAGGTGCCGTTCGGGCGGAAGGCGAGGATGCGGTTGTTCCCGAGGTCGGCGACGTAGGCGTTGCCGTCGAGATCGACCGCGACGCCGACCGGGTTGGAGAGCTTCTGGTTCTGTTCTGGGCCGCCGTCGATGCCCCAGACGATCGCGCCGTCCGTGGGATCGAGTCGGAAGAGCTGGTTGCTGCCGCCGGCGGCGACGTAGACGGCGGAGTCGAGGTAAGCGGCGATGCCCTGCGCGCCGGGGATCGCCGGACTGTTCCAGTCGGCTCCGCCGCCGGGAAGCCCGTTGTACTTCACCACGCGGTCGGCGGACGGGAACGTGGCGTAGGCGTCGCCGGAGGCGTCCACGGCCAGCCAGGCGACGCCGACCGCGTTCCAGGCGTCCTCGTTCGCGCCGGTGGGCGTGAAGTGGCGGATGTCGTTGGCCTGGCGGTCGGCGACGAGGAGCGTGCGGTCGGCGAGGGCGGCGACGCCCCACGGGGATTGCATCGGCTCGCCGGAGCCGGCGTTGCCGGTCCAGGAGCGGAGGTAGCAGAGGCCGGACGCGCAGCCGCATTCGCCGGCGAGGCAGGACAGCTCGCCCTCGCACTCGGTTCCGCAGGCGCCGCAGTTGTCGGGGTCGGTCTGGACGTCGGCGCAGGCGTCGCCCGGGCAGGAGGTCAGGCCCTCGGCGCAACCGCAGGTCCCGGCGTTGCAGGTGTGCTGGCCCGGGCAGACGGTGCCGCAGGCGCCGCAGTTCTTCCGGTCGGTCTTGGTGTCCGGGCAGCGCGTGCCGCATTGGGTGAGGCGGTTGTTGTGGCAGCCGCAGACGCCGTTGCGGCAGCGGAGGTCGCCCGTGCACTTGCGCTTGCAGCGGCCGCAGTTGTTGTTGTTCGTCTTGAGGTCGAAGCAGCGCTTGCCGCAGGGGTTGTGGCCGACCTGGGAGCAGGCGCACTTGCCGGCGAAGCAGGAGAACTCCGGGCAGCAGTGCTTGTCGCGGCGGCAGCGCTGCTTGGCCTTGCCGCAGCCGGCGGCGGAGGGCGCGGCCCCGGCGGCCGGCGCGCCGAGGGCGAGCGCGGAGAGCGCGGCAAGGAGGCCGCGGCGCGTGGCGAGGCCGCGGGCGATGCGGTCGAAGGAACGGGGGTCCATCGGGGGCTCCCGGCGTTGGGGCGTTGGATCAAGCGAAACTTGACGAGTTGCGCGGATTGTGGACGGACGGAGCCGGTCGGCGCAAGCGGCGAAGGGAGACGACGGTCGGGGTTTGCGGTCGTTAGGGGTTGCCGGTCCGGTCCGCCAGGAGGCGAAGCGCTTCGAGGCCAGGGTCGTCGGGCGGGCCGCAGACGACCTCGGCGGGGCCGATCGGGCGGCCGTCGTCGGCGACGGGTCGGACGGTGAGGCGCCAGCCGTCCGGGCCGACGGCGAGTTGCGCTGCCGCCAGCACGCCGTCGTGGCGGACGACGCTGAACGCGCGGGAGCCGCGTCCGCCCGTTTCGCCCATGCTGCTCCCCGCGCAAAGACGGGGCGGGGCCAGTCGGCCCCGCCCCGGAACGCACGTCGGTCTAGCCGACCGGGCAGCCGGTCGGGGTCTGGCCGAGGATAAAGTGGTC
>JAFAEX010000212.1 GCA_023423795.1 Chloroflexota bacterium | reverse complement strand
GGGTTTCGCCCCCTCGGGGGGGGGGGGGGGCGGGCGCCCCCCCCCCGCCCGCAATCCGGCCAGCAAGGAGACGCGCCCAGCGCATGCCGCCTCGCCGCCCGCGCCCCGACCGCCGAGCCGCGGACCCCGCGCCGCCGGCACCCGCCACACCGCCGCCGGGCGCGCTGGCGGGCGTCGTCGTTCGCGCCTACGGCAAGTTCTTCGAGGTCGAACTGGCGGACGGAACAGTCCTGCTCTCCACCGTTCGCGGAACCCTCCGCCGGGAGCGCCGCCGCACCGACCTCGTCGCGGTCGGCGACCGCGTCTGGGTCACCGACGTCGGCGAGGGCGAGGGCCAGATCGAGGCCATCGAACCACGAACTCGGGTGCTGTCGCGCCTGGCCCGGCACACCGAGGACACCGAGCAGGTGATCCTCGCCAACCCCGACCAGGCGCTGTTCCTGTTCGCCGTCCGCGAACCGGATCCGCACCGGCGGATGCTCGACCGCTTCCTCGTTCTGGCCGAATCGCGCGGGCTACCGGCGGCCATCGGCGTCAGCAAAATGGACCTCGACGTGCTCGAGCCGGACGGCACGCCGCGCTCCCGCCGCCTGTTCGGCGATTACGGAGGAACGTACCCGATCTTCTACCTCTCGACGCGAACGGGCGAGGGCATCCAGGAACTCGCTTCCGCATTGCGCGGCAAGGTCACCGCCGTGGCCGGCCCGTCCGGCGTCGGCAAATCCAGTTTGCTTAACCTGCTCGACCCCGCCGGTCGCCGCGAGATCGGCGAGGTCTCCGATGCCACCGGCAAAGGCCGCCATACGACGACGGCGACCATCCTGCGCCGCATACCGGGGGAGCCGCCGACGTTCGTCGCCGACACCCCGGGCATCCGCGCCCTCTCACTCCAGGCCGTGCCGAGGGAGACGCTGGACGACCTGTTCCCGGAACTCCGTCCGTACCTCGGGCGCTGCTTTTACCCCGACTGCACCCACCTGCACGAACCCGGCTGCGCCGTCCTCGACGCCGTCGAGGACGGCGAGATCCCGCGCGAGCGCTACGAGAGTTACGCCTCCCTCCGCCGCGGCGACGCGCCGGAGTAGGACTGTAGGCGGTTCGCTCCGCATCCAGCACTCCGGGTCACGACCGGGCCGGGATTCAATGGAACCGGGGGTCTTTCGGCATCGATCCAAAATCCGGCCTATTGGTCCGGAACCGCCGTCGCCGATGGACGGGCCGGCGGCGCGACCGGCCAGGTTTATTCGGTGTTTATTCGGTATTGATTCGGCGTTTATTCGGCGGCGGTTTTCCCATGAACATGCGGATTTCTGGTTTCTTCGGCACCCCCCGCCAGCCAGGCGGGCGCAAACGGGGCGGGCACGTCCGGGAGCGGGTTCCGGGCACTGAGGCTGTGAGGGCCCGCGAATAAATCTCGTTTCGGTCGAATGTTCGCGTACGTACGCGGTGTTTCGCGACCGAATAAATGCCGAATAAACGCCGAATAAATACCGAAACAAAGGGTGGAGTCGAACCCGACTTGGCCTCGCCGTGCGCGACGGACCACACGGGCTCCCGGGTGGTCCGTCGCATTCAATCGATTCGGCGGAGTCTTCGGTCGCGTTTGCCGACAACCATCGGGATGATCGCCGTCATTCGGCGTGGCCGAGCTTGGTACATGGCCGCCGTCCGGCTCGATGGCGTCTCCTCCGTCGATGACGGCCCGATTCGCGCCCGGAATCCGCAATCTTGGTAGCCGCCGCCCGGTGGTGTGCGGCGGCGCGAAGCCCAAACCTATCGGGAGACCGTCAACTGGCGATCGTCCCCGTAGGCGAACTCGTCCAGCCAGGGCTGGCCCTCGGCGAAGCGGGTGGCGCGGAACGGCGTCAGGTCCATCAGTTTCGGCGCGCCGTCGGTCATCCACTCCGCCAGGCAGATGCCGATGGCCGGGGCGGTCTTGAACGAACTACCGCTGTCGCCGGTCATCAGCCACATGCCGTCGATGCCCGGCGCGCGGTCGATCACCGGATGGCCGTCCGGCGAGCGCATGTAGGTTCCCGCCCAGCCGCCGCGCATCAGCGCCTCCCCGAACACGGGGAACCGGGCCGCCAACACCGACCGGGCGACGCCCACCGAATGCGCCGGCACCCCCTCGTCCAGCGCGTCGGGCTCGACCCCGCCGACCGAGCGCTCCGCCCCGATCAACGTGCTGTATCCCGGCACCGGCCGGATCCACGAGTGGTTCACCGCGTCGATCACCACCCGATGCTTTCGGGAATGGTCCACGGACTGTGGCCAGCGGAAAATCACGACCTGCGTGCGGACCGGCTCCATCCCCAAGTCGAGCCCGAGGGAGTGCAGCAACGGGTTCGCCCACGAGCCGCCGGCCAGCAGCACGCGTTCGGTCGCGATGTCGCCCCGGTTGGTTCGCACGCCGGTCACCCGGCCCCCGGAAACCTCGATCCCGATCGCCTCGGTGTTAGTGACGATCCGCACCCCGAGCCGTTGGCCGGCTTCGGCGAACCCGTAGACCGTCGCGTTGGAATCGGCGTAGCCGGAATGCGGTTCGAACGCGGCGATGTCGAGGTCGTCCGTTCGCAGCATCGGCTCGATCTCGCGCAGTTCGGCGCGATCGACGATGCGGGTATCCACGCCGGCCGCCTGGTGCGCCGCGACGTTCTTCCGCAGGTTGTCGGCCTTGTCCGGCGGCACCACCTGGATGAAGCCCACCGCGTCGTACCCGGGATCGCCGGCGCCGACTTCCTCGTCCCAGTTGCGGAAGATGCGCTGGCTGTGCAGCGTTAGCAGCGCTTCGGGCACGTTCGCGTAGTGGCAGCGGACCAGCGCGCCGCTCTTGCCGGTCGCCCCGCCACCGATCTGCCGCCGCTCCAGCACGACGACGTTGCGCACGCCGCGCTTCGCCAACTGGAACGCGGCCGACAGACCGTTGACGCCGCCACCGATGACCACCGCGCCGGCGGTCGCCGGCACCTCGTTGTCAACAACCACTCGGCCGTTCTCGCCGCCCATCCCGCGCCAACCTTCGCTACCGCACGCAAGAAACCGGAGCCGGCAGTGTACCGGCTCCGGTTTCGGTTTGCGCCCGCTCGGGGACTCAGTACGCGCCGCCGTCCGCGTCGTACGGAAGCGACAGTTCGTGCTCCTCGATCCAGCCGCCGACGCCGTCGTAGGACCCGGCGACGTAGTTGCCGACGTGCGCGCCGGTGAGCAGCACCACGCCGCCCGGTGGCACTTCGCCCAGCACAGCGGCGTCCGGCAACGGCGCGGCGAGGATGCGCGTCCCGTTCGGGGCCTCCGCCAGCGGAATGCCGACGTTGCCGCTGATCGCGAGGTCCGAAGCGGCGACCCAGCCGCGATCGCCCCGGAAGATCACCCCGAGGAACCCGATCGCCGTGCCGCCGGTCAGTTCGACCTGGTCGCCCGCCCGCAGATTGCGGACCACTCCCGCGTCGCCCTGCGGCGCGAGCAGCAGCGGGGTATCCCGCGCCACCATCGCCAGCGGCGGCGCTTCGGCCCGGGCGATCCCGGGAGCGAACGCCTGGGCGACCATCGCGACGAGCACGACCAGCGTGACCGCCCACGCCCGCCACGCGCGAGGGCGCCGGTCCGATGCGGCGGTGGTGAACGGTGCGGAGCGCGCGTTCATGGAAGCCCTCCCCTCGTTGGACGGCGCACGGCCGCCGAGGCGATCCTTGATGATGGAAGTCTACCCGCCGGTTCGGTCCCGAAACAGGCGACGACGCGAACCGGCTGCCGAATGCGTGAAAGGATCCGATTGTGGGAGCAGGCAGCCCGCCCGCCGGCGACGCCGCGCTGGACCGGCCCGACCGCGTCGATGCCCTGATCGACTTCATCGCCCCGGCCATCGAGGACCTGCTCCGCCGGGTCGAGGGCGAGGAGTTCACGACCACGGACTTCATCGCGGTCATGCAGGAGGACCCGTCGGCCAGCGCCGCCTACGCAGAAACCCTGAGGCGCTGGGGGGAAGGGGAGCGCTACGCGCGCATGGTCATCCACGGCCAGGTGATCCCGGCCGCGATGCGCCGCTCCGGCCTCGTCGAATGGGTCGGGTTCGCCCACGGGGAAGAGGATCCCTACGCCGTTCCCGCCCTGTGGCGACTCGTCCCCGCCTAAGCGCGGCAGCATCGCCCCGAGGATCGGCTGGAACATCGACATAACCGCGACGTACCCCTACCATTCGTGGTGGCAGGGACGGCGTTCCCTGCGCATCCGCATGCCTCCAGAGAAAGATGGGACGACCCCCATGACGTCTTCCGAACCGAAGGAGCCGACCCGGCTCCAGCGCCTCCCCGACGGCGACAAGGATGGCGGCAACGGCCGCAAGCCGAACTTCCCGCTGCCGAAAGGCCCCAACAAGGGGCAGGGTAACGGCCCGAAAGGGACCGGCGAACCGAAGCGGCCCCGCATTCCACCGTGGGCCATCGGCGTCCTGTTCCTCGGCCTGCTCGCCTTCCAGCTCTACTCGATCTTCGACCCCCAGCGCGACAGCCAGTGGATCCCGCTGGCCTACTCGCAGGTCGAGCAGCAGATCCGCGACGGCAACGTCGAGCGGGCCACGCTGACCGACACCCGGATCGAGGCCGTCCTCGAAAACCCGATCTCCTTCGACCGCACCACGGGCCAGATCGTGGCCGCGCCGGACGAGGCCGACCGGAACATCCTGACCGGCACGCAGGTCCGGGCCACGCTGCCGCCGGTCGATAACCCCGAACTGCTCCCGCTGCTCAACGCGCAGGGCGTCGAAGTCGCCGGCGAGATCGGCGGCGATTCGCTGCTCTCGACGCTGTTCGTCACCCTGCTGCCGTTCCTGCTCATCATCGGCCTGATCGTCTTTATGGGCCGGCAGATGAGCCGTGGCCAGCAGAACGTGTTCGGTTTCGGACGCTCCCGCGCCCGGCAGCACGATCCGGAACGCCCCCAGGTCACCTTCGCCGACGTCGCCGGCGAGGAAGAAGCCAAGAAGGAACTGACCGAAGTCGTCGATTTCCTCCGGAACCCGGCCAAGTACCACCAGCTCGGCGCGCGGCTGCCGCGCGGCATCCTGCTGGTCGGCCCTCCGGGCACCGGCAAGACGCTCACCGCCCGCGCCGTCGCCGGTGAGGCCGGCGTGCCGTTCTTCTCGATCTCGGCGTCCGAGTTCGTCGAGATGTTCGTCGGCGTCGGCGCCAGCCGCGTCCGCGACCTGTTCGACAAGGCCAAGCAGCACGCCCCGGCCATCATCTTCATCGACGAAATGGACGCCGTCGGCCGCCAGCGCTTCGCCGGGCTCGGCGGTTCCAACGACGAGCGCGAGCAAACGTTGAACCAGCTCCTCGTCGAGATGGACGGGTTCGAGACCAACCAGGAAGTCATCGTCATGGCCGCGACCAACCGGCCGGACGTGCTCGACCCCGCGCTCCTGCGCCCGGGCCGCTTCGACCGCCAGGTGGTGGTCGGCCTGCCCGACCGCAACGGCCGCGAAGCGATCCTCAACATCCACTCCCGCGGACTGCCGCTGTCGCCGGACGTGGACAAGGCTTCGCTCGCCCGCGGCACCACCGGCTTTTCCGGCGCGGACCTCGCCAACCTCGTCAACGAGGCGGCGCTGATGGCCGCGCGCAAGAACCGCAAGCAGATCCAGGCCGACGACTTCGAGGAAGCCCTCGACAAGATCCTGCTCGGCACCACCCGCGCCGGCCTGATGAACGCCAAGGAGCGCGAGGTCGTCGCCTACCACGAGGCCGGGCACGCACTGGTCGCCCACTTCACCCCCGGGGCCGACCCGGTGCGCAAGGTGAGCATCGTGCCGCGCGGCCGGGCCCTCGGCGTCACCATCCAGACCCCGGAGGAAGACCGGCACAATTACAGCCGCACCTATCTCCTCGGGCGGCTGGCCATGTTGCTCGGTGGCCGCGCCGCCGAGATGGTGACCTACGACGAGGTCACCACCGGAGCCGAGAACGACTTGCGCGAAGCCACCAGTCTCGCCCGCCGCATGGTCGGCTTGTGGGGCATGAGCCCCGATGTCGGGCCGGTCTACCTCGGCACCGGCGAGGAGCACGTCTTCCTCGGCCGCGAGATCGTGCAGGACAAGGGCCACTCCGACGCCACCGCCCAGCGGGTCGATACCGCCGTGCGGCAGATGGTCGAAAGCAGCCTCCAGCACGCGGTCGAGATGAACATCCGGTACCGCCCGCAACTCGACGCGCTCGTGGCGGCGCTGCTCGAACGGGAGACGCTCGACGCCTCCGAAGTCGATCAGATCTTCGGCCCGCCGACCGTAGCGGACATCGAGGCCGGCATCGAGCCCCAGTTGCCCGAGACCGTCGAAGCGCTGGAAGAAGAGGCCCAGCGGTCCGGCATGCCCGCCCCGGCGCCGGCGGACTAGCCGCTCACGTCAACCGAACCACGTGCAGGAAGCGGAGCCGGTCTCACCGGCTCCGCCTCTTTGCGCCGATCGGATGACCCGGAATCAGTTGCACAGGTTCGTGGCGACGGGCGGCGCTTCGGTAGCCCGGACACCGCTACGGGTCGGTCGGCCGCAACGCGGGCGCGATTCAACCTGGTTGCCAGAATATCCTGGCCACCGGGACGCCCGGTGTTGAAACCCCAAGCTCCGCCTACGAAGTCCCTCCGGGGCTGGGCACGGGCATCGCGACTACGACCCTCGGTCTCAACCCCGGAGGGGTTTCGTTCCCGTAGCCCGGGGTTGAAACCCCGGGCGTTCCCGTGGCCGGTGACCGGATCAAATAGGCAAGCGCCATCATCGCGACCGCCTTGCGGCCGGTATCCGCCTCCATTTGACCAGCGCCATCATCACAATCGGCGTCGGCATCGATTGGGCAATCGCCAGATCAGCGGGCGGAATCCTTGTGCTCGCAGGCTCCCAGGCGACCGAACGCCGCCCAGTCCATACCATCGCATTGCCGCCCGAACGAGCGAAATGCCCGCCCTACGACCGGAACAGCGTCGTCACCGCGCCGACGCGCCCGTACATCCAGAACGCGATCGGCAACCCGACGATCGACACCGTCAGCGCGTAGGCGGCCGCCAGCCACAACCCGGACAGCCACCAGCCGACCAGCAGGAAATACACCGCCCGCAGCAGGAACGCGTGTTGCCGTTGCCCCTGCACCATCTCCGCGCCCTCGTAGCGCCACACCTGGTCCTGCGGCCGCAGGGTGATGAAACTCGGCAGGCGGTTGACGATCCACAGCCCCAGCGGCAACCCGATGATCGTGGCGTTCAGGAACCACGCCACCCCGGTCAGGATGCCGCCCAGCCACCATCCGACCAGCACGAACCAGAGCACGCGAAGGACGAGGTTGGGCGCCTGCGGCGCGGGCAGCGGCATCGGAACGTTGTCGGACATGGTGTCGCTCTCCTCCCGATGATTGGCTGGTTCCGCCGGCGGATCAGCCGGCGGCGTGCTGCGTGCCTACCGTGCCGAGGCGGCGTCCAAGTTCGGTGATCGTCTCCACCAGCACCGCGACCGTGCGGTCGCACTCCTCGCGGGTCAGGATTAGCGGCGGGCACAGTTGCGTCGTCGGGTCGTTGCGGCCGTCGTTGCGCACGATCAGCCCGCGCTCGCGCATCTGGTCGGTGAGCCACGACAGCAGTTTCGCGTCGTGGAACGACTCCTTGGTCGCCTTGTCGGCTACCAATTCGACCCCGAGGAACATGCCTGCCCCGCGGATGTCGCCCACGTTGGGGTGATCCCCGAGCGCCGATTCCAGTTCGCCGCGCAGGTACGCGCCCGTTTCCCGCGCCATGCCCGGCAAGTCCTCTTCCAGCATGATGTCGAGATTGGCGTTCGCCGCCGCGCACGCCACCGGATGCCCGCCGAAGGTCAATCCGTGCAGGAACCCTGACGCGCGCGCCGCCCGTACCGGTTCCGGCAGCCACTCGGGCGCGGGCGCTTCGAAGGAGTCGGCGACCTCTTTGCGGACCAGCACGGCGCCGAGCGGGGCGTAGGACGACGTGATCCCCTTCGCGGTCGTGATGATGTCCGGCTGCACTCCGTAGTATTCGGACCCGAACAGCGTCCCGAGCCGGCCGAACCCGCAGATCACCTCGTCCATGATCATCAGGATGCCGGTCTGGTCGCAGAGCGTGCGGATCTTCTTGAAGTAGTCCATCGAACCCGGCGGGATGCATCCTCCAGCGTTCTGAACCGGCTCGGTGATGATGCAGGCGACCTGCTCCGGACCCTCGAACTCCACCAGCCGCTCGATCTCGTCGTAACAGGTCAGCGTGCAGGCGGCGGCGTCCTTGCAGTACGGGCAGCGGTAGCGGTGGCTCATCGGAGCGTGCCGCGCGCCCGGCACCAGTGGCCCGAACGGCGCCCGGTAGGACGTGATCCCGTTGACCGACAGCGCCCCAATGGTCGTGCCGTGCCACGCCACCCGCCGCGACACCGTCTTGTAGCGGTGGGGGAACCCGAGGTTGGTGTGGTACTGCTTGGCGAGTTTGAGCGCCGTCTCGACCGATTCCGATCCGCCGGAGGTGAAGAACACCCGCGCCTCGCCGCCGAGCGGGGCGAGTTCGCCCAGCCGGTCCGCCAATAGCGCGGCCGGCGCGCTGGTGTAACCGAACGGGTTGACGAACGGCAGCGCCATCGCCTGCTCGGTCATCGCATCGACGATGCGCTTCCGCCCGTACCCGGCGTTGACCGAATAGATGCCAGCCAACAGATCGAGGTAGGCGTTGCCGTCGATGTCCCAGACGGTCGAACCTTCGCCGCGGGTCAGCACCAGCGAGCGGTGCGACGGGTCCCGGAACGGGGCCATCTGCGTGCCGTGCAGCCAAACGTGGTCCCGGATCGCGCCGTGGATCTGGTCGCCGTCGTACTCCGGGGCGGCGATGTCCCGGTCGGTGTGCGCGGACATGTACTGTCTCCCTCGCCTTCGCGGAGGCGCATGCGTGGCCGAAGTGTATCCGAGGCCCGACGCGCGAACGCCCTGCGCCAACCGGCGGATGGGGAAGGGGACCGACGGGTTCGGGATCGGCTCCGCCAACATTTCGCGTTTATTTAACATTTGGGTGCTGGGATTCCGGCTGCCGGGGTCGCATCATTCGATCGTTTGGATGCGAAGACGACGCCACCGGGGCGGTGGCGGCACGGCCCCGGCAGACGGGGGCTGGAGACAACCGGAATGGAAGCGATCCTGGAGCGGGAGCGGACGATCACGCCGGAGGCGATGCGCTCCCGGGTGTTCTCCGAAGCGCGGCGTTCGTACCCCGACGGCATCAGCGACGCCGACCTCGAACGCTGCGTCGAGCAGGCCGTTTCGGACGTCTGGACCGACCAGACGCGGGTGACGTCGTTCATCCCGGTGCTGGCGCTGCGCCAGGTTCGCCTGCTGCTGGAGCGGCGCGGGGCGGTGTCCGGCGGGTAAACTGCCGCCAGCGCCGCAGCATCGCCCGGAGCACGGCACGATGGTCCTCGCAACCGGCGATCGTACCCACGTTGGCGATCTCCCGGCCGAGAAGGGCGGACTGCCGCCGCTCCTCCCCGACCTGTTCATCAACCGCGAACTCAGTTGGCTCGAGTTCAACCGGCGGGTGCTGGAAGAAGCGCAGGACCCGGCCGCTCCGCTGCTGGAGCGGACCAAGTTCGCCGCCATCTTCTCCTCCAACCTGACCGAGTTCTTCATGATCCGGGTCGCCGGGATCAAGCGGAAGATCGCCGCCGGCATCGGCGATCCCGGCCCGGACGGACGCACGCCCACGCAGGCGCTCGCCGCCGTCCGCACCGTCACCCAGGACCTGCTCGATGCCCACGCCCGCTTGGTGACGACCGGCCTGCTGCCGACGCTCGCCGAAGTGGGCATCGAGATCGTGCCCTACCGCAACCTCAACCCGGCCGAGCGCGCCGCCCTGTCGGCCACCTTCGAGCAGGACATCTTCCCAATCCTGACCCCGCAGGCGATCGACCGCGGGCGGCGATTCCCCCACGTGTCCAACCGCAGCCTCAACCTGATCGTCTCGCTCCGGCTGCCCATCGGCGGCCGCTTCGCGCGGGTGAAGATCCCGGCGACGCTGCCCCGCCTCGTCAGGCTGCCGAACGCGCCCGGCGAGGACGGCGCGCCGGGGAGCATCCGCTTCGCGTGGCTGGAGCAGGTCGTCGCCGCCCACCTCGACCGCCTCTTCGTCGGCGCGGACATCCTTGCCTGCCACCCGTTCCACGTCACCCGCGACTCCGACATCGAACTCGACGAGGACGACGACGACGAAGCCGACCTGATGCTGACGATGCGCGAGTCCATCGCGCAGCGGGCCTTCGGCCCGGTCGATCGCCTGATGGTCGATGCCACGATGCCGGATGACATCCGCGACTGGCTGGTGGAACACCTCCACGCCAGCGACCAGGACCTTTACGTCGTCGATGGCCCGCTGGCGACGGAAGACCTGATCGAACTCATGGCCGTCAACCGGCCCGATTTGAAGGACCCGCCGTTCGTCACGGCCACCCCGCCCGAACTCTGCGCCCCGTCCGGCGAACCCGCGCCCGATGTGTTCGCCTGCTTGCGGGAGGGCGATATCCTCCTCCACCATCCGTACCAGAGTTTCGGCGTCGTCGCCGATTTCGTCCGCGCCGCTTCGACCGACCCGGACGTGGTGGCGATCAAGCAGACCCTCTACCGGATCGGGCGGGATTCCCCGCTGATCCCCGCGCTGATCGCCGCCCGCGACGACGACACCCAGGTCGCCGTCCTCGTCGAACTGAAGGCCCGGTTCGACGAGGAGAACAACATCAGTTGGGCCGAGCGGCTGGAGCAGCACGGCGTCCACGTCGCCTACGGCCTGACCGGGTTGAAGACCCACTGCAAGGTCACGCTCGTCGTCCGCCGCGAAGCCTCCGGCCTCCGCCGCTACGTCCACCTTTCCACCGGCAACTACAACGCCTCGACGGCGCGACTGTACGAAGACATCGGGCTGCTCACCGCACGCGAGGACATCGGCAGCGACGCGACGGACCTGTTCAACGTCCTGACGGGATACGCCACCCGCGAGCGCTACCGGAAACTCTGGGTCGCGCCGCAGGACTTGCGCGAGCGGTTCATCGAGGCCATCGAGGGGGAGATCGCGGCGCACCGGGAATCCGGCAACGGCTACCTGCTGTTCAAGACCAATTCGCTGGTAGACCGCACCATCATCCGCGCGCTCTACAAGGCGTCGCAGGCCGGCGTGCCCATCGACCTGATCGTGCGCGGCGCCTGCTGCCTGCGGCCGGGCGTGCCCGGCTGGAGCGACACCATCCGCGTCACCAGCATCGTCGGCCGCTTCCTCGAACACAGCCGTATTTACATCTTCGGCAGCCAGGGGGAGAACGGCGTCTACCTCGGCAGCGCCGACCTGATGGAACGCAACCTCGACCGCCGGGTCGAGGTCGTCTTCCCGGTCGAGGACCCGCGCCTTGCCATCCAGATCCGCGACGACATCGCCAGCAAGTACCTCGCCGATTCCGTCAATGCCCGCGAGCTCCAGCCGGACGGCTCGTACCGGCGAGTCGAGCCGCCGCCAGGGTTGCCGCCCTTCGACGTCCAGGCCTGGTTGCTGGACCGGTACCGATCACTCGGGCGCAAGTCGAGCCGGCGCCGGCGCGGGTAGGGGAGAACAACGCGAGAACGGGCGGGGCAATATCGATCGCCCCGCCCGTTTTCATCTGATCGGTTTCGGGAATGTTACGGCGCGGCCTCTTCGTCGGCGTCGCCGCCGGTGGCCTGCGCTTCGAGGGCGGAGAGGGCGTAGTTGTCGATCTCCTGCTGCAACGCATCGCGCAGGTTGATCAGGTCGATCAGGTCCAGCCCGGCGAGGACGGCGTTGTTCTCCGGATCGCCGTCGTCTACGCTGTTCGGCAGCACCCGAAATTCGACTTCCCACCCGGCGTCGGCGTCCGCGCCGTCGCCAACCGGCGCTTCGTCCATATAGACGTTGTAGGTGTCCACCGCTCATCTCCCCGGCCCGTGTGGGCCACCCGGTCGCGATGGCCGCGCCGGCGGCGGGCTCCGCAGCCCGGTCATGCTGCCGGCCGGCAGGGTATCGCGCAGCCAAATATCCGGCAAGCCCCGATTGACCCCGCTGGCAGGCGTTGCTAGCCTCGACCAGCAGCCGGTTCGGCATCACCGGCGGGCGCACCCGAAGGCGGCGGCGATGGGGCGCGACGGGCTTTACCACGGGAACAGGGGCGCAACGCGCGACGGCCGGTGGTCCCGGCGGTCGCTGCTGGCGACCACCGCCGGAGCGGCGGCCGTCATGGCCGGCTGCAACGGCGAACCAACCGGCGCGTTGCGGCCGGCCTTCGTCGGCACACCGGCGCTGCTTCCGCCGGTGCCCGGGGCACCGGATCGCTGGCGCAACGTAGCCTTGCGCGTGACCGCGTTCGGCGGCCCGGTCGAAGACGCCTTGCGCGAACACGTCTGGAACCCGTTCTCGGCGGCGACCGGCTGCGACATCGTGGTGATGGGGCCGGACGCTTCGCCTGGGGCCACGCCGATCGTGCCCCGCGCCGCCGACCTCTCGCTCGTCGATCCCGTACGCGCCGCGCGCGTCGAGGCCGACGGGGCGTTCGTCCCGTTCGATCCGTCGCTCATCCCGCCCGGAGTCGCCGGCGCCGGCGGCGGCCCGTTGGCGACCCTGCCGGCGTTCTCCTACGCGCTTGTCAACGCGCGCCGGCGCGGCGCGTTCCCGGAGGGCGCGGAGCCGATCGGCTGGCCGGCGTGGTGGAACGTGGCGGAGTACCCCGCCGGCCGCGCGCTCGGACGGGACCCCCTCGGAACGCTGGAGATCGCCCTGCTCGCCGACGGCGTG
>JAFAEX010000190.1 GCA_023423795.1 Chloroflexota bacterium | reverse complement strand
GTATTGGCCGACCGCGTCACCGCGATACCGCCCCTCCCGTCATCCCGAGATTGTCGAGGGATCTCGTATTTCTCCCGCGATCGGGACGACGACGAGATCCCTCGACAGGCTCGGGATGACGCTATTTGGCCGGGATTCCCGGTTCCAAGCCGGACGTTGGGATCACAACGCGCCCAGCGCGCCCTCCCCGTGGCCGCGGACGACCCGGCTTGCCCCGCGCTCTTCCACCACCCGCCACGCCTCATCGACGACCTCGGACTCGTTGACGTCCTCGATGTGGCTGATGATGAAGAGTTGGCGCAGCGCCAGCGCCGACGCGCCCTCGCCGTCGCCTCCGGCGAGGCGGCCCAGCGTTTCCAGCACCAACCGCCGCCGGTCCTGGTCGAGGGAGCCGAACACCTCGTCCAGCACGAGGAACGACGGCGGGCGCTTCGTCTCGGCCTGCGCCGCGATGACCGAGGACAACGCCAGCCGCGCGCACAGCGCGGCCACGTCGCGCTCGCCGCCGGAGAAGGTGTCGATCGAGAACGCCTCGCCGTCGTCGAACACCCGCAGCCCGAAATCGTCGGTCAACTCCACCTTGTCGTAATGGCCGTCCGTGACCGAGGCGAGGTAGTCGGCGGTACGGTCGGCGATCTCCGGTTTGACCAGCCCGGCCACGTGGCGGTCGAAGGCGCTGAACTCGTCGTACATCCGGCTGAGGTTGTTCGCCTCCCGCTTCAGTGCCTCGATGCGGTCGAGCCACTGGCGCATCCGCCGCTCGTCCTCGACCAGCACATCGTGGCGACGGCGCGCGTCTTCCACCGTCCGGCGAGCAAGCGAAAGCCGGCCATCGGCGGCGCGCTCCTCCGCTCGCGTCGCCTGCTCCGCCGCCGCGGCCCCGGCCAGCGCCTGCGGATCGAACCCGAGCGCGCCTTGCTCCGCCGTGATCCTGTCGGTTTCACCCTGGAGTCCGGCGATACGCGCCTCTGCCCCGGCCAGCGCGTTCTCGTACTCCGGGCGGCGAGCCAGTTGGGCGTCGATCTCCAACAGGCGGGCAACGGCGTCCCGCGCCTCGTTGTGGGCACGGACGGCCTCGTCGTGCGCGGCCGCGTCGTAGGCGACGTCGGCCAGCGACGCAAGGCGATCCCGCATCTCGCGCAGGTCGTCCAACCCCGCCTCGGCCCGCTCGCGGGCCTGCTCGATGCCGGAACGTGCGCGGCCGAGCGCCGTCGCCACATCCGCCCATGCGGTTTCTGCCTCGATGACCGCCTTGTCCGGCACGTTGGTTAGTCTAAGGCGCCGCAACCGGCCGGCAAGGTCTTCTTCGGCCAACCGAACGTCGTTGTCGGCCTCCGCGATGTGGTGCGCCGCCGACGCGATCCGCTCCTCCAGCCGGTCGGCTTCGGCCTGCAAATCGCGCGCCGCCTTTTCAGCGGCAAGTGCAGCCGCGCGGTCGGCGAGCGCGGTCTGCTGGAGGTCCAACCCCGCGCGCTCGTCGGCTTCGGCACTGGCGAGTTGACCGCGCAGGTAGTCGAGGGTTTCGCCGAGGTCGTCGTTGGTAAACGGACGGTCGCACGTCGGACAGTGCTCGCCGACCTGCCGATCGTTGAGCCGGGTCACGAGGGGCCGCAACCGGCCGATCTCGGCGCTGGCGATGCCGAGCGCCTTCCCGGCGTCGGCGGCCCGCCAGTCTGCTTCGTCGCGGGCGGCGATGGCGGCAGCGATCTCCGCGGCCGGATCGTGCCCGTCCAGTTTTGCTGCACGTTGGCGACGCAGATCCTCGCGGGCAGCCCGGAACCGCTCCGCCTTGGCCACCGCCACCTTAACTCGCTCCTGCGCGTCCAGGAGTTGCCGAAGCTGTTCGGCCCGCTCGCAGACCTCGGTGACGTCGATGCCGTCGATGACATCGAGCAGCCGCGCGGCCTGCGCCGGCAGGTCGGCAACCGGGACGTCGTGCCATGTCCATTCGGGCAGGCCGTGGCCGGTGTCGATGCGGACAACCGTCGAACGAAGCTGGCCAGCCAGCGCGGCCAACCCGCGCTCTGCCTTCGCCGCGTCGTTCCGCACCCGCGCCGCCTCATCCGCCCGGCGACGCTCGGATTCCCAGGCAGCAACGGCCTGCGCGCGTTCCGCCTCCATCGCCGCCGTCGCCGCGATCCCTACACGACGAACCGCCTCGGCGTCCAGCCGCTGCAACCCGTTGCGGGCCGCGCCCGCGGACTCCATCGCCACGGCGGTATCGCCGCGCAGCCGGGACAGTTCGAGCTGGAAACCCTGGTGCCGTCCTTCGAGCCCGCGCCAGCGGTCGAGGTCCGCCTGGGCCGCGGCGTGGGCGGCCACGGCGGCGGCGTGCTCCTGTTCCGCCGAGGCAGCGGCGGTTTCCTGCTCCCGCACCGCGGCCGAGGCATCCCGCACGTCACGTGGGAGGTCGCGCTCGCCGTAGGCGGCGTCGAACTGCTTTCCCTCCCGCTCGGCGTCCGCCGTCGCGGTCTTGCGGCGCTCGGCGATGTCGGCCTGCGCCGTCCAGATCGCGTCGTAGCCGAGGAGCTTCATCACCTCCCGGCGGCGCTGCGTCGGCGGGTACTCGGAGAGGAACGCCAGTTCCTTCTGCCGGGTGAAGAAGGTCGAGACGAACGCCTTGTGGCCGAGGCCGACCAGCTTGCGGGCCACGAATTCGGTGACGGCGACCTTGCCCTGCGCCAGCGGCGACTCCGGTGCTTCGGCCCTGTAGACGGTCGCCGCCCGGTCGCCGCGACGCCCGGCGTTGCGCTCGACGACCCAGTCGATCCCTTCGTGGTCGCGAAGCGTCAGCGCAACCCGCGCCTGCCCGGTTGCTCCGTGGGTCGCCAGTTCGCCCGCCGGAGGGTGGCCGTAGAGGCACCACTCGATGGCCTGGAACAGCGTCGTCTTGCCAGCGCCGTTGCGGCCGACCACGGCGATGGTGGCTTCTTCCGGGATCTCGATGACGTGCTCGCCGGCGTACTGCCGGAAGTTCTCCAGTTCGAGCCGGACAAGGATCACGATGCGGCCTCCTCGGCGGCGGTTTCTTCGGAGACCCGCACGGCCTCGTCGAGGATGGGGCGGCCCCGCTCCCGCATGAACGCCGCGAAGGCGTCGTCGTAGGTGGCGTCGGCCAGGCGCATCGCGACGAAGTCCTCGAACAGTTCGGGCAGCGGTTTCAGGACGATTGACTCGCGTCCGGCCCGCTCGGGGTCGGTCGCCGCCTCGTGCTTGATCTCGGCCAGCCACACCTCGTCGCCGGCATCCCGCCGCAGGATCGCCCGGGCGTCGCCTGTGACCCGCCGGGTCGCGCCGCGCACCGGGAAGCGCAACATGGCCTCCGGGTCGTCGGCGGCGCGGGCACGGTCGAGGATCAGGTCGGCGAGTTGGCGCGCGTCGAGGTCGCCCGCCTCGATGCGAGGAAGCGTGCGCATCGTCCGCGCCGGAACGCGGACGTGCTCGACTTCCGGGTCCGCGCCGGGCGGCCCGATGGTGACGAAGTTGTAGCCCGGCTCGGCCGGTTCGTCACCCCACCCCATCCGCTCGGTGCTGCCGGAATACCAGGCGTTGCCGCCTTGGGGTCCGTGGATGTGGTAGTGCCCGAGCGCAACGTAGTCGAACGCGGTGGATTGGACTTCCGTCGTCAACCGCTCCTCGCCTGGCTCGTGGGTGTGGGCGAGGTTCAAACCCGGCGCGAGCCCATGTGCCATGAGGATATTGCGGGCGCCCGCGATCGGGATCAGCGGGTCCAGGTTCGGGTTCGTGTTCGCCCCGTGCGGGAAGGCGTGGACCCACAACCCGAGATCGTCGAGCGGCACCTCCTCGACCTTCCACCCGGTGACGAACCGAACGCGCGGCAGCGCCAGCGGCAGCAGTTCGTAGACGGTCGAGGTCGTCCGCAGCCGGGGCGTGTCGTGGTTGCCGGCGATGAGGACGGTCGGGATGCCGGCCGCTTCCAGCCGGCGCATCTGCTCGACGAAGACCCGCAGCGTGCTCCACGTCGGCCGGTTGTGGTGGAAGACGTCTCCCGCATGCAGCACCAGATCGACGTCGCGGGTGAGGATGTCGTCGATCGCCCGTTCCAGGCCAAGTTCGATGTCCACCATCCGGGCGTTGCGGCCTTCCGGCGTCGTCCGGTGGTAGGCGCGATAGCCGAGGTGGGTGTCGGCGAGGTGGGCGATGCGTAGCAGGCGGTCGGTCACGGGGCTCCTCGATTGGCGGCGATTGGGCTGATGCTGACGGAACGACTAGCGCCCTCGGCTGCGCAGCCGGTCCATGCCGCCGGACGCGATGTGCCACGGGTTGAACCCGCGGCCGAGGCCGGGCTTGTTCGCCTGATCCCGAATCTGGCGGGCGATGGCGTGCAACGCGTCCGGATCGAGCCCGTCCGCCTTACGGCGCACGTCGCCCAGCGTCGGCGCCTTGTCGGCCATGAACTCCTTGCAGACGTTCCAGATGACGTCGCCGGGGTGCTGGGTACGCACCGCGCCGCCGTCGTTGAAAATCCGCTGGCCGAGCGTGCCGGTCACCGTCGGCGGCATCGGGAACGCGCCGAACAGCGGCGCCCGGAAGTGGGCGTGCCGCACCAGCAGCCGCCCTTTCGGCAGCCCCATCAGTTCGCCCTTGACCGTCTCGGAGAGTGAGCGGTAGGCGGCGTTGACGATCTCCTCGTCCCCGACCCGCCCGTAGAACGACGTGCCGCAGTTGCCGAGGATCTCCCCCTCGACGCGGGAGCGGAACTGCTGCGCCCCGAACAGCACCACGTTGAGGTGGCGGCCGCGCGCGGCGATGTCCACCAGCACGTCGCGCAGCCCGCCCTCGCCGCCGGCCGGGGCGTACTTGTTCAGCTCATCGACGAACACGATCAGCTTGTCCACGCCGAGGTTGCCGAGTTCGGCCTTTTTCCAAACCTCGTTGACGACGCCGGAGACGAGCACCTCCTGCACGTTCGAGTTGCAGCGGGCGATATCCACCACCCGCAGCTCCTGGTCGGCGAACGGACCATCCACCGCCGGGGTGTCGCCGAAATCGACCGGGGAGCGCGCCAGCAGGCCGCCGAATTTCGATTCCAGCCCCTGGATGCGGTTCCGCAGCTTCAGCACGGTATAGCGGTTGTGCCCCTGCCACGTCCCGTCGCTCGACTGCAGCGCCTCTTCCGCGCCGGTGGTCAAAATCTCCAGCAGCTCGCCGAGGGAACCGGGTTTCAACTCCCGGACATCGGCGATGAGGCCGAACAGCTTGTCGTCCAGATCGTCGCGGTCGAAAACGCGGTGCGCCATCCGGAGCAGCTTGTCGATAGTCCACACCACCGGGAAAACGTTGGCGCACTCGGCCGGTTCGTTGCGGTAGGTGTTGAGCCGCCGCGCCATCATCTCCGGCCCGATGCCCGCCAGCCGCACGACGCCCTGTTCTCCCGCCGACGATCCCGGCGCCATGTCCGGGATGAACGGGGCAAAGATGCGCAGGTTGGCGAACGGCTCCGGCTCCAGTCCGAACGAGGCGTAATCGGCCACATCCTGCGGGCGCAGGCCGCGTGCGCCGGCGGCGGCGTAGGCCTCGCGCAGCGTCTCGGCCGGCTCGGCCGGCTTGTCGAGCCAGAGCAGGTCGCTTCCCTTGACGTTGAACATCAGGGCGGCGACCCGTTCCCCCTTGGCGCGCATCCGCTGGAACGCCGACGAGATCAGGAAGATGGCATGGCTGGTTTTGGTCGCCAATCCGGATTGCCCGGTCCAGTTGGCGTGCCCGGCCTCCGGCCCCATCAGGTAGTGGGAATCGAGCCAGATCGGCGTCCGCTGGAACGTCTCTCGGTCCTTCTCGTCCCTGACGATCTCGCCCTGCTCGTCGCGTTCCCAGTTGCCGTTGGTGTGGAGCAGCGCCGGCACCTCGAACCCCGTGAACTTCGACGTATCCAGCGCGTAGGCGATCGCCTCCTTGGTGGCGAACCAGACCGGGCCGGCGACGGGCGGGCGGTGCGAATCGACGTCGTCGCGCAGGTGCTTCGTCTTGAGCGTGCGGACGGTGAAGACGAGCATCTCCGGGCGAGCCGTCGCCTGCAGCGCGGTGAGGTCTTCGGAGCCGAGCCGGTCGAAGTAGTCGTCGAGGAAACTCTGGACGTCGGAGAAGCGGCGCGGCTCGTCCACCACGCCGATGACGGCCGCCTCCTCGGAAAAGGAGACGACGATGTGGCCGACGTCCAGCGTCAACGCGCCGGCGTCGGCCCAGAACGCGAAGGCGGTGTTGCCGGCCGGTTCCCGTTCGCTGCCGACGACGCGGCCGACCGGCCCGGTCCGCTGGTCGATCAGGTCGCCGAACGCCGCCAGCATCTCGGGCGACAACCCGGGCGCGCTGACAGATTCGGATGGCGACGCGGCATCGTCGAACACATCGTCCCATTCCGTGCCCATTTCGGCGACCGACGCGTGCTCCGCCGTCCCGTGGCCGTTTCCGTTCCCGTTCGGCGTTCCCATCGAATCGGCTCCCCCGTCGGTCATCGGCCGGACCAGCCGCGCGTGTCGCCGTCGATCCGGCGCTTAAGGATGCGTTCGAGCTGGTGGACCGGGTACAGCAGCGTCGCCCAGCGCTCGTCGCCGGTGGCCCGGGGCGTCCGCTCGGCGAGCAGCCAGCCCGAAATCTCGTCGATTTGGGTCGTGGATTCCACGTCCGGCGTTGCCTCGACGCGAACCAGCGAGTGGTGCGCGTCCAGCCCGTCGTGGTCCCACATGCGCAGGTACCACAACAGGCGATTCTCCAACGCCTCGCCGTAGTGGCGGCCGCCGCTGGCCCGGAAGGCGGTCGTGCGGTGCCCCTTCGGCAGGGACAGCAGCACGTTGGCCTCCGCCCCGCTCAGGTACGCGTTGGTGAACCGCTTCACCAACCCGAGCGTCCGCGGGCGGTCGGCGGAGAGGCGGCCATCGACGACCAGCCAGCCGTCCTCGCGCGACCGGTCGTCCGGTCCGCGAAACCGCAGCAGCACATCCCGCTCCAGCGACTCGCGGACCCCCTTCGCCGCTTCAAAGACCCAGTACTGCATCTGGCCGTAGTCGTTGGCGACCGCTTCGGGGTCGGTGACCTTGGGCACGTCGAGCGGATCGACGATGTCCCACCCGAGCCCGGCTGCCATCTCGACCATGCGCTGGACCTCCGGGTCCGGCAACCGGCGGGGCACGATCAGGGCGTGGCGGAAGGCGATCGTCCCCGGCGCCATCGCGCAGCCGGCGCACGGCTCGCGCTCCAGCACGCCCGCGCCGGCGACGACCGCCGCGACCGGCACCGACCCGATCCGGGCGAACGGCAGCGTGCGCTGCGCGCCGTCGAGAAAATAGCGGATGCGGCTGGACGCGGCCGCCGCCGGCGGCACCCGCCGGGCGACGATGCCGCCCTCGATCGGCTCGATCCCCGGCCGCGCCGAAGCGACCGGGGCCACGCCGCCGACGCCGCCCGCGAACTGCAATTCCAGCGCCGGAGCGCCGCGCATGTCGGCGATGCGCACGCCGCCGCGCGCGAGGCGGCGCTGGAGGTGCGCCGCCCGGACAGCGAAACTGGCGCTCCCGGCCGATTCCGACCCGCCCATGCTGCCCTCCGTCGCCATCGCAAGTGTACGAACGCCCGAACGTTCGTTCTAGATTACCACAGCCGTGCCCACGCCGAGCGGTCGCAGCACCTGAAGCGCGGGGCGTGTGGGATTGCGGAGTCCGTATTGTACGTTCACCACAGCAAACGGGCAGCAATCGACGACGGCGAACCGGGGGGCGCGGCCGGAGAACAACGGC
>JAFAEX010000138.1 GCA_023423795.1 Chloroflexota bacterium | reverse complement strand
GGGGGGCGCGACCCCGTGCCCCCGCGACTGGCGGGGGATGACGGGGGTTGGGCGGGATGACGCGATTGGGCGGGATGAGTGGACTGGATCGGGATGACGGGACCGGGTGCGGGATGGCGGGATTTGCGCAGGATACGGGACGGGAAGGAGCGTGGTTTCCGGCGATTTGGGATGGTGCTATGATCGTTTCACACCCAAGGATGTGATGTTCGCACGCACCGGCGCGGCGGGGATGGCGCGATGACCGACCGGGATCCGGCTTCGGAGAGGGCGGACGGCAGGTCCGCCGCCGGTCTCGCGCCCGCCGAACGGCGCGAACGCATCGTGGAGCTGGTCCTCACCCAGGATGTCGTTTCCGCCCGCGACCTGGCGGCGCTGTTCGACGTCAGCCTGATGACCGTCCACCGCGACCTCGACGACCTGGAGGGGCGCGGCATCCTGCGCAAGACGCGGGGCGGCGCGACGGCGCAGCCCTCCAGCCTGTTCGAAAGTTCGGTCCACTTCCGGCTCGGGGCGGCCCGCGCCGAGAAGGAGGCGCTGGCCCGGCACGCGCTTGGGCTGGTCGAGCCGGGGCAAGCGGTGCTGATCGACGACGCATCCACCACGCTGGCGCTGGCGAAGTTGCTGCCCTCGCGCGGGCCGTTGACGGTGATCACGAACTTCCGGCCCAGCATCGAAGCGCTGTACGGCGCGCCGGGCATCCGGCTGATCGCGCTCGGCGGCGAGTATTTCCCGAACCACGACTCGTTCATGGGCGTCGTCTGCGAGGACGCGCTGGCCGCCATCCGGGCGGACGTCTTTTTCATGTCCACCTCGGCCGTCTCCGGCGGGGTGGCGTGGCATCAGGAGCAGGTCACGGTGTCGGCGAAGCGGGCGATGCTGCGGGCGGCCCGCCGCCGGGTGCTGCTGATCGACCACGGCAAGTTGGGCCGGACGGCTCTGCACCAGCTCGCCCGCCTGTCGGAGTTCGACCTCGTGGTCGTCGATGACGGGGTGGAGGAGGCGGGGCTGGAAGAGTTGCGCGAGGCCCGCGTGCCGTTCGAGGTCGCGCCGCGCCGGGCGGTCGGGGCCGACAACGGACTGGAAGGAGGGCGTCCGTGACCGACCCGCCGGTTGTTCCGTTCGCCGGGGTGGCCTTCGACCTCGACGGGGTGCTGGTCGAATCCGAGCACCTGTGGGAAGAGAATTGGGCGGCCTACGCGGCGGGCCGCGGCCGCCCGTGGTTGCCCGAGCACACCGCGCGCCTGCAGGGCATGAGCGTGCCGGAATGGGCGGCGGCGCTGGCCGAGCACACCGACGACCCCGATGCCGTCGCGGTCGCCGAGGCGGTCATCGACGGGATGATCGCGGCGCTGCGGGACGGCCGGATCGAGTTGCTGCCGGGATCGGCAGAGATGGTCCGCGCCGCGTCCGCCCGCGTGCCCATCGCGGTTGCGTCGTCCGCGCCGCGCCGGCTGATCGAGGCGGTGCTGGCAACCCACGGCCTGCGCGACCGGTTCCGCGCCGTCGTGTCCAGCGAGGAAGTGCCGCGCGGCAAGCCGTCGCCGGACGTGTACGAGGAAGCGGCGCGGCGGCTGGGAGTCGAGCCGAAACGTTGCCTGGCGGTGGAGGATTCGTCCAACGGCATCCGGGCGGCGGCGGCGGCGGGGATGACGGTGATCGGGCTGCCGAACCCGACCTATCCGCCGAAACCCGACGCGATCGCGCTGTGTGCGAAGATCGCCGCATCGACCGACGAGGTCCGCCGCGAACTGGAGGAGCGGCTGCCGGCGCCCGCCCCGGCCACGGCCGGCGCGTCCCCGGCGGCGCAGTCAGGGGAGGACGATCCCGCATGAAGCGGATGCTCAACGAGGCGCAGGATTTCCGCTCCGAGATGGTGGACGGCTACGTCCGGGCCTACCGCCACATCCTGCGCGCCGCGCCGGGCGGGGCGGGGGTGATCGCCAACCACGTGCCGGACCCGGGCAAGGTTACCGTCGTCGTCGGCGGCGGCTCCGGCCACTACCCGGCGTTCTACGGGTTGGTCGGGCAGGGGATCGCCGGTGCGGCGGCCATCGGCGCGATCTACACCTCGCCGTCCGGCGAGTGGGCTTACCAGGTGGCGAAGGCGGCGCACGGCGGGGCCGGGGTGCTGTTCACCTTCGGCAACTACGCCGGCGACGTGATGAACTTCGGCATGGCCGAGACCCGGTTGCAGGCCGAGGGGATCGACGCCCGCACCGTGCTGGTGACGGACGACGTGCTCTCCGCCCCGCCGGAGGAAGCGGACCGGCGGCGCGGCATCGGCGGCGGGTTCTACGTCTTCAAGACGGCCGGGGCCGCCGCCGCCCGCGGCGATTCGCTGGCGGATGTCGAGGCGATCACCCGGCGGGCCAACGAGCGGGTGCGGACGGCGGGCATCGCGTTCGGTGGCTGCACCGTGCCGGGGCAGACCGAGCCGCTGTTCACCGTGGCCGACGGCATGATGGAGGTCGGGCTCGGCATCCATGGCGAGCCGGGCATCCGGGTGCAGGAGCAACTGCCCGCCCGCGAGATCGCCAAACTTCTGATTGACGCCCTGCTGGCCGAGGCCCCGGCCGGCTCGGGCAGCGAGGTCGGGGTGCTCGTCAACGGGCTGGGCGGGACCAAGTACGAGGAGATGTTCGTCCTTTATTCCGGCATCGCGCCGCTGCTGGAGGACGCCGGGCTGTCGGTCCACGAGACGCAGATCGGCGAATTCGTGACCGCGCTGGACACACCCGGCTGCTCCGTTTCGCTGTTCTGGCTGGACGACGACCTGAAGCCGCTGCACGACGCGACGGCGCGCACGCCGGCCTACACCCGCATCGGGCCGGACGTGGCGGGCGCGGCGAACCTGCTGGCCTCGGCGCGCTCGGTGGCCGCGGCGGCGATGGACACCGTGCAGTCGGCGGCGGCGGTGATCCAGGATGCGGTCGGCGGTGGAGCCGATGCATCCGGCGGCACGGCCGGCGAAACGGCGCGGGCGGCGCTGGCGCGCGCCCAGGAGGCGATCGCCGCGATCGAATCCGACCTCGGCCGGCTGGACGCCCTCGCCGGCGACGGCGACCACGGCGCGGGCATGGTGCGCGGCTTCCGCGCCGCCAACGAGGCGCTTGCCGGCGCGGTCGGCACCGCGCGCGACACGATGGTGCGTGGCGGCACGGCGTTCCAGAACGCGGCGGGCGGGGCGTCCGGCGCGCTGGTCGGCGCGTTCCTGATCGCGCTCGGGTCGGCGCTGCCGGCGGTGGACGACCACGTCGATGGGCAGGCCTACGCCCGGGCGCTGGCGAGCGGGCTGGCGACGATCCAGAAACTCGGCGGCGCGCAGCCGGGCGACAAGACGATGATCGATACGCTGACGCCGTTCGTGGAGGCGCTGGAAAAGGCCGCCGCGCGCGGCACGGACCTCGCCGCCGCCTGGCGCGAGGCGCTGCCGGCGGCGGAAGGCGGCATGAAATCGACCGCCGACATGGTCAGCAAGCGCGGCCGGGCCTCCCGCCTCGGCGAGCGCTCCCGCGGCCACCAGGACCCCGGCGCGACCTCGATGTACGAGATCCTGATGGCGTTCGGCAAGGCGTTCGACGAGCGGGCCGCGGAGTCGCAGGGGCAGGGCGGCGAGGAGGCGTAGCGGGGAAAAGGCAGGCACGCAACGGCGGCGGGCGCCCATTTTTGTGCGGACATGGGCGACGAGAGGCTCGGGGCTGATGGAGGTTGCCTACTTGCCCCGGCAACCGCTGCGGCCCGCCCGGGGTTGATGGCGTTTGCCTATTGGATGCGGATACCGGCTCCGGGGCGGGCGCGATGAATCGCGCCCCTACAGCCCGCAAGCGCCCGCCCCGCTGTAGGGGCGCGATTCATCGCGCCCGCCCGACCGATGCCCGGACTGTTTTGGCAAACGCCATCATCCCAGGGCTTCGAAAACGAAGTCCCTTCGGGACTGAGCGCGACGGTTACGGCGTGCGTCGCCGGTCTCAACCCCGGTGGGGTTTCGTTCGCGTAGCCCGGGGATTCATCCCCGGGCGTCCCCGGGGCCGGATCAATTGCGCAACCGCCATCAACCCCGGGCGGCGCGGCTGACGATCGCCCTGGTTCCGTAACGCCACCATCCCCGCGCGTCCCGTTCATCGTCATCCCGAGCCCGTCGAGGGATCTCGTCCATCTTCTGTTCGTTGAGAGCGACGAGATCCCTCGACGGGCTCGGGATGACGAGAGGCTCGGGATGACGGGGTGGTTGTCGGCGGCGAAGATCCCGAAACACGCCCTGGCGCGCATGGGCCCACATGGTTGGTCGCCGCCGCGTGGGGATCGCCGCCCCCCCAAGCGGCGCGGCGGAAGCACGCTGCGCCGGCGCGTTGCGCGGCGTATCCTCTTCTCGACTCCTCGATTCGTCCAAGAAGGAGCCGCGACATGCCCGACAAATACGTCATCGCCGTTGGCGCCGACAACGCCGGGGCCGATCTGAAGAACGCGCTGAAGGCGCAACTGGAAAAGGACCCTCGCGTCGCCGAGGTGCGCGACTTCGGGGTGCCGGACGCCGGGGACGACACGGCCTACCCGCACGTCGGGCTGGACGTGGCGGAAGCGGTAGCGCGGGGCGATGCCCGGCGCGGATTGCTGGTGTGCGGCACCGGGATCGGGATGGCGATCACCGCCAACAAGGTGCCCGGCATCCGCGCCACCGTCGCCCACGATTCGTATTCGGTCGAGCGCTCGGTGCTGTCCAACAACTGCCAGGTGCTGACGCTGGGCGCGCGGGTCGTCGGCCCCGAGCTTGCGAAGAAGCTCGTGGACGAGTGGCTCGGCCACGAGTTCGACGAGGCATCGGCATCGGCGGCGAAGGTGGCGGTCATCTCGGACTACGAGAAGGCCGGGCGCGCGGGGAGCGACGCCGGCTAGCTCTACACGGGCTGCGATCGCGCGTATGATGCCGGGCCGAATGGCTGGCGGGCGGGCGCCTCCCGGCCGGGTGCAAGGGAGGTCGCGTCCATGGACCCAGCGACATCGGGAGCCCCGGAGGACGCCCAGGCCGCGCCGCGTGTCGTCGTGATCGGGGCGTCGTCCGGCGGCATCGATGCGCTGCAGGTGGTGCTGGGCGCGCTGCCGGCCGACCTGCCGGCGGCGATCGTGATTGCCCAGCACATCGACCCGCAGCGCACGAGCCACCTGGCCGAAGTGTTGGCGTCGCGGACACCCTTGCGCGTGCGGACGGTGGACGACCGGTTGCCGCTCGAACCGGGCGTGGTCTACGTCGCGCCGCCCGACCGCGACGTCGAAGTGACCGAGCAGGAGGTCGTCGTCCGCAGTGCCGACGGCGGCGGGTCCAAACCGTCGGTGGACCGCCTGCTATCCACCGCCGCGCGCGTCTTCAACGACGACCTGATCGCCGTCGTGCTGACCGGCTCCGGCGGGGATGGCGCCGCCGGCGCGCAGGCGGTCAAGGCCCACGGCGGCATCGTCGTCATCCAGAACCCGGATTCGGCCCCGTACGCGGGCATGCCGCGCGCGGTCCACCCGTCGGCGGTGGACATCGCGGCCGACGTGGATGCCATCGGGCCGTTGCTGGTGGACCTCGTCAGCGGCGCGTTCGTAATCCAAAGCGACGACGAGGACGGCGAACTGCGGTCGTTCCTGGCGCGGGTGCGCGAGCGCAGCGGGCTGGATTTCGGCGCCTACAAGCGGCCGACCATCGTGCGGCGGTTGCAGCGCCGGATGGCGGCCGTCGGCACGGCGACGCTGGCCGATTACCGGCGGTACCTCGAACGCCACCCCGACGAGATGCAGCGGCTGGTGGCGTCCTTCCTGATCAAGGTCACGGACTTCTTCCGCGATCCCGACCTCTTCGCCTACCTGCGCGACCAGGTGCTGCCGGGGTTGATCGAGGAGGCGCGGTCGCGGGGCGAACTGCGCCTGTGGTCGGCGGGCTGCGCCACCGGCGAAGAAGCGTATTCGCTGGCGATGATGGTGGCCGACCTGCTGGGCGACGACGACCTGCTGGTCCGCATCTTCGCGACCGACGTGGCGACCGACGCGCTGGATTTCGCTCGGCGTGGGATGTACTCGGCGGCGGCGCTGGAAGGGTTGCCCGCGGACCTGCTGGAACGGCACTTCATGCAGATCGACGGCGCCTGGGAGATCCGGAAGCGGGTGCGGGGAATGGTCGTGTTCGGCGAGCACGACCTCGCCTACCGCGCGCCGTTTCCGCGGATCGACCTGGTGCTCTGCCGGAACGTGCTGATCTATTTCACCCCGGAATTGCAGCGGCGGGCGCTCTAGTTGTTCGCCTTTTCGCTGCGCCGCGGCGGATACCTGGCGCTGGGCAAGGCGGAGACGGTCAGCCCGCTGCCGGAGTTTTTCAGCCTGGAGCAGCCACGGCTCAAGATCTTCCGCCGGGTCGGCGACCCGGTGCCGATCCCGCCGGACCGGCTGGGGCCGACGCCGATGACCGCCGGCGCGCGCCGCCCGGCACGGCTGCAGGACGCTCGGCGCCCCGAACCGAGCGCGGCGCCCGTTGCGCGCGATCCGTCGCGCGGCGGGGCGCTGGTGCGCCTGCTCGACCGGGTGCCGGTCGGCATCGTCACCGTCGAGCGGACCTACCACATCCGGACGATCAACACCGCCGCGCGTCGGTTGCTGGGCATCCGGTCGGCGGGCATCGGGGAAGACCTCATCCACCGGGTGACGCCCGGCGCGGCGGCGGACCTGCGCAGGATGATCGACCGGGCGCTGCGCGGCGAGACAGTCGAGGGCGAAGTTCGCATTTTCGACGACCTGCTCGAAGACGACGGCAGGGACCTCCAGATCGTCTGCGCGCCGGCCGGGGATGATGAGTCGCCGAGCGGCGAGTTGGTGGTCGTCACGATCGAGGATTGCACCGAACGCAATCGGCGCATCCGCGGCCTCGAGGCCGAGCGCGACCGGCTCGTGTCGCAGGCCGAACGCGAGGCCGCGCGCTCCGCCGCCGCGGCGGCGGAGGTGCGGGACCTGCGCGAAGCCAACCAGGACATGGCGACGGTGCTTGGCGCCCTGCGCGGGGAGAACGAGGACCTGCAGGTCGCCAACGAAGAAGCGCAGGCGGCGGCCGAAGAGATCGAGACGCTCAACGAGGAGTTGCAGGCCACCAACGAGGAACTCGAAACGCTCAACGAGGAACTTCAGGCGACGGTCGAGGAACTGACGACGACAAACGACGAGATGCAATCCCGCACCGTCGAACTGCACGACATCGCCGCCGCCTACGAGGCGGAGCGCCAACGGCTGGAGGAGATCCTCCAGCAAACGCCCAGCGGGATGCTGGTGCTGGAGGGACCGGCGCACGTCGTCCGCTTCGCCAACGAGGCGGCGGTGGCGTGGCTGGGGAATCCGCCCGGCGGGGTGGACCGTCGCCCGGCGGCCCACCTGTTCGCGGAGCCGAGCCGCCACTGGCTCGCGGTGCTGGACCAGGTGTTCACCATTGGGGAGCCGTGGACCGGCCGGGAGATCGCGGCGGGCGACCTCGGCGACGGAGCGCTCTACCACGACGTCGTCGTGCAGCCGCTGCGCGACGCGGCCAACACTGTGCGCGGGGTGCTGTGCCAGATCGTGGACGCGACCGAGCGGGTCGATGCCCGCAGTGGGCGGGAGCAGACGCTGGCCGCGCTCGCCGACGAGCGGACCCGGCTGGACGCGATCCTCTCGGCGATGGCGGACGGGGTACTGGTCGTCGATCCCGACGGCCAGCCGGTGCTGATCAACGACGCCCACCGCCGGCTGTTCGGCGGGCGCCCGTTCGCCCCGAGCGACGAGCAGGGGCGGCCCTTGCCGCCGGAGGAGTGGCCAGCCCACCGGGTGGCGCGCGGCGAATCGTTCGTCGTGCCGTTTTCGGTTGACGGCGACGACGGCAATCGCCGCTGGTTCGAGGCCAGCGGGCAGCCGGTCAGGATCGACGGGGAGGTGCGCTGGGGACTGGTGGTCGTGCGCGACATCACCGAGCGCAGCCTGCGCCGATTGCAGGAGCAGTTCATCGCCGTCGCCGGCCACGAGTTGCGGACGCCGCTGACGGTGCTCCACGGGTCGCTCCAGTTGGCCGAGCGCGGCATCGGGCGCGAGGACGACGCGCAGCAGCGGCGCAACATCGAGCGGGCCATCGCCCAATCGCGCCGGCTGGAGGCGCAGGTGGCCGAACTGATGGACGTGGCGCGCATGCAGCAGGGGACGTTCCGGCTGGAGCGCGTGCCGATCGACCTCGGCGAGGTCGTGCGGCCGGGCATCGACTCGGCCCGGCTGATTGCGGAGGGCCGGGAGATCACCCTGGATGCGCCAGCGGAGACGCTGCTCGTCGAAGGCGACGAGCGGCGGCTGGAGCAGGTGCTGCTGAACCTCGTGAGCAACGCGGTCACGCACGCGCCTGGCGACGACGCGGTCGCGGTGTTGCTGGCGGCGCAGGACGGGGCGGCGGTGCTCACCGTGCGCGACCGCGGCCCCGGCATCCCGCCGGACGTGCTGCCCAACATCTTCACCCGCTTTTACCAAGGGGACAAGGCGACGACCGGCCGCAAGGGGTTGGGGCTGGGGCTGTTCATCGCCCGCGAGATCGCCGTCGGCCACGGCGGGGCCATCGAGGTCGCCTCGACGGGCGACGGGACCGTCTTTACCGTCGTGCTGCCGTTGCACCACGACCGCCCCGGCGGGACTGGCGAGCCGAAGGCGCGGCCCGCTCCCGACCCATCGGCTTCGGCGTGAACCCGGAGCCAGGAGGCAATGGCGCCATGCCGCGCCGCGACATCGTGGTGATCGGGGCATCGGCCGGCGGGGTAACCGCCCTGACCGACCTGGTTGCGCGCTTGCCGGCCGATTTGCCGGCGGCGGTGTTCGTGGTGGTGCACGTGCCGCCCTACGCGGTCAGCCGGCTGCCGGACATCCTGGGCCGGGCCGGGCCGCTGCCGGCGCGGCACGCGCGGGACGGCGACGAAATCCGGCCCGGCCGCATCCTCGTCGCACCGCCGGACCGCCACCTGATCGTGCGGTCGGGGCGGGTGGCGCTCACCCGCGGGCCGCGGGAGAACCACAGCCGGCCGGCGATCGACCCGCTGTTCCGCTCGGCCGCGCGGGTGTACGGGCCGCGGACGGTCGGCGTGGTGCTGTCGGGCGCGTTGTACGACGGCAGCGCCGGGCTGCTCGCCATCACCGGACGGGGCGGGATGGCGATCGTGCAGGACCCCGAGGAAGCGGCAGTGGCCGGCATGCCGCGCAGCGCGCTCGGGATGGTGGACGTCGAACACGTGCTGCCGGCGAGCGAGATCGGGCCGCTGATCGATCGGCTGGCCCGCGGGGATGGCGAGGAGTCCGGAGAAATCACGATGGCCGACGACGAAGAACGGCTCGACGAGGTGATCCGCCACGACTTCGCGACCCAGGCCGAAGACGTGCGGGCCCAGTCGCTGACGGTCTACACCTGCCCGGATTGCGGCGGCGTGCTGTGGCAGGACGAGGCCGGACCCTCGGTGTCGTTCCGCTGCCACGTCGGCCACGCCTTCGCGCCGGAGGTGCTGCTCGGGCTCAAGGTCGAGGAACTGGAAACGGCGCTGTGGTCCAGCGTGCGCCTGCTGCGTGAAAAGGCGACGCTGACCCGGCAACTGGCGGTGCGCTCGCGAACCGTCGGCTCCGGCGCCAGCGCCCAGCGCATGGATGAGCAGGGCGACACCTACATGCAGCAAGCCGACCTGATCCAGGGGCTGATCGAGGCGCTCCCGTCCGATCCCGAGCCGCCCCTGCGGGCGATGCAAGGCCGCCGTCGGCGCTGACGGATCGCCATTCCATGAATCGTGGGCACGGAACGTGATAGACCAACGCACGGGCGCCGGTCCCCGGCGTTGGGTTTCGTGTTGGCCTGGACGGGTTGCCCATGACGTCACCGGAAGCGCCCGGCTCGCTCGGCGCGGTGATCCGCCAGCGGCGATCGGAGTTGGGCTGGAGCCAGGAAGAACTTGCCGCCCGCGTCAGTGACGAGGGCGACGAGGTACGGCAGTCGGACATCTCCCGGCTGGAGCGTGGCCGGGTCGGGTTGCCGAGGCGGGCGCGGCTGCTCCGGCTGGCCGCCGTGCTCGGGTTGGCGCCCGGGGATCTGCTCGCCCGCTCCGGCTGGGCCGGGGCCGACCGCGCGATGCCCGGGGCAGCGCCGCCGCCAGCACGGCGCGAGGCCGAGGCGAAGCCACGGCCGGTGGAGCATCCGGCGCCGGCAGGCCTTGGGACGTCATGGGTGCTGACAGCCGGCGCCGAAACGGCGGATCGCCTGCGGAGCGCGATCGACCGGGCGGAGGCGACCCGCGCGGAGTCCGAGCGCGTGCTGCGGCGGGCGGGCGAGGTGCTGGCGCTGGCCGAGAACCCGCGCGAACGGGCCGCCTCGCGACCCCCGGAGGACGGGTGCGGGTGCGCTGGCGCCGAGGACGGCGGTTGCCGCGGCCAGGTGGGCCGGTGACGGTCGGGACCGCGCGAATCGGTGAAGGCGGGCCGAATCGGCCATTTACATCGGAGCGTGAAAGCGCTAGGATGGCTAACAAAGGATTGTCGGGGATGGCGCTCCGCCGGAGGCCGTTCCCGCCCGCCCGGACGCCGCCGTTCGTTCGTCGGCGCCCCCAGCCGAAAGGACGTGTACCCGCCATGGCCCCCGCCGAGCCGCAGAGCGACAGTCCCGACCGCTTCCACGACGATCGCGCCAGCCGGCTCATCGCCGAATCCCTCGTCAAGCGCCATGCGCCGAGCCGGATTTTGATGCGGGCCCAACGATTGGGGTTGTCTCCGGAGTTGACCCGTGCCGTCGTCGTCGCCTGCAGCGCGGCGGCGATCGAGCCGCGGGAGCAGCGCGGGATCGCGGCCTCGCACTGACGCGCCGCCGCAACGGAACCGGCAAGCACACGCCCCCGCGGACCCGGCGTTGACCGGGCGGCCGGGGGCGTGCTAGCATCCAGCGTCTTCTGCCGCGCCACGCGGCCGGTTGGTTCGTGCCCGCGAACCCGCCGCGGCGGTTCGCCGTCCGGTTGACCGCCTGCGCCGTGGTCCGTGCGCGGAGTTCCGTTGAACCGAATGCGCTGCATGTCTCGATCGAGATGAGGGAGTCCTGACCCGTGATCAAGCTTCGCCTGCGGCGGATGGGGGCCAAGAAGCGGCCGAGCTACCGGATCGTGGCGGCCGACAGCAAGTCGCCCCGCGATGGCCGGTTCATCGAGTCGTTCGGGATCTACGATCCGATCACCGATCCCGCCACCGTCCGCATCGACGAGGAGCGCGCCCGGCACTGGCTGAGCGTCGGCGCCCAGCCGACCGACACCGTGCGGCACCTCTTCGTCCGCGCCGGCCTGATGGAGGCCCCGGCGAAGACCGAGGCTCCCGCCAAGGCCGCCGCCGCTCCTGCCGCCGAGTAACCCTCGGCCAACCACGAGTTTTCGGCCGAGGGGCGACCGCGAGGTCGCCTCTCGGCGCATCGGCACCCGCACCGTTCGCCACCGGGAGAGACCGCCATGGCCGCCGAGACCGATCCGGCGTACGAGGACGACGGTTTCGAGACCGCCGCCGACGATCCCAGCGGAAACGGAACCGGTTACGGCCATTCCGGGGAGGCGGGAGACGCCGCCGCGCAGTTGTCGGAACTCGTCGCCTACCTCGCCCGCAACCTGGTCGATGACCCGGATGCCGTCGAGGTCGATGCCCAGCAGCGCGGCGGCAGCGTCTTCGTAACCCTGCGCGTGCCCGAGACCGAACTCGGCAAGGTGATCGGCCGGCAAGGGCGGATCGCCCGCGCCATGCGAACCGCGCTTTCGATCGCCGGGTCCCGGCAGCACGTCCGAGCCAGCCTTGACATCGAAGGGTAGCGGGGCCGTGGGCGACCCCACCGGCGACGGCGCCGCGTCCACATCCGGATCGCAGCCGAGCCCGGCGGGCGAATCGTCGCGCCCTGCGGACGGACCGCACCGCCCGCGCGCGACGGCAGCGCGCCCGCGGCGTCCTCAGCCGGCGGCTGCCGGCGAGACGGCCAAGGTGCGCCCGACCCGGCGGCCGACGACCGGCCCGAAGGGCGGCCGCCTGATCGACACCGCCGGGCCAGACCCGGCAACGCCGCTGGAGAGAGTGCGGCTGGTGGTCGGCACCATCGTCGGCCCGTTCGGGTTGGGCGGCGAGGCCAAGATGATGCTGGCCACCGACGACCCGGAGCACCTGGCCACGCTGAAGCAGGTGTACCTCGGGGACGAGCCGCGTCCGCGCCGCTTGCTCGGGGTGCGGCTGCACAAGGGGCAGGCGCTGCTGCGGCTGGCCGGGGTGAGCCGTCCCGATCAGGTCGATGCGCTGCGCGGGATGACGGTCCGCATCGCGGCGAAGGATGCCCGCCCGCTCGCGCCGGGAGAGTTCTTCCTGTTCCAGCTCATCGGGCTCCGGGCGGAGGACGAGGACGGCAACCCGGTGGGAACGCTGGTCGATGTGCTGGAGACCGGGGCCAACGACGTGTTCGTGATCGCGCCGGAGGGCGGCGGGGCGGAGCTGATGGTGCCGAACCATCCCGATTTCGTGCCCGAGATCTCGCCGGAAACCGGGCGGGTGGTGGTGCGGCCGATCCGCTTCGACGAGTAGGCGCGGCGGTTGCCGTACGGATCTGGCCGACGGAAACGCCCGGGGTTGATGGCGTTTGCTCTATTGATCCGGATACCGGTCCACCCGCGGGCGCGATGAATCGCGCCCCTACACAC
>JAFAEX010000123.1 GCA_023423795.1 Chloroflexota bacterium | reverse complement strand
CGTCGAGGGATCTCGTTCGCGAGTCGAGGAGTCGAGAAGGGCGAGATCCCTCGACGGGCTCGGGATGACGACGGGATGGGTGAATCAGCGCCCTCCGCCACCATTCGCCGAATCGATCGAGATCACGACATGTCCACCCGCACAATCCCCGATCCCGCCGGCCCGATGTTCGCCGTCGAGGGCGCGGCCAAGCGGTACGGCGCGCTGACCGCGCTGGCGCCGCTGACGGTCACGATCGCCGCCGGGGAGCGGGTCGCGCTGATGGGGCCGAGCGGCAGCGGCAAGACGACGCTGCTCGGGCTGCTGGCGGCGGCGCTGCGGCCCGACGAGGGACAGGTGCTGATAGCAGGGCGGCGGACGGCGACCCTGCGGCCGGGGCGGGACCTGGCGCGACTGGTCGGGGTGATGCCGCAGGGGTACGACCTGGTGCCGTCGCTGGCCGTCGTGCACAACGTCCTCGCCGGGCGGCTGGGCGAATGGAGCCTCGCCCGCGCGGCGTGGTCGCTGGCCAGCCCGCGCGAGATCGGGCGGGCGCAGGCGGCGCTTGCGCGGGTCGGCATCCCGGACAAACTCTGGGAGCGGGCCTCGCGCCTGTCCGGCGGCGAGCAGCAGCGGGTGGCGCTGGCCCGACTGCTGGTGCAGCAACCGCGGGCGATCCTCGCCGACGAACCGGTTGCCGCCGTCGATCCGGCCCGCGCCGAGGACCTGCTGCGGATGCTGACGGCGATCGCCGAGGAGGACGGGCAGACGCTGGTCGCCTCGATGCACAACGTCGATCTCGCCCTGCGCCACTTCGGCCGGGTCATCGCCCTGCGCGGCGCCCACATGCTGTTCGACAAGCCGGCGGCGGCGCTCTCCGCGGCCGATGTCGCGGAGTTGTACGACCTTCAGCGCGGAGATGCGCCGCGGGTGGTCGCCTGGTGAGCGCGCCGGCAACCGCGCCGCACCCGGAGTCCGCATCGGCGCCGCCGGCGGTCGCGTTTCCGAAGCGGCCCGCGCCGGGCGGGCGGGCGCTCGTGCTGGCGATCCTGGTCGGCGCGTTCCTGCTCTCGCTGCTGACCATCGACCGCTCGCGCCCGCTGGTGCACGCCAACGGGCTGGAGGCGTTCGCCGAGATAGCGGGCGCGGCGCTCCGCCCGGACCTATCCGGGGAGATCCTCGCGATCGCGGCGCGGGCGGCCTGGCAGACGATCGCCTACGCCACGACCGGGGTGTCGCTGGCGATCGCGCTGGCGCTGCCGGCGGGGGTGATCGCTTCAGGGGTCCTCGTGCGCCATCCGCTCGGGGCCGCCCTGAGCGGCGGCGCGATGCGCGGATTGCTCGGCGTCCTGCGGGCGATCCACGAACTGGTCTGGGCGTGGCTGTTCGTGGCCGCCATCGGGTTGTCGCCGGCCGCGGCGGTGTTCGCGCTGGCGTTGCCCTACGCCGGCATCCTCGGCCGCATCCTCGGCGACATGCTTCAGGACGTGCCGGAGGAACCCCTCGCCGCCCTGCGGGCCGCCGGGGCGAGCGAGGCCAAAGTGCTGCTTTACGGGCGGCTGCCGGCGGCCCTTCCCAACATGGTGAGTTACGCGCTCTACCGCTACGAATGCGGGCTGCGCTCGGCGGCGATCCTCTCGTTCGTCGGGCTGGGCGGGCTGGGCTACCAGATCCAGTTGTCGCTCGACGATTTGCGCTTCAACGAGGTCTGGACGTTCGTGTACGCGCTGGTGCTGCTGGTGGTCGCGATCGACGTCTGGAGCGCGGCGGTGCGCTCGCGGTTGTCGGCATGAGCGCGCTGCCGAGCGGCTCGCCGATTGGCCTGCCGCCCCGCCGCCGGTCGCGGGTGCTCGTGGCGTCCGGCTGGGTGCTGGCCGTGCTGCTGGTCGCGACGTGGTGGTTCGTCCTGTCGGAGCAGGGCGACCGCTACGTGGAGGTCTTCTCGCAGGAGACGCTGGACAACGCGAAGCGCTTCCTCGGACGCCTCGCCGGCGAGGGCGAGCGCCAACCGGCCTGGGCCGACCCGGAGCGGTGGCGCGAAGCGGCCGGGCTGGCGCTGCGGACGCTGGCGATGAGCGTGCTGGCGATGGGGTTCGCCACCATCGGGATGCTGCTGACGGTGATGGCCGGCGCGCGCCCGCTGCTGACCGGCGAGCGCGGGCCGCTGGGGCGGATCGCGTTCGTCGTCGTTCGGCTGGCGTGGATCTTTTCGCGGGCGGTGCCGGAATTGATCTGGGCGCTGCTGATCGTCTTCGTGCTGTCGCCGGGCATCCTGCCGGGTGCGCTGGCGCTGGGCATCCACAACTTCGGCGTACTGGGCCGGTTGTGCGCGGAGACGGTGGAGAACCTCGACCGCGCGCCCATCCGGGCGGTGCGCGCGGCCGGCGCGAGCAAGGAGCAGGCGCTGCTGTACGCCGTCCTGCCCTCGGCGCTGCCGCCGTTCCTGACCTACGTGCTGTACCGCTGGGAAGTCGTGATCCGGACCACGATCGTCGTCGGCTTCGTCAGCGCGGCGGGTCTGGGCCGCGAATTCCGGCTGCGGATGAGCTTTTTCCACTACAGCGACGTGGCCCTGCTGCTGATCGTCTACGTGTTGCTCGTGTTCGCGGTGGATACGATGTCGGGCATTCTGCGGCGGCTGGCGCGGTGATAACGAAGCCCCTCCGGGGCTGAGAACGGGCCGTATCCGCATCACATGTGCAAACGCCATCAACTCCGGGCAGGTGGAACGGCCGGCGGATGCATCGAACGAAGCCCATGGTCAGGTGAGACCCGCACTTCCGAGCACTTGCCGTGGCCCACCCGAACGGGCAGGCGGCAGCCCCGCCGCGCGGGCGATGATCGGCCCCGGGAACCGGCCTATCGTTGCGGCAGGACAGGCGAACCGCCACCCACCGCACGAAAGGACCCCTCGATGTCTGCCGAACCGAACATTGCCGCCCGCTCCATCCTCGCCTCGCTCTCGGACGAACTGGCCAACGCGGTCGAGCGCGCCGCCGCTGCCGTCGTCACCGTCAACGCCCGTCGGCGGATGCCCGCCTCGGGCATCGTCTGGGGCGCGGACGGCCTGATCGTCACCGCCAACCACGTCGTCGAGCGCGACGAGGAGATCACGGTGGCGCTGCCGGACGGGCGCACCGTGCCGGCGACGCTGGCCGGGCGCGATCCGGGCACCGACCTCGCGCTGCTGCGGGCGCAGGCGGGCGGGCTGGAGCCCGCTCCTCGCTCCGGAGTCGCGCCGCGCGTCGGCCACCTCACGCTGGCGGTGGGCCGTCCGGGACCGTCCGGACCGATGGCCTCGTTCGGCGCGATCACGACCGTCGGCGGCCCGTGGCGCACCCAGACCGGGGCCACGGTGGACGGGTACGTCCGCGCCGACGTGGCGATGCTGCCGGGATTCTCGGGCGGCCCGCTGGTGGACGGCGAAGGCGGCGTCATCGGGCTGAACTCCTCCACCCTTGGCCGCGGCGGCGGGCTGACCGTGCCGAACGGCGCGATCGACGCGGTGGTGGCGGCGCTGCTGTCGGACGGGCGCATCCGGCGCGGGTACCTCGGCATCGGCACCCAGCAGGTGCGGTTGCCGGACGGGCAGGCGAACGCGCTCGGCCTCGAATCGCCGGTGGCGCTGCTGGTCGTGCAGGTCGAACCGGGCAGCCCAGCCGACCGCGACGGTCTGCTGCTCGGGGATGCGATCGTCGCCATCGACGGAGCGTCGGTCACAAGCGTGGAGCAGTTGCAGGACGCGCTGGCCGGCGACAAGGTCGGACGGGCGTCCGCCATCCGGGTCATTCGCGGCGGTGAACCGCGCGAGGTGGCAGTGACGATCGGCGAGCGCGGCTAGACGCTGCCGGAGCGGTCGAGAACCCGTCATCCCGAACCCGTGAGGGATCTCGTACCCGAGTCGAGGAGTCGAGGAGTCGAGAAGTCGAGGAGCGACGAGATCCCTCGACGCGCTCGGGATGACGGGTGGGGCGAGCGATGCGGATAGCGGAACGTTCGTCTTCGCCAAACGGCACAGGCAGCGTCGCCATCCCGACGCCGCGCCCTTTCGCCGCATCGATGCCCGCGCAGCCCGAAAACGCCCTATGCTTGGCGCACGGGGCGATCCTGTCCGCCAGCGCGGACGCACGCAAAGGATGCAGCCGCCCATGATCACCATCGCGCCGCCGGCCACGTCGGCCGGCCTTCTCGCCGCACCGGCCGTGGCCGCCGATCTCGCTGCTCTCGCCGAGCGCGTTTCCTCGTCGGTCGTCCAGGTCGGGCAGCGCAGCGGCGGCAATGGCGCCGGCATCATCTGGCGCTCCGACGGGATCATCGTCACCAACCGCCACGTCGTGCGCGACGACCGGGTGGATGTCTGGACGCACGACGGGCAGCACTTCACCGGAATCGTCGCGGCCCGCCACCCGGACCGGGACGTGGCGGTGATCAAGGTAGCGGCGGACGGGTTGCCGGCGGCCGAGATCGGTGACTCCTCGACCGTACGGCCGGGGCAACTGGCGCTCGCCATCGGGCACCCGGTCGGCTACAAACTGGCGGCGGCGCTCGGCGTCGTCGTCGCGTCCGGGCAGGCCGCCACGCCGGACGGCCCGCGCACGGGGGACTGGATCCAGACCGACGTCACGCTGCTGCCGGGCAATTCCGGCGGGCCGCTGCTGGACGCGACGGGCCGCGTGATCGGCGTCAACACGATGGTGCAGGGCGCGCTGTCGCTGGCGGTGCCGAGCATGGCGGTCGAACTGTTCGTCGCCGGCGAACGCGACGGCGCGCGCGGGTTCATCGGCGTCGAGGGCCAGATCGTGCCGTTGCGGCGGGCGGATTTCCCGGTCGGGCTGCTGCTGACCGGGGTCGCCGAGGGCGCGCCGGCCGACCGCGCCGGGCTGATCCTCGGCGACGTGATCGTGCGCGTCGGCGACGTGCCGGTGACGGACCGCGAAACGCTGCCCGGCGCCCTGCTGCGGCTGCGGGCCGTGGACGCCGTCGTGCTCGAGGTGCTGCGCGGCGGCGAACCGCGGCGGTTCACCGTCGTGCCGACGGAGCGGGCGTGATCGCGGCGGGCGCGCCGGCGGTCCCGGCAGGTGCGAATCCCGCCGGGACCATCGGCGCGCCCGGCGCCGGCGGGATCGCGGTGCTCGTCGCCGCGAGTTGGCCGGCGGTCCAGGCGGGATTGATCGCGCTGCTGTCGGACGATACCGGCATCCGCGCCACGCCGCTGGCCGGGGCGACGGACGGGAGCGGCGATCCGCGCCCGCACGCCATCGTCGCGGATCTTTCCGGGCGCGGCGACCAGGCGGCGGACGACCTCGCCGCGGCGTGGCCGGGCCTGCCGCTGGTGCTGCTCGGGGCGGACCCCGCTACCGACGGCCCGGGGCTGGGCGGCGGTCCCGTCGCCTACCTGTCGCCGGACAGCGACGGGCCGACGCTGGCGGCGGCGGTGCGCGCCGTCGTCGCCGGGCTGGTCGTGATCGACCCCGAGGTGGCAGGATCGGCGCGGCTCCACGCCCACCCGCCGGCCGGCCCGGATGACCCGGCCGGCGACGTGCTTTCCCCGCGCGAAATCGACGTGCTGCGGTTGGTGGCCGACGGGCTGCCGAACAAGGGCATCGCGCGCGAACTCGGCATCAGCGAGCACACGGTCAAGTTCCACGTCGGCTCGCTGCTCGGCAAACTCGGGGCCGGCAGCCGCGCGGAGGCCGTCTCCATCGCGATGCGCCGGGGGATGCTGCCGGTGTAGGCGGAGTGCTACGTGCATAGTGCTACGTGCTATATGGCGCGCTCGCTCCTCGGCACGTAGCACTATGCACGTAGCACTCCGTTTCAGCCGTTGGCGATGACCGTGCCGAGGCGGCGGATGCCTTCGGCCATTCGCTCGGGCGGGAGGGCGGAGAAGGACAGGCGGAGGCCGTTGGTGGTCGTGCGGCCGGGGTAGAACCACGAACTGGGAAGGAAGATGACCCCGGCGTCGGCGGCCTTTTCCAGCAGCGTATCGGTGCTCACGTCTTCGGGCAGGTCGATCCAGACGAAGAAGCCGCCCTCGGGCACGGTCCAGGTCGCCTGCGGCGGCAGGTACTCGTCCATTGCCGCCAGCAGGGTGTCGCGGCGGGCCTTGTAGGCCGCGCGGGCGCGTTCGATGTGGTCGTCGAGGAACCCCTCGGCGGCGTGGTAGACGAGGCGCGGCATGATCCGGTCGTTGGAGATGTTCATCACCTCCTTGACCGCGAACAGGTGGTCGTAGAGCGGACGCGGGGCGCTGATCCAGCCGACGCGCAGGGCCGGGGCGATCGTCTTGGAGAAGGTGCCGAGGTAGACGGTGGACGGCTCCAGCGCCCGCAGCGCCGGCAGAGGTTCGCCGTCGTAGCGGAACGCGCTGTACGGGTCGTCCTCGACCAGCAGCAGGCCGCGCTTTTTCGCCAGCGCCACGAGGGCCTGGCGGCGCGGGAGCGACATGGTGACGCCGGTCGGGTTCTGGAACGTCGGGATGGTGTAGAGGAACTTGGGCGGGCGCGGCAGCCGGTCGAGCAGCGCCGCGAGGTCATCGACGACGATGCCTTCGGCGTCCATTGGGACGCCGACGATTTCGGCCCCGTTCGATTCGAAAAGGCGGATCGCGTCGGGGAAGGTCGGGGCTTCGACCAGCGCGATGTCGCAGGGATCGAGCAGCGCCCGGCCGAGGATGTCCATCCCTTCCTGGCTGCCGTTGACGACGATGATCTCGTCGATATTGGCCGGCGCGTTGGCGGCGGCCATGCGCTCCACGATCAGTTGGCGCAGCGGCCGGTAACCTTCCGTTTCGCCGTAGGAGAGCGCGCCGGCGCCCTCGCTCCAGGCGGCCGTGGAGGCCTCCCGCAGGCGCTCGGCCGGCATCAGGTCGCTGGCCGGCGCGCCGTTGCCGAAGAAGATCATGTCCGGGTGCCGCTCGAACATGGCATCGACGACGAGCCAGATCGATTCGCGGAACGGGGCGATCCGCCGCGCCGGCGCGATCGCGGCGGCGTTGCCCGTGGTCGTGGTTTCGGTCATGGTCGCCGTTGACTCCCTCGTCATGCGTTGAGACGTGAGACGAAAGACGTGAGACGGGACGGAACGTCGTCCTCCGTGGTCGTCCTACCGTCGCTCGTCTACCGCCTTACGTCCCTCGTCTCACGTCTCTCCATCAACAAGCACGATCTCCAGCCGCTTGTTCGCCTTGCCCTTGGAGCGGGTGCCGACGACGCGGAGGCCGCCGACCTCGCGGGTGTTGGCGACGTGCGTGCCGCCGTCGGCCTGCAAATCGAGCCCGACGATCTCGACGGTGCGGATCTCCGCGATGCCTTCGGGCAACAGGTTGACCTTGGTCCGGATCAGGTCGGGGATCGCGAAGGCCTCCGCGCGCGGCAGGATGGCGACGCGGACGTCGCGCCCGGCGGCGATCTCCTCGTTGGCGCGGCACTCGATCTCGGCCACGCGCTCCGGGGTGAAGTCGGCGGAGTCCATCTCGAAGTCCATCCGCGCGCCGTCCGGGCCCATGTTGCCGCCGGTGACGAGCGAGCCGTAGTCCCGGAAGACGACGCCGCAGAGGACGTGCAGCGCGGTGTGGGTGCGCATCAGGCGGTAGCGGCGCTCCCAGTCGAGGTCGCCGCGCACGGCATCACCGACGGCCGGGAGCGGATCGTCGCCGCCGAGTTGGTGCCAGACGACGTCGCCCGCCTTGCGCGCGCCGGAAACCGGCCACGTCGCGCCGTCCGCCGGACGGTGGAGCGACCCCTCGTCGCAGGGCTGGCCGCCGCCGCCGGGGTAGAAGGCGGTCCGGTCGAAGGCGACGGCGCGCGCTTCGGGATCGACGGCGACGACGATGGCCTCGAACGACCGCGCCGCGGCGTCGCGCTGGAAGAGCAGATCGGTTGGCGGCGCGGCGGGCTGGGCGTGGGCGTCGGTCATCGGGCGCGTCCTACGGGCGCGGGCATGGCCCGGCGATCCCGGCGTGCTGGCGGGAGATTGACGCGCCCATTGTCCACGGCGCGGCGGTTTGCGGCCACCCTGCACCAGCAGCGCGGGTTGGCCAAGCCGTCGGTCGGGGCGAGCAACGGTGAGATCGAAACCGGGGGCGAATCCTGGTCGCGGCCGGACACGAGGCTCCGCACGCGAGCGCCTTCGGACGTGACGCTTGGCACGCGACGCTATCGGAACGGCGTCGTCCAAGGGGAAGACCGGCCAGATCCCCGCTGTGCTGCGGGTCGATGCTGGCCGATGGCACGTTCGACAACCTTGGCAGCGCCCTCCTGCCAATCATCCCGAGCCTGTCGAGGGATCTCGTCCTTTGCTGATGATGGGGTCGGACGAGATCTCTCGACAGCCTCGGGATGACAGCGAAGCAATCGCGATGACGGCGGAACACTATTAGAACTCGCCCCGGAGAGTCCGGAGAGAATCGGCTGCAGAACATACGTTCACGTCCGCGATAGGCTGCGCGAGACGTGCCGGCACGGGTCCGAGGAGTGGATGCGAATCGCCGCGCGCGCGGCTCGGCCTGCGATCCTGAAGTTGTGTCGCGTGACGTCTTGTCAACGCTGCCGCCGGTTGCTATGCTGCGGACAAGAACTGTACGTACACCCGCCTCCACGGTCGCGTCCCCGCCGCGGTTCCTCATCGCCCCGGGAGGATCAAGACTGGCCATGTCCGAGCGCATTTCTCAACCCGGCAACGACGACGCCCCACCGGCCGACGGCCTCGCCGGTCTCTACACCATCCGCGTGCTCGATCGCGGGGCGGACCCGCGGCAACTGGCGGCCGAGTGCCGCGCCGCTCGAGGGAACGGCCCGGAGCGAGCGGTGGCGGCCCGGAACGGCCGAGGGTTGTCTTCAGGATCGGCGTTCGTCGGGACGTTCGGCCGGGGCACCGCGGCGCACAAGGCCGCAACCCGGAGCGCAGCCGCGTCGGCGCCGGCGTTCCGCGAGGTTCGCCCGGAGGACGGGCGGTTCGGGCGCGCTCCCCTGTTCGCCGGGATGCTGGACGCGTTCGGGCCGAAGCCGGCGCGCCGGTACGTGGCGGCCGGGCTGGCGGCGCTGGTCGCGTTGCCGCTGGCGGCGATGCTCGCCGGCGCCGAGCCGGCCGGTTTCCAGGCCCGCTACCTCGTGCAGCCCGGAGACACGCTCTCCGGTGTTGCCGGGCATTTCGGGGTGGACCCGGAGGCGATCCTCGCGGCGAGTTACGTCCAGGCCGCGCCGGACCTGACGCCGGGCGAAACCATCGTCATCCCCGTACCCGGGCAGTCGATCGAGGACGCGGTGGCGACCGCCTCGGCACTGGAAGGCATGTCCCCGTTCGTGGCCGGGGCGCACGTGGTCCAGCCGGGCGAAACGCTCGGCCAGATCGCCGCCGACCGCGGGCTGGACGCGACGTTCCTCGCCCAGTTCAACGGCCTGCCTGACATCGACGCGCTCGACCCCGGCGACCGCCTGCTGCTGCCGCCGATCATGGACTGGCCGGCCGGCGCGACGCCGAACCTGCCGCCGGGCGCGCTCGGCGTGCCAGGCCTCGGCGGCGGCCGCTCCAGCATGGATTACGACGAGAGCGAGCACATCAGCGAGGCGACGGTCGATGCCCCGGAGGGGACCGACGTGTCGGTGAACGGCCCGCCCGTCGTCGGCGCGCCGGTGATGGTGTCCGGGGTGCCGTCGTTTCTGCAACGCTACGGCCTGTCGTGCGAATACGCGGCGGCCTCGATGGCGACGGCGGCGTTCGGCGCGCAGATCGACGAGGACATCTTCCGTTCCAACATCGGCCTGTCCGAGAACCCGCACTGGGGCTACCGCGGCTGGATCGAGGGAAGTTGGGGCGGCACGGACGACTACGGCATCTATCCGGAGGCGCTCGCGCCGACGCTGGAGGCCAACGGCTTCATCGCCGACGTCTTCTACGCCAACGGCGACGCCTCGCAACTGACCGCTCGCCTCGACGACGGGATGCCGGTCGTCGCCTGGCTCGGCTTCCTCGGCGAGCCGGGGCTGTCGATGGACGACGCGGGAACCTACCGGCTGGTGCCGGGGATGCACGCGGTGACGGTCTACGGCTACGACGACTACGGCGTGTACGTCTCCGATCCCGGATCGGGCACGTACGGCTACCACGACTGGGACAGCTTCATGGGCATGTGGGCCGCGCTGGACGGGATGGCGATGGGGGTCGCGCCCGCCTATTGACGGCACGGTTCCACGCCACGGGAGGGAGTGGGAACGGGGGAGCGGCATGCCGCTCCCCCGTTCCTGCGTTTGCGGGGAGTTCGAATCGTGGCGGACGCCCCGTGTCCCAGCCTCGCTGTCGTCGCGAGCGCCCGAACCCCGCCGAGGACCGCCGTCGATGCGCGGTCCCGGCAAGCGCGCCGGTTTTCGCTTGCCAGCGGGGCCATCCGGCCGAGGCGAGGGACCCCAACGCCTATACTTATCGTCAAGATGACGACGGGAGACCCGACGATGCGCCTCCGAGCAGGACCTACCAACCGACGGATTTCCTGGGGCGTCCTGCTGGCGCTGTTCGGGCTCGTCCTGCTGCTGCTGCCGGCGCGGGCCGCCGATCCCGTCGTTCCGGTGGTGCGGGCGGAAGGCGCGGTGTCGCCGCCGATGGCGCGCTACGTCGCCGCCGCCATCGCCGACGCCGAGCGGCAGGGCGCGCCGGCCATCGTGATCGAACTCGATACGCCGGGCGGCCTGATGTCCGCTTCCGACGAGATCATAAACAGCATCCTGGGCAGCCGCGTGCCGGTGGTCGTGTGGGTGTCTCCGGCCAACGCGCGGGCGGCCTCGGCCGGGGTGTTCATCACCTACGCCGCGCAGGTGGCGGCGATGGCGCCGGGCACGCGGATCGGGTCGGCGTCGCCGGTGTCGCTGGGCGGCGACCTCGACGAAACGATGGCGCGCAAGGTGACCAACGACGCCGTGTCGCAGGTCCGCAACCTCGCCGAGTTGCGAGGCCGCAACGCCGACTGGGCGGAGGAGGCGGTGCGCGACGCCGTCAACATCACCGCCGAGGAAGCGGTCCGCCTCGACGTCGTGGACTTCGTGGCGGCCGACCTGCCGGCCCTGCTCGCCGGCATCGACGGGCTGACGGTGGAAACCTCCGCCGGGCCGGTGACGATCGAAACGTCCGGGGCGACGACGCGCGAGGTCGGCATGGGCTGGATGGACCAGTTCCTCTCGCTGCTGGCCGACCCGACGATCGCCTACCTGTTGCTGACCCTGGGCGGGCTCGGCATCTTCTTCGAACTGTCCGTGCCGGGGCTGGGGCTGCCGGGCGTGGCGGGCGCGATCGCGATCGTGCTCGGCCTCTACGGGTTGGGCACGCTGCCGGTGAACTGGGCCGGCGTCGCCCTGATCGGGCTGGCGTTCGTGCTCTTCGTGGCCGACATCTTCGTGCCCAGTTTCGGCACGCTGACCATCGGCGGGCTGGCCAGTTTCCTGTTCGGTTCCCACCTGCTGTTCGACGGGCGCACGGAAGGACTCGGGGTGTCACCGATCGTGATGTGGACGGTCGCCGCGCTGCTGGCCGCGTTCCTGCTCCTGCTGGCCGGGTCGGTGCTCAAGACCCGGTTCCTGAAACCGGCAACGGGGCGCGAGGGGCTGGTCGGCGCGGTCGGCACCGCCCGCACCGCGCTGGACCCGGACGGGATGGTCTTCGTGGCCGGCGAACTGTGGCAGGCCACGGTGGCCGGCGACTCGCCGACGCCGGCGACGTTCCCCGACGGCGCGGGCG
>JAFAEX010000100.1 GCA_023423795.1 Chloroflexota bacterium | reverse complement strand
ATCCCTCGACACGCTCGGGATGACGGTCGGCTCGGGCGCCGCGACTTCGCACTCGGAGCCGCGCTTCGTCGCGAGCAGCGGACAGCCGGCAAGGTTGCACGCCTCCTTCGGCAGCCGGCGGAGGGCGCAATGCTCCGCCACGACGACCTCGACCCGCGCTCCACCGCGCTGATTCCGGTGACCTACGCCGAATGGCTGGCGTGGGCGGGCGAATCGCACCAGACCGAGTGGGAGGACGGGCGGGCGATCCGCTCCCGCCGACGATCCGCGATGCGCCAGCCGCGAACTGCGGTAGCGACGATGCTTGGCAGTTACCGGTTCGATCCGGCATGGTTCGGCGAGGAGTCGCCGGACCTGCGAGCGGCGCTGCGGGCGGTCATGCCGGAGCGGTTCGGCGGCTGACGCCGGCTACCGATCCGGCGGCGAGAGCAAGTCAGGAGCGATCTGGGCCAGCACCGCGCGCGGCGTCGGCAACGGCCGCTGCCGGAGCCACGCCGGGTCGAAGCGAAAACCGGGCAGGACCGCCGAAGAGACGAGGCCGTCGGCATCGGGCGGGATTGGGGCGAAGCGGCCATCGGCGCCGAGCGCGTAGGCGTCCAGCATGCCCCTCCCTTCGCGCGGATCGAAGATCCAGTACTCGGGCACGCCGACGGACTCGAACTCTGCGAACTTCGCCACCCGGTCCCGGCGGACGCTGTCCTCCGAGATGATCTCGACGACGAGGTCGGCCGGGCCGTCGAGCCAGCCCTCGCCGAGGCGGTCGAGGTTCGCCGCCGCGACGAAGATCAGGTCCGGCTCCCGCGACGAGCGCGGGAGCCTCATCTCGAACGGACTCGGGATCACCTCGCCCAGCGCCCGGTGCTCCGCAATCCAGCCCATCACCTGGACGAGAAGGCGTACGAGGAGCTGATGGATCCGCTTCGGCGGCATGAACTCGGTCACCTCGCCGTCCACCCATTCGGACAAGCTGGTTTCGCTCGCCCAGGCGCGCCAGTCCTCGCGGCTGATGCTGGTTGGGATGCGCTGCGCCATGCCCGTTCCTCGCAGTCCGGATCGCCGGTCGGCGGCGGAACCGCCGACCGGCCGCACGCTCAGTCTACGGCGTACCCGAGGCGGGTGAGGATGTCGTCGAAAGCGGTCCGGGCCAGCTGCTGCTGTTCCGGCGAGAGGTCGCGCTTCCAGCGGCCGATCGAGGACGCGGCGTCGGCGCTGGTCTGGTGGGCGCGCAGTTCGGGGATCTCCTCGGTGGCGTTGGCGACCATCGCAGCCACCGTCGCCGGGTCGGCGTCCAGCCCGAGGAAGCCGAGGATGCCGGTGACCTGCCCCGCCGGGTCGGCCACCAGGTCCTCGTAGCGCACCAGCCGGGCCGATTCGCCGCGGCGGGCCAGCATCTCCGGCAGCAGGTACGCGGCGATTCGCAGTTCGTCCAGCCACTCGGCGTCGGAACGGGCGCGCGCCTGCCCGAAGTCGCCGAAGCCGCCCCGCTCGTTGTAGGCGCGCATGCTCGTCCACATGTCGCGGAAATCGCGCACCAGCACCAGTTGCTTCGCCCGCGGGTCCAGTTCGTGGGCGAGCGTGGCGTACTGGTCGGGAAACGTCTTCTCGGCCCAGTAGACCGGTTCGGGCTGCTCCTGGGCGGCGGCGACCGCGCCGTACCAGCCGTCGATGGCCTTCAGGGTGAACGACGCGAGGTCCTCGCGGTACCCCGCACGGGACCACGCCACCGCCTCCGGGTAGGCCCCGAACTCGTCCGTGGCGAACGGGTTGCCGGCAGCGATCCGTTCGAGGTGGAACTCCTGCGGCTGGCCGATCTGCTTGGCCGGGTCCGGCGACGCCGCCAGCGTCAGCATCAGGTGGTACCAGTACTTGGCGGCGCGGGCCTCGTAGGGCAACCGCCGGTACGCCACGATCTTCGGGTGCGCCGCCAGCAGCCGCATCAGCAGCGTCGAGCCGGTACGGCCGATGCTGTTGACCAGCAATGGGTGGATGCGCGGCGCGTAGTCCGGCCGGATCGGGCGCCGCGTCCCGCGGATGGTGGTCAGGCGGGCGACCGGGACGCCGCCGATGACCGCGCGCACCCGGATGTCGAACGCCGGCTCCGTCCCCAGCGTATCGACCTCGACCGAGAACCCGGCGTTGGCCGCCCACGGCCCGGCGGCGGCGAATCGGGCGGCCAGCTCCGGCGTCGGCAACCCGACCGGGGCCGTGCCGAGCACCCGGTTGTCGGAAACGATCTCGACGCGCTCGACCGGGGCGTTCTTGCCGATCGTCCAGCCGGCGATCGTCAGCCGGCTGTCCGGGCTGCCGGACCCCGGCGCCGGGGAATCGAAGCCGGTGGCGAGCACCACGGTGACGCGGCGGCCCATCGGGGCGACGGTGATGCCGCCGATGGCGGGCTCCGGCGCTGGCATGGATCGGGGGTCCTTTCACGCGGCGCGCCCCCGGGCGCTCGCGCGGCCGGGGGCGTATCCGAACATCGACGCGGGGCGATCATGGGACGGGGCGCGGCTCCGCGTCAAGCCTCGCCCGGGTCGTCAGCGGCGGGCGCCGGCCGGGGCCCGCCGATCGGCCATGCGGCCCGCGCCGGCGGCCGGCGTCGCGGCGTCCCACGGGTTCGGGCGGATGCCCAGCACCTGGAAGATGGCGCGATCGATGCCCCAGTACCCGGCCACCCGCCACGCCAGCACCAGCAGCACGCTCAGGCCGAACAGGACCGGGTTGGAGGAGGCGGTGCCGGCCAGCCCGAAACTGACGTTCATGACGGTGCCGAAGAAGGCGGCCAACCCGACCAGCGCACCGACGATGAGACCCAGCCCGACCAGCACCTCGCCGATGGCGACCACCTTGGCGAACCACGTGTACCAGCCGTTGTCCAGCATGAACTGCAGGAAGTCGCGGAACCAGGCGTAGGTGATCGCCGGCCGACCACCCTCCGGAATCGCGACGGCGCCCTCGAAGTAGCCGCGCAGCGCCGCGCCGCCGTCCATCCACGCCGGGTTGGTGACCTTGCCCGCGCCGGAAGAAAACCATTCGCGGCCGACGAAGAAGCGCAGCGGCATCCAGATCAGGGCGAACAGCACGTTGCCCATCAGCAGCCGCCACAGCCGCGGGTCGTCGGTCTGCCCCGGCGTCGCGTCGTCGGACGGCAGCGGCAGGGGCACGCCGGACTCGGGCAGCCGGCTCGCCTGGTAGACCCCGGCGGCGATGATGACCAGCAGCAGCACCCAGGTGACCAGCGGCGAATCGATCCAGCTCGCCGAGTTCCAGATCGGGCCGATTAGCAAGCCGTCGGCGAAGATCCAGCAGAGCGCCACGAACAGCAGCGCCGAGATGGCCGTCAGGACGTAGGTCCCGTTCCGGGTCATCGAATATCCACCCATGACAACCCCTCCGTTCCGGCGGCTCGCCGCATCAGCACGATTCAGCCGCTCACCCGGAGTGTGCCGCGCCGTGCGTCACAACCCCATCGGTGGCTCGTCCCTCCGCGTCAAATTCTCGCAACAGCAGTGCCGCCGCGCTTGCCCCTCCGCGCCCGTCTACCGGCGGTGCGAGGCCCCTGGGCCACCGCGGGACAGTCGCCCGGCCCTATTCCATGTCGATCCGCACCGGGGCCGCGCCGCCGCCGCCGCCGCACCCCTCCTGGCTGTCGCCGATCGCCACGCGGGGCGCGCCCTCCGGCAGGTACTGGAGGTCGTAGGGATCCGGCGGCAACGTCACCCGCAGCAGCGCCGTCTCCCCCGGCGCCAGGTCGAGCACGGAACCCTGCCGGGCCGCCGGGTACATCCACGCGACGTCCAGCGGAACGGTTCGATCGTCGTCTCCGAATTGCTCGACGCCAACGAAGGCATCGGGATCGAGGACGAGCCCCGGGCCGGATGCGTAGGCCCGCGCCAGCGCGAAGGCCTCCGGCCCGGTCTGACACCAGCGATCGACGTTGCCGATTTCCCCCAGCGGCTCGCCGGCGGCATCCACGACCTGGTGGAGCCCGAACGACGAGCCAGGGATCGCTTCGTCGCCGGGTTTGTAGAACGCCAGCCACGGCGTGACCGACGACCCGGTGCCGTCGGCATCGACGATCTGCTCGAAGGTGCGCCCGGCATTCCACGCCGCGGCCGGGACGACAATCGAGGTGTAGATCAACGATTCACCGGGCACCAATTCCCAGCAGTGTTCTTCGACGGCGTTCGCCGAGCGCCCGTCCTCGCCTTCGAGCGTCACCAGCATGTCGGTGAACGCCCACGATTCGGTGCTCGTGATGGTCGGCGGCCCCTCGACCCGCAACGCCGAAATGTCCACCACCGAATCGTTGTCCCCCCAGACATCGTCGAGGATGAACTGGACGCACTCCCGCGGCGTCGTGTCGGGCAGCGCGATCGCGTAGACGACGGCGAATACGTCGCCGTCGCTGAGGACGACGATGTCGGTGTCGTCGTCGGACTCCTGGGAGACGATCTCCCAGACCGACGCATCGAAAAAGAACAGGTGGCCGAACCGCTCGCTCCGGTACATCTCGACCGTGGGATCGGCCGCCGCCGGACGGGCACGTGCCCACGGCAGGCACGCCAGCGCCACTGCCAGCGCCAGCGCGGCGATCCGCCCACGATCGATCCGGCCAGGCATCGTCGCGTCCATGCGCCCTCCTCTTCGGTGGACGGTTGCTGGCGACCGGAGAGGCAAACCGCATCCTCCCTGGCCGCCCGGCGCGTCACTCCATGTCGATCCGGACCGGGGCCGCGCCGCCGCCGCCGCCGCACCCGCCGATCGCGCCGCCGAGATCCACCCGCGGCCCACCGTCCGGGAGGTAATACATGTCGAATCCGGCCTCCGGGAGCGCGATCCGCGCCAGCGCGAGGTCGCCCGGCCCGAGCACGACCGTGCCGTCCGACGCCGGGGCCGGGTACAGCCACTCGATCGCGACCGGGTCGATCCGGTCGCCCGCCAGCGAACCGTCGCTCACCCACCCTTGCTGGACCGCGACAAAGGCGCCCGGGTCGAGGATCAGCCCGGGTCCGTCCGCCGCGGCGCGCGCGAGTTCGTAGACGGCGGGTGGTTCCGGGCACGGAGGATTGCCCCGGCCGATGACTCCCAGCAGGTCGCCGTCCGCGTCCACGATCGGGCGGAACCACCCGGTGCCCAACCCGGATTCGGCGAGCGATTCCAGCCCCGGCTGGTGCCACACGAGCCAGGGAACCGGCGACGCGCCGACGCCCGACGGAACGTCCATCGTCTCGGCAAAACTGCGGCCGGCGTTCCAGGCGTCTCCGGGAATCTCGATCGACGTGATCAGCATCGACGCGCCGGGGATCAGTTCCCGGCACTCCACGCGGGCGACCGCCTTGCCGCGCGGGTCGTCCGGGGTCAGCGTGAGCACCACGTCGGCCGTGGCGTAGGTCGCGCCGTCGGTCAGGACCGCCGGTTGGTCGGGATAGGGCGAAGTAAGCGGCGAAACGTCCACGATCCCGTCGTCGCTGGGCAGCACGTCGTCGATGTAGGCATCGAGGCAGCCCCGTACCGACTCCGCCGGGAGGCGAAACGCGTACACGCGCGCGATGACGTCGCCGTCGCTGAAGACGGCGGCCTCCAGGTCGTCGCTCGCTTCTTCCGCGACGAGCGACCACAGCGCGCGGTCGTAGAAGAACGCGTGGCCGAATGCGTCGCTCCGGTACAGTGCGATGTCGCCGGCGGTCGCCGCTTGCCGCCGCGCCTCGGCCGAGGGCACGGCGGCCAGGCCGAGCACGAGCACCAGCAGGACCATCCAAGTCCCGAGGCGCCGACGCGCGCGCTCCATCGTGCGTCCTCCCCTGGGCCACCGTTCGCGCCGCCCACGCTACTCCATGTCGATCCGCACCGGCGACGCACCGGCGCCGCAGCCGCCGCCAAGCGATCCGAGTTCCACCCGCGGCGCACCCTCGGGGTAGGCGTAGACGGTGGCGAACCCTCCCCGCTCGGTGGGGACGCGCAACGCGGCGATCTCGCCCGGCCCAACCGCGAGCGGGCGATCGGCGCCAGCCGGCAGCAGCCATTCGGCGCCGGCGGGATCGGTGAGCAGCGGTCCCGGTTCGCCCACGGCGTCGTAGGTCTGCTCGATCGCGACGACCCGCATCGGGTCGAGCACCAGCCCCGGCCCGCCAGCGAAGGCCCACACCGCCAGCACCTGCGCGGCGCCGTTCCGGCACGGCTCGATGCGCCCGATGACGCCGACCGCGGCCCCGGTGGCGTCCACCACCGGCGCGAACGCCCGCGACCCGGGTTCGTGCCACGAGAGCCACGGATAGACCGAACGCCCCGTCCCCGGCGGATCGGGGAACGGGTCGAAGGTGCGGCCGGCGTTCCACGCCGCCGCCGGCACCCGAATCGAGGTGTAGAGGATGGACGCGCCGGGGACGAGTTCCGCGCACGTCTCGCGGGCGGCGTACCTGACCGGCACGCCGTCGCCCGCCAGCGTCAGGATGAGTTCGGCCGACGCCGACGCGCCGGTATCGTCGATGACCGGTTCCCCCGGCGACTCCTCCAGCGACGCGACGTCCGCGACGGCGTCCATCGTGACCAGACCGCGCAGGATCAGGTCGATGCAGTCGCGGGGCGAAAACCCGGGCCGGTCGAGCGCCCAGACGGTGACGAAGACCTCGCCGTCGTCGATCAGCACGAGGTCCGACCCCACCTCCGTCGTCCGTTCGGAGATCGTCCAGCGGGACGTGTCGTACAGGAAGAAGACCCCGAACTCCTCGCTGCGGACCAGCGCGATGTCCGGGTCGGCCGCCGATGCCGGCCGCATCGGCGCGGCAAGCACCGCCACCACCAGCGACGCCAACACCGCGACGAGAACGCACACCCGTGGCCGCATCGCCCGAGCCTCCGCGCAGGACCGCGCCCGTTGCCGGCGATCGTGTCTCCCTTCGCATCATAGCAACCAAACGCCATACGTGCGGAAGGGTTCGGCCTGGCCGGTTTCGTTCGGGGACTCCGCGCAACGGCGCTCCCTCGCCGGCGATGCGCGCCCGGGACTTCCAGTCCCGGGCTATGGGAACGAAGTCCCTTCGGGACTGAACGCGGGCGCCGGGGCGCCGTCCGGCGGGCTCAACCCCGGAGGAGTTTCGTTCCCGTAGCCAGGGGTTGATGGCGGTTGCCAGATTGATCCGGCCACCGTCCACGCCCGCCCGGGGTTGAAACCCCGGGCTACGTCAACGAAGCCCCTCCGGGGCTGAGCACGGGCGGTGGCCGCCCTATTGTGGCAACCGCCATCAACCCCGGGCGGGCGCAGGCGATGGCCGCACTATTTCGCACCCTCCATCAGTCCCGGAGTTCACAATGCCCTTTCTGTAATTCATTCGGCATTTCTTCGGTCGCGGAACCTTGCGTACGAACGCGACAGAATGATCGAATCCGGGATTTTCGCGCCCCGTCCCACCCGCAGCGTCCGGAGCCCCGTACCGGATGCGTGCGTGTGGCGCCGCGCCGCGCGACCACCGCGCGTCGGGTACGCGCCAACCGCGATCGGCCCGGCCGGATTCCGCGTCAGGTCTGGTCCTCCGCGGTTTTCCCGCCCGGCGTCGTCGCACCCGGCAACCGATCCGACGCCAGCCGAGCCGCTTCCTCGGCCAGCGCGGCCGGGGACATCTCCAGCCCGGTGAGCCATTCGCGACCGAACCCGTCGCCGAGCCGCGCCCGCAGGTCCGCCAGCCGGGCGTCGCGCCGCTCGCCCAGCATCGGCTGCAACGGCTGCCCGACGCGGTCCAGCGCTTCGTCGGCCGCCGCGTGGAACCGGGCCGCCGCCGCCCATTCGCCGACCGCGCCGGCAACCCGCGCAAGGATCTCCAGCGTCGTCGCCGCGCCGGACCGGTCGTCGAGATCGAGGAACAGCCCGTAACTCTCGCCGGCGAGGGCGGCGGCGCGCACGGGATCGCCGCCCTCCGCCAGCACCAGCGCGAGGTTGCCGAGCGCGGTGGCGAGTTCGCTCCGGATCTCGCTGCTCCGACAGACCGCGATCGCCTCTTCGTGCCGCTCGGCGGCGAGGACGAGATCCCCCTCCGCCATCGCCACGATGCCGAGCGCGCGCAACGCCAGCGCGACCCCGGCCGGCGACGCCAGCGCGCGCGACCCGGCCAGCGCCCGCTCGCCGAGCGCGCGGGCC
>JAFAEX010000312.1 GCA_023423795.1 Chloroflexota bacterium | reverse complement strand
ACGAGATCCCTCGACAGGCTCGGGATGACGGTCGGGGGGATTCAGCGGCGCTCCGTTTTCCCATCCGCCGGCGATGGATGGCATCGGCCCATCCACCGACCACGCGGTGGGAGTCTCGAGCGCAAGGGCTCGGTTCGAGTACCCCCGCTGTCATACGAATACCGGCTATTCGCTGCCGTTTCGCCTACCCGTGACGACGTGCGTTCGCAGGGGAGGGAACCGTGCCCTCCCGCGTCCGTACGCGGCCCCGGGCACGGGAGGGCACGGGGCCGCGTACGGACGGATTCGCGCGCTAATCAGCCGGATTTCGTATCAGTCCTGGTTCTCGGCGCGGCGGGCAGCTTGCTCCCAGAGCGACGTGAGCGCTTCGCGTTCGCTGGCGCCGCGCCCCTCGATCCGAATCGCGACGCTGCCGACGCTGGCGCCGTCCCCGCGTGAGGCGCTGGCCGTCACCGCGCCTTCGTCGCCGCCGGTTTCGACATCGCTCCAGCCGAGGGAGCGCAGCATCGCCCGCAGGCCGCCCTCGGTCTGGTTAAACGCCGCGCGTAGCGCCGCATCCCGGTCCTCGCCGGAGCCGGTCACGGATTCGTCGCCCCGCGTGCAGCGGACCGTCGAGCCGACCGCGCCCGGTGCGTCGTCGGCGCACGACCAGCCGTCGTTGGCCAGCAGGTCTTCGTAGAGCACCTCGACGTCCTGCGACTCCGACACCTCGCTCATCCGGTTCCTCCCATCCAGTCCCATGCTCCGCGAATCAGCGGACGCGGAACCGCTGGCCCGACAGCACGTCGGCGCGTCCGGGCGCGAGCGCCTCCAGCCGCACGGGACGGTCGCCGGACGCCACCAGCGGCCAGCCGTCGGCGTCGGTCGCGACGTAAAGGATGGCCGTCCGCTCCGGCGATTCGTGGAGCACCCGCGCCTGCAACCAGACCTCGGCGTCGGTGAGGTCGGCGATCGCGGCCGCCACCTCCGCGTCGGTCAGTCCGGGCGGCGTCTGGCTCGTCATGCGCTCCTCGTCCTCGCGCGGCGGTCCCGCATCCCGGCTGGTGCCATCGCACGCCGCCGGCCACGCCACGCGGGCGCGCTACCGGTACCCCGTGATGCGGTGCAGCAGCGTGTAGATCACGAAGCTCAGGATCGTGCAGGCGGGCAGGGTCACGATCCAGGCGCTGACGATCCGGCCGGCGATGCCCCAGCGCACGGCGGAGGCCCGCCGGGTGGCGCCCACGCCGAGGATCGCCGACGAGATGACGTGGGTGGTCGAGACCGGGATGCCGAGGCGGCTGGCGACCTCGATCACCGTGGCGGCCGCGGTCTCGGCGGCGAACCCGTCGATGGTGCGCAGTTCGACCACCCGCAGCCCCATCGTGCGGACGATGCGCCAGCCGCCCATCGCCGTGCCGAGGCCCATCGCGCCGGCGGCGGCGAGGATCACCCACAGCGGCACGTGCCATTCGTCGCCGGACCAGCCGTGGTAGCTGGCCAGCGCCATCGTCAGTACGCCCATCGTCTTCTGGGCGTCGTTGCTGCCGTGGCTGAAGGCCATGTAGGCGGCGGAGACCACCTGCAACCGGCCGAACAGGCGGTTGACCAGACTCGGGCGCTTCCGGGCGAAGATCCACAGCAGCCCGAACAGCAGCAGGAACGCCGCCGCGAAGCCCAGCAACGGCGAGAAGACGAGCCCCTGCATCGTCTTCGCTACGCCCTCGACGACGATCGCCTGGAACCCGGCGGCGGCGATGCCGGCGCCGACGATCGAGAAGATCAGCGCGTGGCTCGAACTCGACGGGATGCCGTACCACCACGTCAGCAGGTTCCAGCCGATGGCCGACAGCAGCGCGGCGATGACGAGTTGCTGGGTGGCGACCTCGGGCGGCACGATGCCCTGGCCGACCGTGCTCGCCACCGCCGTGCCCGTCAGCGCGCCCACGACGTTGAGGATCGCCGCCATCGAGACCGCCCGCCCCGGCGACAGCACCCGGGTGGCGACCGATGTCGCGATGGCATTGGCGGTGTCGTGGAAGCCGTTGACGAAGTCGAAGGCGAGCCCGAGCGCGATCACCACCACCAGGATCGCCAGGGCAGGATCGATCGCGTCAACCATGCTTGAGCAGGATTCCTTCGATCACGTCGGCGGTGTCCTCGGCGCGGTCGGTCGCGTCTTCCAGCAGCCCGAACAGTTCGCCCCAGCGCATCGCCCGGATGAGGGTCGGGATGTCCGTCGCCCCGTCGTAGAGGGTGGCCAGCGCCTGCGACAGCGCGTCGTCGGCCTCGTTTTCGAGTTCGTGGACCTCGAGCACGCACTCCCGGAGCAGGTCCTTGTTGCGCCCCACGTTGGCCAGTAGCGGCATCGCCCGGGAGAGCGCGGCGGCCTGGTCGCGCAGGATGCGAGTCAGCAGCACGGCGGGCGCTTCACCGTTCCCGAGGCGGTAGAGCCAGAGCCGCTCGCCCGCCTCCTCCGCGTCGTCCACCATGTCGTCCAGCGACGCCGCCAGCGCGCGGATGTCCTCGCGGTCGAGCGGCGTGACGAACGTGCTGTTGAGCGCGTTGAAGATTCGGTGCGTGATCTCGTCGCCGCGCTGCTCGAGGTCGTTCAGGCGGTTCACCTTCCGCTCGGTGTCCGGGCCGCCCGCGACGACATCGGCCAGCGCGTTGGTGACCTCGACCGCGTTGGCCGCCGCCTCGGCGAAGAAGTCGAAGAACTGCTCGTCCTTCGGCAGGAACCGCGCAAGGACCATCGGTACCCCTCAACGATCGTCGGCGCTGGGACGCCGAACGCGGCCCCGTGCCCTGATCCGCTCGCCCGGAACCGGCCGGCCGGTTCCGCCATCATGTCCCGGCGCGCGGCAGCCGCTACCGTCGCCGGCGGCGCGCCCCGTGCGGCGATCCCCGTCTTCGTCCGTTGCCGGCGGTTCGTCGCCGGTGCATGGTACGCCGGTCCGCCGATTTCGGCAGCAGGGGCGCCCGCGGGCGACCGGTTCAGGCCACCGCCGGGTCGAATTGCGCCGCGTGCAGCCGCCGGTACGCGCCGTCGATGGCCAGCAGGTCCTCGTGGCGGCCCTGCTCGGCGACGCCGGCCGCGTCCACCACCACGATCCGGTCGGCGTCGCGGATGGTCGCCAGCCGGTGCGCGATGACCAGCGTGGTCCGCCCGCGCGACAACTCGGCCAGCGAGCGCTGAATGGCCCGCTCGGTTTCGGAGTCGAGCGCCGAGGTCGCCTCGTCGAGGATCAGGATCGGCGGGTCCTTGGCGAAGACGCGGGCGATCGCCAGCCGCTGCTTCTGCCCGCCGGAGAGCTTTACGCCGCGCTCGCCGATGATGGTGTCCAGCCCGTGCGGCAAGTCGGCGATGACCGCGTCCAGCCGCGCCCGCCGGGTGGCGTCCTCGATCTCGGCGTCGGTGGCACCCAGCCGCCCGTAGGCGATGTTCTCGCGGATCGAGCCGGCGAACAGGAAGACGTCCTGCTGGACGATGCCGATCTGCCGCCGCAGGGAGGCCATCGTCATCTCGCGCACGTCGATGCCGTCGATGATGATGCGCCCGGCCTGCGGGTCGTAGAAGCGGGGGAGCAGCGCCGCGATGGTCGTCTTGCCGGCGCCGGAAGGGCCGACGAAGGCGACGGTCTCCCCGGCGTGGATCTCCAGCGACACGTCGCGCAGGACCGGCCGCGCCGGGTCGTAGCCGAACGTGACGTGCTCGTAGCGGATCTCGCCGCGCAGCCGGGGCGCTTCGCGCGCGGCCGGGGCGTCGGTGACTTCCGGTTCGGTGTTGAGCAGGTCGGTGTAGCGGCGGAAGCCGGCAATGCCCTTCGGGTAGGTCTCCAGCACGGCGTTGATCTTCTCGACCGGCCGGAAGAAGACGCCGACCAGCAGCAGGAAGCTGACGAACCCGCCCTCGCTGAGCTGGCCGTGGAGGACGAGCCACGAACCGGCGACCATGACCACGAGTTGGGTCGTGCGCATGCCGAAGTAGCTGAGCGACATGCTGGTGGCCATCAACCGGTAGGCCTCCAACTTGGTCTTGCGGTAGCGCGCGTTGTCGGAGGCGAAGAGGCGGCGCTCGTGGTCTTCGTTGGCGAACGCCTGCACGACGCGCATGCCGCCGACGTTTTCCTCGATCCGGGCGTTGAATTCGCCGACCCGTGCGAACAGCGACCGCCACGTCCGCGTCATCCGGCCACCATACCGGGTCGTCACCCACGCCGTGAGCGGGACGATGCAGGCGGTGATCAGCGCGAGGCTGGTGTTGACCCGGAACATCAGCACGAACGCGCCAATGAAGGTCATGATCGCGATGAACAGGTCCTCCGGCCCGTGGTGGGCGACTTCCCCGATCTCTTCGAGGTCCTTCGTCACCCGCGCCACGAGGTGGCCGGTCTTGTTCTCGTCGTAGAAACGGAACGAGAGTTTCTGGAGGTGGTCGAAGGCCCGCCTTCGCATCTCGGTTTCGATATTGATCCCGAGCACGTGGCCCCAGTAGTTGACCACCGCCATCAGGCCGGTGTTGACGAGATACAGCGCGAGCAGCCCCGCCGAGGCGGAAAGGATCAGCGCCCAATCCTCTCCGGGCAGGAGGGTATCGACGAAGAACCCGACCGCCATCGGGAACGCGAGCTCCAGCACGCCGGACAGGACGGCGCAGGTGAAGTCGATCGCGAACAGCTTGCGGTGCGGTCGGTAGTAGCCGGCGAAGCGGCGGATGAGGCTGGAGGTATCGCCCCGGGCGGGCGCACTGGCGAGGGCGGACATGGGCACCTGGCTGGATCGAGACGCGAATCGCGGGCACGCGAAGACGCCGGCGATCGCGCCGCCGCGCATCACCGCGCCCGCGCAGAGTCTACCGGGCGAACGCCGACGATGCCCATGACGATGCGTCCGGGCGCGGCGCCCTGTCGCCCCGATCCCGTCATCATGGTCGCCGCACCCGTGTCATCCCGAGCCTGTCGAGGGATCCCGTCCTTCGTTCGCGTCGGGGTCTCGACGAGATCCCTCGACAGGCTCGGGATGACACGGGTCGTTCCTGCCCGCGGATCGTTCCTACATGATCCCGTACCTGGCGAACGCGTCCACCGTCGTCGAGCCGGCCTCGATCGCCTCGCGGACCAGTTTTTCGCCGCGCACCTTTTCCAGCGCCCGCGCGAAGGCTTCCTCCTCGGCCGCCTTCGGGACGACCAGCACGCCGTCGAGATCGCCGAAGATCACGTCGCCGGGTTCGACCCGCGCGCCGTTGGAGAATTCCAGCGGCGTCCGCCAATCGACGACCTTGCCGCGCACGCCCTGGTCCTGCGCGTAGCGCCCGCGCGAGAACGTCGGGAACCCCAGCGCGAGGATGCCCTTCGTGTCGCGGTGGAACCCGTCCACCACCGCGCCGGCCGCGCCGCATTTCGCCGCCCGCAGGCTCATCAGTTCGCCCCAGAGCGCGTAGCGCGGCGAAGAGCCGGTGCAGACGTAGACCTCGCCCGCCTTCAGGTCGTCCAGCGCCCGGAACAGCAGGCCGAACGGTTTGGCGAGGTCGCCGCCCTGCGCGTCCATCACCCCGTCGGCGAAGACGTCCATCTCCAGCACCGGCATCGCCCGGCCGACGACGACCATCCCGTCGTCCAGCGGCTGCACTTCCGGCGGCAGGAACTGGCGGCGCAGCCCCATCGCGTCCATCACGTCGCCGACGACCGCGGTGAACAGTTCCCGCCGCGCGAGATCCCACAACTCCTCGTCGGATGCCCAGGTTGCCATCATGTGATCCCTCCCGCGCCGGTTCCGGCGCTGTCCCGTGCCCGGTAGACTGCGCCCATCATGGTCGCAGACGCGGACGGACGGGAGGGACGGGGTGAAGGTCGGACTCGGGCTGTACCGCCACATGCTGACGCCGGAGAACCTGCGGTTCGCCCGGCAGGTCGGGGCGACCCACATCGTCGCCCACTGGGTGGATTACTTCGCCTCCGGGCCGCGCATCCCTGACGCGCGCGAAGGCACCTGGGGTGCGACGCTCGCCAAACCGGTCTGGACGGTCGAGGAACTGGTCGGCCTGCGCGAACTGGTCGAATCCGAAGGACTGGTCCTGCACGCCATCGAGAACCTCGACCCGGCGCACTGGCACGACGTGCTGCTCGACGGCCCGAAGCGCGACGAGCACCTCGACAACGTCAAGGCCATCGTTCGCAACATGGGCGCGGCCGGCATCCCGGTGCTCGGCTACAACTTCAGCGTGGCCGGCGTGTGGGGCCACATCACCGGGCCGTGGGCGCGGGGCGGCGCGGAAACGGTCGGGTTCTCGGCTGCCGACGGCCCGGTGCAGCCTGCGCTGCGGCGGGGCGAGGTCTGGAACATGACCTACGACCCGGACGCGCCCGCCGAGGACGAGGCCGCTACCACGGATGAGGCGCTCTGGGAGCGGCTGCGCGTCTTCCTCGAAGCGGTCGTGCCGGTGGCCGAGGAGGCCGGGGTGCGGCTCGCCGCCCACCCGGACGACCCGCCGCTGGAGACGCTGCGCGGCAACGCCCGGCTGGTCAACCGCCCGTCGAAGTACCGCCGGTTGCTCGACCTCGTGCCGTCGCCGGCCAACGCGCTGGAGTTCTGCCAGGGGACGGTCGCCGAGATGGAGCCGGACGACCTCGACGTGTACGGCGCGATCGCGGAGTACGCCCGGCGGGGCGCGCTGGGCTACGTCCACTTCCGCAACGTGCGCGGCCAGGTTCCCGAGTACGTCGAGGTGTTCGTGGACGAGGGGGATGTGGACATGCTGCGGTGCCTGCGCCTCTACGCCGAGAACGGCTACGACGGCGTCGTCATCCCCGACCACACGCCGCATGTTGCTGGCCCCGCGCCGTGGCACGCCGGCATGGCGTATGCCATCGGCTGGATGCGCGCCAGTCTCAACGCCATCGGCGCGCTCGACGCCTGACCGTCACGGCGTCCAGTGAGGGCGGCAACGGTGCCGCTTCGCGCGAACTGAACGTTGCCAGAAACGTTGGAGGGATCGCCGTGGATCGCCGCTTCGTGGACGCCAACGACGACAGCCGCCGCCAACTCGCCGCGCTCATCGACCGCCTGGGCGACGAGGACCTCGCGCGCGACCTCGGCGACGGCTGGACGGTGGCCGCCGCGCTCGCCCACGTCGCCTTCTGGGATCGGTCCGCCGAGGCGCGCTGGGAGCGCTGGCGCACGGACGGCTCGATGGAGGAGTTCTCGAACGCCCTCATCGACGTCGTCAACGCCGCCAACCTGCCGGGATGGCGGGCGCTGCCGCCCCGCGTCGCCGCCGATCTCGCCCGCTCCGCCGCCGAGGATCTGGATGCCCGGATCGCGAACCTGCCAGAGGACGCGGTCGCCTTCGCGCTGGCGACCGACCGTTCCTACCTCGTGGATCGCAGCGGTCACCGCCTCGCCCACGTCCGCCAGATCGAGGACGCGCTCGCGGCGGGGTAGGGGAGGCGGCAATCGTGTGAAACCCGCCCCGTCATCCCGAGCTTGTCGAGGGATCTCGTCCTTCTCCCAAACGGGGACCAAGACGAGATCCCTCGACAAGCTCGGGATGACGATG
>JAFAEX010000254.1 GCA_023423795.1 Chloroflexota bacterium | reverse complement strand
GGCGAAACCGCCCCCCCCAAGCCGGGTCGGGGGCGGTTGACGCCGGTTCGTCGCTGCCGACGCGGATGCGTGGCTTCCCCACGTCCGAACCCGGCAGGCTGGCGGCATGGCGAGCGGCTGGCATCGGCGACGGGGCCGGCCGCGTTCGCCAACGCCGTTGCGGGCAACGCAACGTCCACGCGAACGGGCCCGTACGCGTACCCCCCGCTGCCGGAACACCGCACCTGCCGGCGCTACCGGTCGCGCGCATCGGCGCTGGCTCGGCCTAGGAACAGGTCCCGTTGGCGCACGTTCCCGAGCAGCAGTCGCCGTTGGCCCGACAGATCGCGCCCCGAGCCGCGCATCGGCAGGTTCCGCTGTTGCACTCGCCGGAGCAGCAGTCGCCGTTGGCCCGGCAGCTCACCCCGGGGCTGGCGCAGGCGCAGGTGCCGTTGTTGCAGATGGTGGAGCAACAATCGCCGTTGCCCCGGCAGATCGCGCCGGAACTGGCGCAGGCGCACGTCCCGTTCGCGCACGACGCCGAGCAGCAGTCGCCGTTGTCCACGCAATCGGAGCCCGAGCTGGCGCACGAGCAGGCCCCGTTCGTGCAGCGGCCGGAGCAGCAATCGCCATCCCGTTCGCAGGTGTTCCCGTTGCTGCCGCACGCGCACGCGCCCCCGACGCAGCTGCCGGAGCAACACGCCCTGTTTTTCCGGCAGCTCTTGCCGTTCTTCGCGCAGGTACACGAGCCACCCTTGCAGAGACCGGAGCAGCAGTTCTTGTTCTTGTCGCAGCGGTCGCCGGTGTCCCCGCACCTCGCCGTGGCCGGGCGCCCGAGCGCCGCGTCCGGCGCCAGGCGACCCGCGGCGAGACCGGCAAGCAGCGCCGCCACGGCCTGACGCCGGGACGATGCGCCCAACGACCGCGCCCAGGCATCGAACCGCTGGTCATCCATGCCGAGCCCCTTCGCTCCGCGAACCCGCCGCGCCAACGCGCCGCGTCCGCAGGGTAGCGGACGGGAGGACGATTGGAAAGCCGCTAAATTTGCACGAGACGGCCGCGCGTCGGTTGTCCGCGGGTCCGAAGGCGTTCACGCATGGGGAGATCGCGGCCGAACGCCGTCGGCGGGCGCCGCCGCGGCGTCGGCGTTTGGTCTATCCCCCGGAGGTGAACCGTGGGGCCTTCGACGGGAACCGGACCAGCGGCCGGCTGCCTGCGCGCCCCGCGTTGCGGTGGACGCCGCGGATCAACGGTCGCCTATCCGCGCTCTTGTCGGCAACGGCGTTCGACGAGCGGACCGACGTGTCCACCTTCTCGGAGGGTCGATTGTCAGAAGGGTGATCGCCGGTTGTCGCCGAAAGCGAGGGCAAGCGGTGGCCGTCCAGCCGTGCGCCCGGCGTCCCGCCCCGACGGCAAGGCGCTCCGTTCGCGGTCAACGGGCAACGCGATACCGGACGCCACGCGTCCTGGTTGCCAGAATCGGTGTCAACGCAACGGGACGAAGCCCGAACGGATCGACCGTTCGGCCTTCGGTTCTGGCCAGTTCGAGCGGATGACCCCGGAGCCGCCGACAGGAATCGAACCTGCAACCTGCTGTTTACAAAACAGCTGCTCTGCCGATTGAGCTACGGCGGCGCGACGTGGCCCGAGTATCGGTCGTGCACCGGGCTCGGTCAAGCAGAGCGGGGATTCCAGTCACGTCGGTTGCGTGAAATCGTGTGGACACTGCCCTGGCGTCCACGTATCATTGATTCACTTGCAATTCACGTGAACTGAGCGGACGGAACGAAAAGCCGCCAGCCGCCGTCTGTTGGATGTGTTCGTCCCATCGTCCGACCCCGCCGGAGGGTTCGCTTTGTCCAGCCTGGCGAAATGCCTGCATCGGCGCCTGCTGGTTGCCGTGGCGCTGTTGGTCGTCCTGTCCGGCGTCGCCGGCGTTCCGTGGTCGGCGTCCGCATCCCCGGGATGGCCGCCGTCGCCCAGTCTCGCCTTCGCTTCGGCGGCGCAGCCGGACGCTGCCTGTCCGGATCCCGCCGTGTCGCCGGTCGATCGAGACGATCCCGCCAGCCCGCTCTACGACTACGCCGTGCTGGTGGACGTCAGCGGATCGATGGTGGGCGCTCTCGCCGATGGCTCGGTAGATCCGAGCCGCGACATTTTCGCCACGGTCAAGGAGTCCATCAAGGAGTACGTGGGCGAACTCCAGCCAGGGTCGCTCGTCCATATCATCCCCTTTGGGAACCCAGTCGATCCGCTTCGTGTTCGCACCTTCGGCATCGAGAATCCGGACGCGCCGGACGGCGACGGAGCCGCCGCACTTGCCTACATTGACAGCCTTCCGGCCGACAACATCGAAACCCATATCACCTCGTCAGTCCAGTACGCCCTCGACCTGCTGGACGGGATGCGCGCCGGCGACGACCGCGAGCACATCCAGACGATCCTGCTCTACACCGATGGCATCGGCAACGGTCCGGAAGACCTCGACGCCAACGGCAACTTCAGCCTTGCCAACCTCGCCGCGGTGCTTGGCGAATACACGCAGGAACAGCCGTACCTGTTCGTCAAGTACGTTTCGCTGGGGGTCGAGGTCCCCAACCGCGTGGACCTCGTAGAGATCGGCGTCGATGTCGTCGAGACGGCGAGGGGCGGTGCGCCTGTTCGGGAGGTTCGCCTGTCGGTCGCCCCGCCCGACCTCGGCACGCTGGCGCCCGGCGCACCGGCGACGAACCTGCTCTGCGCCTCCTCCGGCGACCTCGGCGACGGCATCTCCGTCGTCGTCAACGACGACCCGGCGGACCTTCCAGACGACGTCCAGGTCGCGTTCCGCGCCGGGGGCTCGGTCCTCACCGAGGACGGCCTCCCGTTGACCTACACGCTGGCGAACCTCCCGGATTCGGGGTCCGGTCCGTTCACCACCCACGTCGAGGTCCGGTCGGACGACCCCGAGATCTTCTTCATTCCGTCCCGGTTGCCGGTGACGTTCGGGGCGGCTCGGGCCGCCCCGACGGTCGAACTGGAGTTTGGCGAATCGACGCAACCGACCATCGTCCGTGGCGAGGAAGCGCCGGTTGAGTGGACGGCGCCGATCGACGCCTCCTTCCCCGAGGGCGGCGAGATCGGTCTGCGGATCGACCGCTTGCGGCTCGACGAGATCCTGCCCAACGCCACGCTCGGCCTCCGCGTCGGCGCCGGTCCGCTTCGGGATTCCGTCTCGCTGGACGGCAACCAGGCCGGTCTGGAACTCGTGCTGTCTGCACCGGCAAGCGACCTGGCCACGCTGCCCGACGGAGAGTCCCAGATCCCGGTGGACCTCGTGGTCGCTCCGCGCGAAACCGACCTCTCCATCACCGGCGCCGGGGCGGTCCGCAACGACGACGGTACCTACGCCGTCTCGCTCGCCGCGCCGCTCACGATCCAGCCGCAGCCGGAGTGCACCGTCGAGGTCGCGGACCTGCCCGGCCAGACGGTGACCGAGGGGGATGCGAGCGGCGGCCCGGTCCGCTGGGACGGCTCCATCGATCTCGGCGGCAGCGACGGCTGCGCCGCCGAGGTCGTCATCGACGACTCCACACTGCGCCAGGCGATGCCCGGCGCGCGCGCGTCGCTGGTCGTGGACGGCGAGGAGCGCACCCGGACGGTCGCAGCCGACGAGCCGGTTCGCGTCGATCTCGTCGTCACCGCGCCGCGGGCGGCGGTGACCGGACTGGGCGCCGGCGATCACGATACCGCGGTCGATCTCGTGGTCGATCCGGGCGTGGCGGCCTTCGCTCCGCCGCCGGGCGCAACCAGCAACGACGTCGGCACGTTCACCATCGCGGTCCCAGTGCGGGTCACGGTGGCGGAGCGCCCGGTCGTGCGGTGCAAGATTCCCGGCCTCGCCGAGCAGCAGGTCGTCCTCGACGGCGCCAACGACCCCTCGCTGGAATGGACGGGCCAGATCGCCTGCGACATGAGCGAGGGCACGTCGGTCACGATCACGGCGACTGGTGGCGAAGCGAGCGCAGCGTTCGTCGCCGAGGACGGCACGGAGTCGCGGTCGATCACCCTTGCCGCTGGCGACTCCGCGCAATCGGGCACGGTCGCGGTGCGGGCGGACCGGCGGGAGGCCCAGCGGCTCGGCGAAGGCCGCCACGACGTCTCGGCGGAGGTCCGGTTCCGGGCGTCCCCGGACGGCGCCATCCTCGACGTGCCCGGAGGAACGACGAACCCGGACGGGACGGTGACGGCCCCGATCGCGGCGCCGATCGAGGTCATTCCAGAGTGCGTCATCGCCCTGCCGGCGATCGCGTTCGCGCCGGACCTGCTGGCGATCACCACCCGGGATACCGGACCCGATCCGCTCGTGTGGCGCGGCGTTATCGCGGCCGACCTGCGCAACTGCGCCCAGGGAACCCTCGCCATCGACGCGGAGGCGTTGCCGGACGGCGTGTCGGCGTCCTTCGAGGTCGGCGGCACGGTCGTGCCGTCCCCGGCGGCCCTCGCCGAGCAACAAGCTCCGATCGCGCTGGTGGTCGAGATGACGATGACCGCCGCGCAGGCGCTCGGTCCCAACGAGGACGAAGGGCACGCCATCCGTATCCCGGTGGTGCTGGATTCGCAGGGCGCCCGGGTGGACGCCCCGGGCGCGGCGCGGCAAGGCGACCGGTACACGCTCAACCCGGAGGCGCGGCTGGCGATCACCACGCCGCCGAGCGCCGCGTTGTCGATCCAGAAGATCGAAGGCCAGACCGTATCCACCGTGCCGGACGGCAGTGACGACGTTACGTTCGTCGCTCCGGTGGACTACGAGTTGAGCGACGGCGCGGTCGTCACGGTGGTGCTCGACGACGCCGACCTGCGTCGCGACTTCCCCGGCGCCGAAGCCGAACTGCTCGTCGATGGCGAGCCGGCCGGCTCGTCCATCGGCCTTGCCGACGACAAGCAGCGGGTAGACGTCGCGATCACCGCGCCGAAGTCGGCGTTCCCCGAGGCAGGGGCCTTCGACCTGCCGATCGCCCTGGTCGCGGAAGGCGAGGGCGTCTTCATCTCCATCGACGGCGTGGACATCGCGCCGGGCGACGAGGCGCGGGCGGAAGCGAGCGCCCCGCTGACGGTCAGTGTGCCCGCCGTCACCATCGACCCAGGCGCGTGGTCGCCGGAACTGCTCGAGGTGGAATCCACCGGCACCGGAGCGGACCCGCGCCGCTGGGAGCGCGTCATCACGGCCGATGGGCTGGACGGCGACGCCCGGCCGGCGGTGACCCTCGCGCTCGACGGAGACAGCCCGCTTGCGGAATCGGCAACCGTGCGGCTCTACGCCGGCTCGGTCGCCGAGGAAAACCTGCTGGCCGAAGGCGGCGCGTCCCGGCCCGCCACGGTCACCTTCGCGCCGGACCAGGAGACGATCGTCGCGGTCATCGAGGCCGGCGAGGATCGCCTGCGCGCCCTCGGCCTGTCGGACGCCCACACCCTCGGCGGCACGCTCACCCTCGACCCGAACGGCGCGCAGGCGATGATCGCCGGCCAGGACGAACCGGCGCGCAACCCAACCGACGAAGACTTCTCGGTGAAGGCCAGGGTTTACGAACCGTTCGACCTATGGTCCTTGATCCGCAACGTCGGGTTGGGCCTGTTGGCGCTCCTGGCAGCCGCCGCCGTGTTCCTCCTCTGGCCAGGCCTTCCGGCCGACGCCGCGGTGAGCATCGACGGCACGCCCGTATCGCTTCCACGGGGAGGCGGCCTGATCGGAGGTCCAGGCTCCCTGGTCGTCGTCGGAAACGGCCCAGTTGGCGAGATCAAGGGAAGGTTCGGGGGTCGACTGACCGGCGCCGCCAAGTTCGTGGCCGCCGCGCCGGTGACCATCCTCGGCCAGGATGTCGAAGCTGGCAAGTCCGAGAACATCACGCCAGACACCCGGATCGACCCGGAGGACGGCAGCCCGTTCGAGTATGTAAGGAACAAAATCGATTCGGTCACTGATGACGCTAGCGGCGGATTCGGCGAGGGCGCAATCGGCTAGCACAGGCGCGTTCGAGGAGCAAACCATGCCGGGGATCTTCATCGGAATCGGCGGGATCGGCGGTTCCATCGTGGCCAGGGTGCGCGACGCCCTCGGCGTCCGGGTAGCCCTTGCGGGCGACACGCCGTCGGCCCTCGAATCGGCCGACCAGTTCCGGTTCATGCTGTTGGACACTTGGAAAGACGGCGTCTCCGGCGGGTTTGACGCGGCCCAGGTGTTCGACCTGCCGGAAGGCAAGGACAAGTTCGAGGTCGATGCCAAGATCGACTCGTGGTGGCGCGGCGGCGATCCGGCGTTCCGCACCTGGTGGCCGGAGCGCCGCATCCACGGCGTGACCACCGGATCGCCGTTGATGGCGGGTCCATACGCAAGCGGCGCCGGCCAGCTTCGGGTCAAGGGCCGGCTCGCCTACCGCATCTCCCTCACCGGCCTCGGCCGGCAGGCGATGCCTGCCGTGCTGGAGAACCTGCGCGAGATCGACGCCGTGCTCGGCCCCGCGACCGGCATCCGCACCGTCCCGGTCTACCTCGTCTGCTCGCTGGGCGGCGGCTCCGGCAGCGGCATGGCGCTGACGTTTGCCCAGCACCTGCGGCAGTCGCTGCCCGAGTATTGCCCGATTATCGGCGTCTTCCCGCTCGCGAGCGTGACCGAAATGGGCCCGGGCGCGGCCGATTCATCGAGCGTCTGGGCGAACACCGATTCGGCGCTGCGGGAAATCGACTACTGCCAGCGCGTTGCCGGAACCCCGGATAACCAGTTGACGCCGTACTTCCAGTGGCCGGGCCAGGGCAACGTCATCTACGGCAAGCAGCGGCCGTTCGAATACGTCTACCTGTTCGGGCGCGAAAACCAGAGCGGCCAGAGCCTCGACGAGTTCAGCAAGTACTCCGACCTGATCGCGGAGACGCTGATCGCCGAGAGCTTTTCCGGCCTGATCGACGAGGGCCTGCAAAACGCGATCCGCGGGCCGCACTCCCAGTTCATCATGCAGTTGCAGGCCCGGCCCGAAGTAGGTGGACGACCGACGACCTATGCCAGCGCCGCCGTCGCCTCGCTGGTCTTCCCGGTCGATCGGGTCGAGCGCCACCTCGCCCGCAAGTTCGCCATCGACGTCCTCGCCCGCATGGCTGACGAGGACGACGCGATCGTGGCCGGGGCGGTCGAGAACTTCATGCAACGGCACGCACTGGTCTGGGACGGCAAGCCGGCGTTCAAATCGGAATTCGACAAAGCCGTCATCGACCCAACGACCGGCAAGCAAAAAGCCAAGCCCGCATTCCCCACCCAGATGTCGATCACGCCGGGAACCCCGTTCGCGAAGGCAAACGGACCGTCGGCGCAAGCCATGGCAACGGCCGCCATCGCCCAGATCGACGCCTATGCCGGCAAGCAACTCAACACCCATTACGTGCGGCGCGGACAGGAGATCAGGGAAGCGTTCTCCGGGCCGAATGGCTACCTTCGCGCGGCCGTGATCGACTGGCTGACCGAAGGCGGGCCGTCCGCGCTCGGCCTCGCCTACGAATCGGTGACCGGCCTCCGGATCGCGATCGAGGGCCAGTGGCGCCAACTCAACGAACTCTACGAAGGCAACCAGGACACCGGCGCAGTCGGCCTCAAGAAGCAGTTGGCGGACGCCCAGAACGCCTATTCCGCCGCCATCAACCATCTCCCCAACGGATTCGGCAACGGCCTCACCCGTGTATTCAATCGTGACGGCAAGGCGGCCAAGGAGAAGTTCCTCAGGGGGCCGTTCAGGTCACTGGTCGATCGCACGACCGACCAGCAGCGAATGCTCGCCGCGCGGCAGACGTACCGTGAACTCAGCGTCGAAACCATCCGCATGCAACGGGTGCTCAAGGAACTGAAGGACACCGCCGACCTCCTTCGCCAGAACCTCGAGCGGGAAACCCAGACCGACGTCGGCGAGCACGGCCGCTCCGGCGTCCTCGACCTTGCGGTCCTCGATGACCCCAAACTGCTTGCCCACCACTTCCACGAACTGCTCGACGAGACCCGGCGCCACGGCGTCGATGCCTGCGCGAGCCTCGTCACCGCGCCGCCCAAGGACGCCAACGATCCCAGCATCCTGGACGCCTCGGTGGACGCCGACGGCAATCCGATCGAGCAACCGGAGGCGCTGGCGACGACCGGCGTCGTCATGGAAACGTTCAAGCGCTTGCTCGATCCACTCGTCGGACCATCGGCGCTGACCCACGACCGCTACATGGACCAACTCGAAAACGCCATCGTCTCCGACGGGGTCAACCGCCTCGGCCGCCGGGTGCGGGAGATGTCGATCTGGGATGCGCTGGCAGCCGAGTGCAAGGCCCGTACCGCCCTTGGCCTCCACGACGCAGCGGTGGAGCAGGCCGACCGGGAAATCAAGGCACAGCGGCAGAATGCCGAGGACGCCGGGGTTCCCGCCAAGGACTGGGAGCAACTCGTGCTCCAGTTCTTCATCCACCGCCGGCTCGAGGAATGCCAGAAGCGTGTTCGCCCGTTCTGGAACCTCAACGGCCTGATGACCGCCAATCACGGCCAGCCCTACGGCTTCGTCGTCCTGGCGACAGACGAAAAGGCGTACCGCATCGCCGAAACCCGCCACGGCATCAAGGGATCGCTCGACCAGATCGCCAGCCTGATGCAAGCCGGTACTCCGAAGTGGCTGCCCGGGCGCGACCGGATCGTGCTCTACAGCCGCGAAGGCGTCGCGCCGCTCTTCTACCTCGACGACCGCGAGCTCAAGAAGATGCGCGACTCGTCCGCCCAGAAGGCGCGCGACAAGTTCCTCTACACCGACGCCCGGTTCGAGAACTGCGTCGATCCGGTGATCCGCCCAGCCGAAACGGCGGACGAGAAGGTGCTGTACGCCATCGGCCTGGGTTTGGAACTCGGCATCATCCAGCTCGACGATTCCGGTGCGCTCGAAGGCGAGGCCGTGCGGCTCCATCTTCACGACGAACCGCGGTCGCTCGGCTCCATTTCCGAACTGAAGCAAGTTTTCGACGAGGAACCGACGATGGCGCTCGAATTCACGCGCCGCGTCGATGACAGCACGCGAGCGTTGTCGGAGGACCAGCAGCAAGCGCGACAGCACCGGGCACAGCTGCTCGTCGCCGAACTGCTTCGCGCTGCCGAGCGGCTGCACCTCGGGGAACGCGACGTGGAGGTCCTGGTTCTGATCGAACAGGCCATCCTCCAGCGGATGAACTATGGCCAGTCGGTCGTCCATGCCTGATCGACCCCGCGAGCGGCCACGCGGGTCGTCCGTCTGGCTCGGCCTCGATCCCTTCGGGGACGAGGTCGTGGCCCGGCTGGCCCGCTGGTTCACCGACGACGAGGTGGGGCGCGAACTCGCCGCCGCGAACCAGATCCTGCCCGGCCTGCGCCTCGATGAGGCCCAGCCGGACGAGGACGATGACGACGGCGGCTCCGACACGCTGCTCGCGGCGGACGATGCCGCCCCGCCGATGCCGGGCGACGCCGCGATCCGGCGGGTGGAGGACGCGCTCGCCGCGCTGCTGGCCGCCCAGCAAAGCCGCGAGGCGCTGCGCTGGGCCGATCGCGAGGTGCTGACGCCCCACGTCTGGGTCGTCGCCGACCTCTGCTCGGCGGAGACGGCCGACCTCGCGGGCTGGCTCTCCCGGCTCGACCGGCGGCTCGACGAACTCCACGTCGAAGCGCGGATGTTCCTGCTGGTGCGCCACCTGTCGTGGGGACTGACGCCGGACCAGCAGCGGGACGCGGCGCACCGTGCCCGCGCGCTGGTCGATCACCTGGTCGGGGAAACGACGCCCGGGCGAATCAGCGTCATGGCGTACGTCCTCACCGACCGCGACGCCGTCGGCGGGTACTACGACGAACGGCACCGGGAAACGATCGGCCTCGCCTTCCGCTTCGCCGACACGATGCTCCTGACCGACGTCGCCCACGGCAACGTGCCGGGCGCCGAACGCGCCTTCGTGCCACCGGTCGGTGGTGGGCCCGGCGGCTGGGATACGATGCCGGTCTTCGCCAGCGCCGCCGGTGCCTGCCTGCACTGGGACGCCCCGTCCGTGTTCCGCGAAAACGCGGAGCGGCGGCGGGCGCAGCTCTTCTCCGCCCTCGCCGCGCCGGTGCCGGCCACCTTCGATCCCGCCTACCCCCACCTCGACCGCGTGCGCCTTGCCGACGAGGGACGCTGGCCGCAGCTCGACGTCCCGCGCTGGTCGCCGCGTTTCTGGCGGTCGTCGCGGCAGGAGTTCGATCGCTACCGCGGCCTGCTCGACGCCTGGCTAATCGCCGCCGACGACTGGCGGCACGAAATGCTGGTCGTCCACCGCGACCGGCGGCAATCGGTCCAGCACCACGCGACGGCGACGCTCGACGCCTACCGCGCGGACGTCGATTCCCAGGAGCGCGTCGTCCTCGTGGACGATTCGCTACGCGGGTTCTTCGCCCCGATGCACCGCCTCTACGACCGCGCCACCGCCGACCTCCAGGTGCGCGCGTCCGAACTGCGCGACGTTCCCGACGCCCCGCCCGAGCCGATCGACGCCGTGGCGCTGGTCAAGCCGCCGCGGGAAGCGCTCGCCAACGCCGACGAGAAGCTGATCGCGGCGCTGGAGCGCAAGATCAACCCGCTCCTGCTGCTGCAGGTCACCCTGATGACCATCGGCATCACCTGGGCGCTGGTGGCGTGGACGTTGATCGAGGCCAAGGCGTTCCTCGCCCAACTCGTGGAACGCGTCGACACCCTGACGACTAGCTACACGACGGATCAAATAGATGGCTTTACCGGCGAACTCCTCCGGCAGGCCCGCGAACTGGCCAACCTCGGCATTCCCCAATCCGATCTGCCCCAGGCGCTGGCCGAACGGGAGGTCTTCGGCAACCTGTGGCAGTTCGACTGGCTGCGCAACCTGATCGCGGATCTGCCGGACAACGCCCAGATCATCCTCTGGAGCGGCTTCGCGATTGTCGTGCCGCTGGTCGCCATCGCCGTCTTCACCGCGTTGCGGCAGCGCATCGTGCTCGAACGCGCCTGGGATGAGGTCTACGGGCGCGCCTGCGCGTGGCGCGATGACGTTGCCCGCCGGCTGCCGGCGGACATCCGCGCCGTCGAGCAGTCGCTCACGAAGGCGAACGTCGCCTCCGCCCAAACCGAGGTCGTCGAGCGGCGCGCGCGGATGACGGCATTCGAAGCCCTCGGCCACCGCCCGCTCGAAACGGCCCCACCGGACGACGACGCGGTCACCGGGGTCATCCGGCCCGGCCGCCTCGCGCCGCAACCGCTGAGCGACCTGGAGGTCGCTGAGGTCGTCGCGTCGTTCAAGCGGTCGTGCACGCGGCTTCCCAGCGACCAGTGGGTACCCGACCACCTGCTCGGCAACCTCTTCGAAGAAGCGGCCGAACAGGCGGGCGATCCGGCGTTCGACCCGCAGGAGGAATTGCGGCCAGCACGACGCCGCGTCCTCCGCTCGATGCCGCCCGATGGTGCGGTCCGCGTCCAGCAACTCGCCTCGACCTCCCCGGCCGAGCACGTCGCCCCGCCGGTGGCCCGGTTCCTCGCCGCGCCAGCGTCGGTGGTGGCGGACCTCAAGGTCGATCCCGCGGTGGCCGCGACGTTGCCGCTGCCCGTCGATACCCGCTTCTACGCGCTCGTCGTCCAGTCCGGGATGAGCGCCCGCCGGGTGCTGTCCCGCCCGACCCCGTGGGACGACGATCCGCCGAACCCGGACCGGCCGGAATCCGGCAGGGATCGCGCGTCGGACCCCGCGCTCGGCGGCAACCGGATGACCGGCGATTCGGCAAACGGCGAGACGGACGAGGTGGCTTCCCCGATCCGAGAGCCGGCCGCCGCCGGCGTGGCCTAGGAGGGCAGTGGTGCGCTGGTTTGCGTCCTGGTGGATCACCGCCGTCGTCTGCTTCGCGGGCGCCGGCTTCTACTGGTTGGCAGAAAATGGCCCCGAACGTCTAACAACCAAACTCGAAGGATTCAGCACGCCGAATCAGCTTTGGATCGCGGGACTAGTCTCGGCGTGCTACGCGCTCGTGCGCCTCATCGTCCACCGCGTGCTGGCGTACACGGAGTCGGCCATCGACGCATCCCCACGCGCCGGCGGCGAGCGGGGGCGGCGGCGCGCGGCCATCGGCGCGGCTGCCTACGCCTCGTTCGGCAACCCGACCGGGTGGTGGCTCTCGCCGTTCGCCGCATTCCTCACCATTGCAGGAGCACTTGCCGTCGTCCTGCGGGTCAGCATGATCTGGATCGACGGATGGCAGCCCGGGGGCTTCGGTCTCGTGCTGACGATGCTGCTCTCGCTCGCGGTCCTCTACGGCGCGACGGTCACCGCCGCGATGCTCCGCCCGGATCGCCCGCAGCCCCTGCGCCCGGCGGCCGATCCGCCGCTGGATCCGTCGCTCGCCATGCCCTCGCCGGGCGCTCCGTCGGTTTGACGCGCGGGACGCCCCGGCCTGCGCGACAATTCCCGGCATCGAGGCCAATCGACAGCGCGCGGGGCTGGGTCGTCTCAGCCCCGCGCGGTGGAGTTACCCGGCACGCCCGGTTCGAGGGGCCGAACCGGGCAGCGAGCCGGACGGAAACGGGGCAGGGCATGGCAGAACCGGGAATCGACGTCGCCATCGTTGGCGGCGGCATCATGGGAACCAGCCTGGCCTGGGAGCTCGCGCGGCGCGGCGCCGGCCGAGTCGTCGTCTTCGAGCGCAAGACCGTCGCCTTCGGCGGCAGCGGGCGCACCGGCGCGCTGTTGCGCCGCCACTACTCGAACGAACCGGAAGCGATCCTCGCCCAGCGCGGCTGGGAAACCTACGCCCACTGGCCGGACCTCGTCGGCGGCGACGCGGTCCACACCGCCTGCGGCCTGATCTTCACCTGCGACACCGGCGACGCCTGCGCCGGCAACCTCGATAGCCTGCGCGCCAACGTGGCGATGCAGAACCGTCTCGGCATCCCCTCCCGCGTGGTGACGCCGGACGAGTTACGCGATTTGCAGCCGTTCGCGGTCTGGGACGACGTCCGACTCGCCGCCTACGAGCCGGACTCCGGCTACGTCGATGCCGTCGCCGCCACCCGCGGCATGGCCCGCGCCGCCGTCGCCGCCGGGGCCGAGATCCGCGAGCAGGCGCCCGTGCTCGGCATCGCGACCGATGGCGACCGGGTGATCGGGGTCCGCACCGCCGAGGGCGTCGTCCCGGCCGAACGGGTCGTGGTCGCCGCCGGCCCGTGGACGAACGCCGCCCTCGCCGGCAGCGGCGTGGCGCTGCCGATCGACGTGCTGCGGGTGCAGGTGGCGATCCTGCACCGGCCGCTTGAATTGGAGCGGCCCCACTTCGTCTACCTCGACGCGGCCGCCGGCATCTTCTGCCGCCCGTGGGGACCGGGGCGGACGATGATCGGCGTCGCCGGCGGGGACCAGCACGACCACGCCGACCCCGATGCCTACCGCGAGCAGAACGACCCCGACTACGGCGACGCCGCCATCGCGGCGCTGGCGAAGCGCATCCCCGCCATGCGCCGGGCCAGTTACCAGACCGGGCACGCCGGGCTCTACGACATGTCGCCTGACACCCACCCGCTGGTCGGCGCGATCGGCCCGCACGGCCTATTCGTCGCCGCCGGTTTCTCCGGCGCGGGCTTCAAAAAGGGCCCCGCCGTCGGTCGCGCCCTCGCCGACGTGATCCTCGCCGGCCGCTGCGACTGGGTGGATCTCCACCCCTTCCGGCCCGGCCGCGTCTTCGAACCCGGTTACGACCCGGCCACTCCGTGGAGCGCCTACGAGTACGCGTCCTCGACGGACTTCGGGCATCGGTTCTAACGACGGGCCAGCGGGCAGCAACGAGTTCGCAGCGTCACGGCGAACCTGGGAGCCTACGCCGACCGATCCACCGGCGACAAAGCCGGGTCGGTCGAGCGGACGCCGGAACGGCGGATGCCGGCGAGGCCCACGCGACGGCGCACGCATCCCGCCGCCCACCGGCAGGCGTGTTAGGATTCAGCCACCAACAACCTGTTGATCTCCGGCAGCCCGTCGGGAGGATTCCGCGTGGACGACCGACGCTTCGATGCCCTCGCCCGCGCATCGGCGCGCGCCTCGACCCGCCGCGCCGCCCTCGTCGGGGTGTTCGCGGCATGGCTGCCGCTGGTCACCAAAGCCAGGCCCGGCGGCACGGACGCCCCGTCTGCCGAGGCGTGCCTGGCCATCGGGCAGCGCTGCGGCAAGGGCGCGGGCCGGAACGGCAAGCCCTGCGCGAAGTGCTGCTCGCGGCACAGCATCACGCAATCCAACGGGAAGCGCCGCTGTGCCTGCAAGCCGGCCGGGACCGTCGCCGGCAACGCCGCCCAATGCTGCTCTGGCCGGCGTTCGGCCGGCGGGTTCTGCGGGGCGTGCGACCCCGGGCTCGCCGAGTGCGGCAGCGGCTGCGCGGACCTTGCCTCGGACGCCGACAACTGCGGGGCCTGCGGCAACGCGTGCCCGTCCGGCGCCGCCTGTGCGGGGGGGGCTTGCCTGCTGCCCTTCGGGGCGTCCTGCGACGCGAACGCCGCCTGCGCCTCGGGGATCTGCGCCTGCTTTACCGAGAATTGCGCCGGCGGCGCCGGCGCATGCGCCGCGGTCTACGTCGAAGGGGCATGCCAGATCGCGGGCGGGGGACGCGCCGACATCTACACCCCGACGCCCGGCGGCACCCCCGGAATTTGCGCCACGGACGGCGGCCCCGCCGCCCATGGGGCGTGCGGCGGCGGGATGGTGTACGGGCTCGCGAGCTTTTGCTTCGTCCCGATCGACCCTGCCGCGTAAGCCGGCCAATCCTTGCTCCGGGGCCGTCTGCGCCCGGGGCATGGGCGCCGCATCGGATCCAATAACCACGAGACGAGGCGGCGTCGGGAGCATCCCGACGCCGCCTCGATCCCGATAGCCCGGCAGCGGCGCGGGCTTCGCTGTGAAACCCGCGCCGCTGCGCCGATGACTTACGCCGTTTTCGACATGCGGTAGAAGTCGTAGGTGCCCAGGTTGATCGGGTTGAAGACGAAGCCCTGCACCCGCTTGTTGTAGACCGTGGTCCACTTCGGCTGGGCGACGGAGACCACCGGCACGTCCTGCGTGACGACGATCTCCTGCGCCTGTTGCAGCACCTCTTCGTAGGTCTCCAGCGTCGAGGCGTTCTTGGCCTCGACCAGCAGGTCCTCGAACTCCTCGTTGCAGAAGAACCCGCCGTTCGCGCCCGAGCTGCCCCACGCCTCGCAGGACATCGTCGGCTGGAGCACGTTCCAGGCGTCGTTGTAGTCCGGCCACCAGCTCCAGCGCATGAAGTTCGGGCGCTCCTCGGCCGGCGCGTCGCCGTAGAAGGTGGCGGTGAAGGTGGTCTGGTCCACCAGCTCGATGTTGAGGGTGATGCCGATCTCGGCCAGGCTGGCCTGGTACAGCTCCACCGGCACGCTCTCGGCCCCGGCGCCCATCATGAACGTGAGCGTGGTGCCCTCCTCGACGCCGGCCGCGGCCAGCAGCTCGCGCGCCTTGTCGAGGTCGGTCGGGAAGACCGGCAGGTCGGCGAAGCCGCGGACCTTCGGCGCGATCAGCGTCGGCGGCTGGGTCGCCAGCCCGAGGTAGTGGCTGTCGATGACGGTCTGGTACGGGAAGGCGTAGCACATCGCCTGCCGCGCCTCCGGGCTTTCCAGCGGCCCGCCGACGGTCATCGTGTAGTACTCGACCTCGGTCGAGTCCTGGGGATCGACGACCAGGGTTTCGTTGGCCTGCAGCGCCTCGATGTCCTCGAGCTGGACCGAGAAGCGGTCCATGATGTCCACCTCGCCGTTTTCGACGAGCTGGCGCATGGTCTGCGGCTCCTCGACGACGCGGATGACGATCCGCTCGAGGTGCTCGCCTTCCCAGCCGCCCCAGTAGTCGGGGTTGCGCTCCATGATGACGCCGGTGGAGGGGTCGAACTCGGTCACGATCCACGGACCGGTGCCGGCGCCTTCGGAGTTGGTCTGCATCCAGAAGTTGCCGAAGTCGCCGTCCTCCTCGTTGGCCATTGCCACGTTGACGTTGACGACCTGCGGGCCGTAGGTGGCGGCCAGCGCGGTCGGGAACAGCGGCTGCGGCTGCCCGAGGTCGAAGACCAGCGTCAGCGGATCGGGCACGGACATCATCGCGGTGTCGGTGACGAACCGGGCGATGACGCCGAACGCGCCCTTCTTCATGGTGAGCAGGCGCTCGTAGGAGGCCTTGATCGCGTTGGCGTCGCAGGGGTCGCCGTTGTGGAATTTCACGTCCGGCCGGATCTTGAAGGTCCAGACCGACTGGTCCTCGTTGCTTGCCCAGCTTTCGGCGAGCTGCGGGTCGAACTCCTCGGTGGAACTGCCCTTGAGCTGGAGCAGGCCCTCGTAGACCGAGCGGATGACGGTGGTCGAGCGGTAGTCGTACTGCGAATGCGGGTCGCGGTCGGAGGGCGCGCCGTCGAGCCCGACCACCAGCGTGGTGGCGTTGGACTGGTACGAGGCGATGCGGGCGGCGCTCGGGCCGGGCGCGGGCGCAGCGCCGACCGGGGTCGCCTTGGCGTACTTCAGCGCCGGCGCGGCGAGGCCGATCCCGGCCAGCGCCTGCAGCGCCCGCCGGCGGCTGGTCGCGTTGGACAACACGTCGCGGAACTGGGACATGAGCGGACCTCCGGGTCTGGCGGCTCCACGCCGAGCGTCGCGATGTCGGCTGACGCGAATCTTACCAGCACCCTACCGGCCCGCACGCCGCGCCACCGGGCCTCGCATGCCGGATCGGGACAACGGCGATCCGGGGTCGCTGCCCCGTAGCACGCCCGTGGCGATCCATCACAGCGCACGGCGACCGGCGGCGGCGCGGGAGCATCACGACGGGACACAGCTTGGGGTGACGCATTCGCACTGGCCCGTCCCGCAATTGCAGCACACGGCGCCGCTCTGCCGGTTCTGGCCGCATCGGGGGTTCGGGCAACAGCCGTTCGGCTTCCCTTGCGCTCCGGGGCAATAGGAGTGATTCGCGTTGGGACACGGGCAACCGGTGGGTGCCGGCGTCGCCGTCGGGACGGGAGTGGCCGTGGGTAGCGGCGTTACCGTCGCAGTCGGAGCAGGAGTCGCCGTTGGCGGCACGGGCGTCAATGTCGGTGCCGATGTTAGCGATGGCGCGGGCGGTGTCGTTCCAAGAGTCGGCGACGGCGACGGCGACGGCTCGGGTTGCTCAGGCTCGCCCCCGCCTTCTTCAGGCTCGGGGTATTCACCCGCGGCGTCTTCGGTCTCGGCGTCCTCCGGTTCGCCGTCGTATTCGCCGTCGTAAAGGTCGTCGTACGGGTAATCGTCTTCGTCCTCGTCCTCGGTGTCGTCCGCGTCCGGCCCCGGTTCGACCACGACCGCGGCCACGTCGATGTCGGTCGCGTTGCCGACCGAGCCGCCGAGGATATCCACGTCGCCGACGGTTTCCCCGTCGTCCACCGCCACGCCGGCGTTGCTGCCGCTGTCGATTTCGCCGAGGTGAACTGCGCCGCCGTTGGCGCTGCCGGTGGCGCCCCCGCCGTTGCCGCTCACGGCAGTCCGTTCGTCGGCCAGGGTCGTCCCCAGGCGACCGTCGGCCAGGGCGGCGACGAACACGCCGACCATCTGGCGGCGCGACGGGCGCGTCGCCAACCTCAGAACCAGCGCGTCGAACCGGTTGCTGTCCACGTCGCTCCTCCGATCGTCGCGCGATCCCTACCCTCGCTTACCCGCCGTTCGGCGGTCCGCACCGCGGCAATCCGGCCGCGACCCTGCGAGACACGGGACCGGCCCCTGCTCCGGCCAATCGGAATGAGGCGGTCGGGCACACCGGTTCCGGCCGCGTGCCAGGTCCGCGGTGCTCAACCCGATCAATTTTCAGCCGAAGATTCGACCAACGGTGGCGGAAAGCACCATATTCCACGATCATCCGGCGGTCTCCCCACGGCGCCGCGCGCGATGGGGCACAACGGGAAGCCGTGCTCCCAAAGCCGCGGAGGGCCGTCCGGGGCGTGCTGGCCGCGCACCAATCCGCATCCGACTCCGCGCCGTAGAGCCCGGCGTGGCACACTGCGTCCGTACACGGAGGGAGGGACTCCATGGACGGTTCCCGTTTCGACGACATCGCCCGGAGCGTCGGGCGAACCACCACCCGGCGCGGCATCGTCGCGGGCGCGCTAGCGCTGGCAGCCGCCGCCCGCGGACGGTCCGCCGCCGCGCTGCCTCAGCCGCCCGGTCCGGGCACGTGCGTGTCGCCCGGCGAGCGCTGCGACCCCGAACGGTTCTGGGTCGAGTCGGCCTGCCGCAAGTGCTGCTCCGGGTTCTCGGAGGAGCGGGGCGGCGAGCACCGCTGCGGCTGCACGCCGAAGGGCAGCGGCTGCGCGACCACGGCCGCCTGCTGCGGCAAGGAAACCTGCGACTACGGCGTTTGCGGCGGCCCGGAGTGCTACCCCGCCGGCGGCCCCTGCCGCGAGCGGAAGGATTGCTGCTCCCGCGTCTGCTCCGACACCGGCACCTGCGTCGGCGACGCCCCGGCCGAGGAACCGGCGCCCGCCGACGGCACCGACTCCGCCAGCGCCGACGGCAACGTCTCCATCGACGCCTCGTCCACGTCCGACGGCAGCGCGCCGGCAGACGGGGCGACCAGCACCGACGGCACCACGACCAGCGGCGGGACGACGACGACCGGCGGCACGACGTCCTCCGACGGCGGGACGACGACCGACACCGCGACGGCGGACGGCTCGGCCCCGGCCCGCGAGTGCCGCCCCACCGGGCGCGGCTGCACCCTGAACGAGCAGTGCTGCTCCGGCTCCTGCGCGAACGGCAACTGCGCCTGAGATGATGCCGGCGGGCGCGGCGTGAGGGCCGCGCCCGCCGGCTTTCCACGGCGGCAGCAGATCGGGGAGAAACATCCGCGCCGGCCGGGGCCGACATGCGCCTGCCGCTGCCGCCGGTTGTGCAACAGATCCGACCTTCGCCGCCGACCCGGAAATGGTGGCGTTCTCCCAATAGACGCGGACGCCGACCCGGACGATGCGGGCGCGACGGTCGAGTTTGGCGCAACAGTCCGGGCATCGAAGCGGCGGGCGCGACGATGGCCGCCGCCGAAACACCGCGGCCATCGCCCACGCCCGCCAGGGGCTGATAGCGGTTGCCAGTAGATCCGGCCACCGCCCACGGCCGCCCGGGGTCGATGGCGGTGGCCGCTTTATCTTGGCAACGGCCATCGACCCCTGGCAACCGTGGGCGATGGCCGCATCAATTTCGCAACCGCCATCAACCCCGGGCCGCGGCGCGGGCGACGGCCGCAGCGTTCCGGCACCCGCTATCATCGCGACCGCTGTGGGGCCGGTGTACACAAAACACGGGCAAACGCCACAAGCTTCCCGTCCAGCGCGCGGCGGCCCAGGCAGCCCGGGGCCGACGCCTCGGCTGGCAGCATGACGCCCATCCGGGGCTGGGCCACCGACGGCGCCAGCACCAATGACGCAAACGCCATCGATCGCGCTCGGGCAAGGGTCGTGTCGCGATCGATCGGGCGCCCCGCGGCGGCGTTGAGCGCCTTGTTTGGCGCGGGGCGCCCCGTGGCAAGCCTCGCGGCGGGGACCGCGCCCACTCCGCTGCGCCACAATGGCGGCCGTACCCGGACGCGCCGATTCGCTTTCACCGGAGCCCGACCCGATGACCTCCCCCGATGCCGCCTTCGCTGCCGCGGAAGCCGACGCCCGCGCCCGCGACGGGGCCGACCCGCTCGCACGCTTCCGCGACCGCTTCCACGTGCCGCCCGGCACGGTCTACCTCGACGGCAACTCCCTCGGCCTGCTTTCCCGCGACGCGGAGGCGGAGACCGTGTCCGCCCTGGAACAATGGAAGTCGCTGGCCATCGGCGGCTGGCTGGACGCCGACCCGCCGTGGTTCTCGCTCGGGGAAGACCTCGGCGCGCTGGTCGCGCCGCTGGTCGGGGCGGAACCGGAGGCCGTCGTCGTCACCGGTTCCACGACGGTCAACCTCCACGCCCTGCTGGCCACCTTCTACCGGCCGGCGGGCGAACGCCGGACGATCGTCGCCACCGCGCTGGATTTCCCGTCCGACGTCTACGCCCTGGCCGGACAGATCGCCCTGCACGGCGGCGACCCGGCGCGCGACCTCGTGCTGGTTCCGTCCGACGACGGGCGCACGATCAACGAAGCGGCGATCGAGGCCGCGATGACGCCGAACGTCGCGCTGGCGCTGCTGCCGACGGTGCTCTACCGCACCGGGCAACTGCTCGACATCCCGCGGCTAGCGGCAGCCGGGCGCGAACGGGGCATTGTCGTCGGGTTCGACGGCGCGCACTCGGTCGGCGCGGTTCCCCATCGCTTCGACGACTGGGGCGTCGATTTCGCGGTCTGGTGCTCCTACAAGTACCTGAACGCCGGTCCGGGCGCGGTTGCCGGGCTGTACGTCAACCGCCGCCACTGGGGAACGCCGCCCGGCCTCCCCGGCTGGTGGGGGTACGACAAGTCCCGCCAGTTCGACATGGCCTTCGACTGGGCCGGCGCACCCGGCGCGGGCGCGTGGCAGGTCGGCACCCCGCCGCTGCTCGCCGCCGCCCCGCTGCGCGGCGCGCTGAGGCTGCACCACGAAGCGGGCATCGGGCGGCTGCGCGAGAAATCGCTGGCCCAGACCGGCTGGCTGATGGATCTGCTCGCATCCTCCGGCCTGCTGGAACCTCCTTACGGCTACGCGATCGGCACGCCCCGGGAGCCCGAGCGGCGGGGCGGCCACGTCGCGGTGGAGCACCTCGACGCGGCGCGGATCGCCCGGGCGCTGAAGGCGCGCGGCATCGTGCCGGACTTCCGCGCGCCGAACGTGATCCGGCTAGCCCCGGCGCCGCTCTACACGCGCTGGACCGACCTGCTCGCCGCCGCCCGCGCCCTGCGCGAGATCGTCGAGACCGGCGAACACCGGTGCGGGGAAGCAAGCCGCGACCTCGTCGCCTGACCGGCCGCGCGCCGGGAGCCCGACGCGCCGTCATCCCGAGCCTGTCGAGGATCTCGCCGCTCCTCGACGCCGCGACTCCACGACTCGGCAACGAGATCCCTCGACAGGCTCGGGATGACGGGAATGTTCGGAACCAGACCCTTCCGGCGTCAAAGGCCGCCATCCGTTTGTCCCAAAGGAGAACATCCCGATGCTGAAGGACCTGACCCGCGAGGACTGGCTGGCCGCCCTCGACCTGCCGCGTGACCGCATCCCGGCAGCGCTGCTGCTGCGCGGCACCCGCAACCTGCGCCGCAACGCCGACCGCCACCGGACGCTGTTCACCGACGTGGTGGACGTCGGCTCCCCGAACGACCTGTTCGAGGACGTCTTCGTCGGCCGCCGCGGCGGCATCGACGTCGGCTACGCCTCGGTCTACGGGCCGCCGATGGCCTCCGAAATCGTCCACGTTTTCGCCGTCCTTGGTGCGAAACTGGTCGTGCAGACGGGGGTCTGCGGCGGGCTCGCCGACGGGCTGGACGCCGGCGACCTCGTCATCGCCACGAAGGCCCGCTGCGCGGAGGGCGCGGCCGCCTGCTACCTCCCCGGGGTGGCGGACGTGGACGCCTCCCCCGCCCTCGTCCGGGCGGCGCTCGCCGACGCGACCCACCCGGCGCAGGCCGGGCCGGTCTGGACGACCGCCGCGCTGCTGGCCGAAAGCCGGGGGGACGTCGAGGCCTGGCACGACGCCGGGTACGTCGCGGTGGACATGGAGACCGCGACCACCTTCGCCGTGGCCGCGTCCTTCGGGATGGAGCGGCTCTCGATCCTGTCCGTCTTCGACAACCCCCGCCACGGCGCGCACCTCGGCCTGACCGAAGCGCACAAGGACGAGGCCCGCGCCGCCGGCGAACGCGCCATGATCGAATTGGCGATGCGGGCCATCGCGGTCAACGCCGGGCTACCGGCGGACGCGCTCGCCATCCAGGGCTAACCCCCGGCGAGCGGCCAGGCGTCGGCCGTGTCGGCGTCGCGTCCAACGTCCGCGATGGCGGCGGCGAATCCCGGCAGGCTGCGCTCCACCATGTCGTCGTTGGCCGTCAGCGAGATGCGGAAGAACCCCGGCGTCTCGAACATCGCGCCGGGCAGCACGAAGATGTCGCGCTGGGCCAGGCGGTCGGTGAAGGCGCGGTCGTCCGCCAGCGGCGAGCGTGGGAACAGGTAAAACGTACCCTCCGGGCGCAGGACGCGGTATCCCATGCCGCTGAGCGCGTCCACCAGCCGGTCTCGCCGCCGCTGCAAGCGTTCGATATCCGTCGAGAACTGCTCCAGCCGCGGCAGCGCGTACTGCATCACCGCGTTGGGGAAGGTCCACCCGGAGACGACCTGGATGGCGAAGATGGCCTGCCGCAACGCCTCCCGGTCCGGCATGTCTGGCGGCAGGGCGGCGTACCCGAGGCGCTGCCCCGGCGACAGGTGCGTCTTGCCGTAGGAATAGGCGATGAAGGTGAAGGGGTAAAACTCGGCCGGGCTGTGGAATCGCGCCCCGTCGAAGACCAGGCGGTTGTACGGCTCGTCGGACAGCAGGTAGATGCGGCGGCCGATCCGCGCCGAAGCGGCGTCGAGGACGCCGGCGAGCCGGCGCAGCGTTTCCGGCGGGTAGACCCGCCCCGTTGGATTGTTCGGGGTGTTGACGACCACGATCCGCGTGCGCGGCGTGATCGCGGCCTCGATCGCGGCGACGTCGAGATCGAGCGTTTCCCGATCGACGCGGACCCGTACCGGGACAAGGCCGCACTCGACCGCGAGCGGCTCGTAGAGGAACCAGGGCGGCAGGCTGAAGATGACCGCGTCGCCGGGGTCGGCGACGACCTTCATCACCGCCGCGAGGGCGGTGAACCCACCGGTCGTCAGCAGGATGTCCTCGGGTTCGAACGGGAGCCCGAGGAGCCGCCGCAACCCCGCGGCGGCGGCGTCCTGGGCGCTTCGCACGTGGTCCTTGTAGGCGAACCAGTCCTTGTCCCGCGGCTCCATCGCCGCCCGCAGCGTCTCGACGTAGGCAGAGGGCGGCATCTCGTGGGGATTGCCGAAGGTGAAATCGATCGCGCTCGGGTCGCCGCGCCGCTGCGTCAGGGTCGATCGCGCGTAGAAATCCGCGACCACCCGAAACGACGGCAGGTCGCGGATCGCGGCGGCACGCCGCGAGATGGGATCACTCGTCATCGGTCCTCCGGGAACCGGGAGCGCGGCGCCCGAAGGCGGCCGCCGCGCTCCCAGGAGCAAGCACGCTACTGGTCGATCTCCATCATCCGCCTGATCTGCTCATCGTCGAGCGCCAGGTCGTGGGCCTCGCGGGCATGCTCCCGCACCCGGCGAATCAGCGACTGCTCGTCCTCGTCGCGCAGTTCGACGCCGCACGCGCACCGCACCACCCTGGCCATGTCGGCCTCCTCCGGTTGGTTCCGCACGGATCCCGCCGGCCGGCGATCCGTACCGCCAACCTAGTGGCCGAATCCTGCGAGGACCTTGCGCTAGGCTTGCAGGCATGGACGATCGTGATGCGCCCCTCCGGATCCAGTTGTGCGGGAAACTCGCCGTGGAACGGGGCAGCGTCCTCCTCCGCGAGGAGGACTTCCCGACCCGTCAGGGCCGCCGCCTCTGGTCGTTCCTCGTCCTGCACCGCCGGCAACCGGCCGGGCGGGGCGACGCCGCAGCGGCGGTGTGGAACGACGCCCTCCCCGATTCCTGGGACGACGCCCTCAGCGTGCTGGTCAGCCGCTTGCGCCGGACGCTACGGCCAATCGTTGGATCGTGCGCCGAACCGGCGATCCGCGGCGGCGACGGGCGGTACCAACTCATCCTGCCGGCGGGCAGCGAGATCGACCTCGAATGGGCGACGGCGGCGCTGCACCGGGCGGAGGTCTTGATGCGCCGGCAGGAGTGGCCCGCGGCGCTCGCCGAGGCCCGGGTGGCGACCGAGGTCGCGGCCCGCGGGTTCCTCAGCGGCGAGGGCGGCGCGTGGGTGGAGGGGCAGCGCCGGTTGCTGGAGGAGGTTCGGGTTCACGCCCTCGAATGCACCGTCACCGCCGAACTCGCCCGCGGCAACGCGGCGATGGCCGAGCGCGAGGCGGAACGACTGGTGGCGCTGGCGCCCCTGCGCGAGGCCGGCCACCGGCTACTCATGCAGGCGCTGGTGGCGGGCGGCAACCGCGGCCAGGCGGTCGTCGCCTACGAACGCTGCCGCCGGCTGCTGCGCGAACAGGTCGGCATCGCCCCGTCCCCGGAAACCGACGCGGTCTATCGGAGCATCGCGGGCGGGTAGCCGGCATCCCGCCAAGCCCGCTACCCCCCAGCAGGCCGCAACGCCACC